>JBBDWJ010000166.1:0-29251 GCA_040902925.1 Bryobacterales bacterium | reverse complement strand
GGAGGCTCGACGCTGCAAGCTGAGAGCATGCGCCACGCTAGGCGGCTTCGGCGTCGGGGTCCTGGTCGAAGGCGTCGTTGTGGTTGGGTTTTCTGGACCGGCCGTATTCTTTTTCGTGGGCGGCCGCTACTTCCAGGTCGTCGAGGCGCTCGGCCAGGTCGGTGTAGGAGCCGGCGCGGAAGGCGAAGTCAAGGGCGGTGCGGACCAGGGAGGCGCGGCCGGGTTCGATGTGGTCTTTGGCGGCGAGCAGGTCCAGCAGGGTTTGGACGGCGGCGCTGGCGCTGGATTGCAGGCGGGTGGCGGCGTGGGCGAGGTATTGGCGGCGCATGCGGCTCAGCTCGGCGCGGAAATCGGGGTCGTCGTGGAGCCAGCGGCGGATGGTGCGCTCGTTGATGCCGGTGTGGCGGGCGGCGGCGGCGATGGATGGCGCTCCGAGCAGGGCGGCGAGGGCGCGATGCTGGTTGGGGTTGAGCTCGGCGGCATCCGGGTCGGGTGCGGCGGCGGAGTCGGGCTCGGGGGTGGTGGTCCAGTCGGGCTGCGGGGAGGCGGAGCTGGCGTGGGGTGCGGCAGTGCCGGGGCCGGGTGAGGCAGGCGAGTCTCGCTCCGGAAAGGATGGCAATTCGGGTTCGGCGCTTGCCCGGGTTCGCTGCCCGGATTTGTCCGGTTTTGCCCGCTTTTGCCCGGATTTGTCCGGGTTTTGCTTGGGTGATTGCTTCATTGCTGTTGGTCCCCCTTTTGGCGGTTCGCCTTGGCTTGGATTGGGTGAAATGCCGGTGTTTTTTTCTTGGACCGGGCTGTCGGCGGGCTCTCAATGCCGCCCAACGGCCTCTCTCTCCACTGTCTCTGTGCGGCGTCGGTCTCTGTGCGGCATCGCGTCCCTTTGCGGCGTCTCTGGGGCGGTGCTCCGAATTGCGTATGCTTGGAATCGAGCCGTTTGGTCTTTTCGGGCTCCTTCTTCTATTTTATGCGGGGCGGCCAAGCTTTTCGTGTGGGTTATTCGCGTAAAGTATTGAAAACGAGGTGGTAAGGTTTTCTTGTGGGGGCGTGAATGAGCTTTCAGGCGGGCTGCGCCTCGTAACGTTCGACTCGGATATCGTCTTCATGGTGGCGGGCCTGCGCGGGATCGTATGCGGTCTGGAGGCGGAGCCACTGCCCGGCCGTGGACCAGCCCATTTTCTCCAGCCGGATTGCCATGTCGGCCGAGATGCCCGCCTTGCCGTTGATCAGGCGCGACAGGGTGGTCCTGCTCACGCCTAGCCGCTTCGCTCCTTCGGTCACCGACAGGTTTAGCGTCGAGGCAATCCTGACCTATGATTCGGCCCGGGTGCGGAGGATTCTTCATCGGCATGGCAATTCTCCCTCCAGCTTAGTGATAGTCCAGCAACTCGACGTCGAAGATACGGCCACTCTCAAACCGTAAGACGATATCGTGCGTGGGGCGGCGGCGGGCGGGGTGAGGTCGGTGTGAATTGCACGGCGCCATGGTCAGGCGACCGAGACCTGTTGCGTTCCGACGAACTCGGCGTCGAGTTGAGGTTCCGTATCTTCGAGAAGCATTGCGATGACTTCGTGGAGGTTTCGGTTCAGCTCGTCGAGCGTTTCGGCTTGCGAGTGCGCGCCGGCGAAACCAGGAACGTAGCCTACATAGAGTCCCGTGTGCGCATCTTTCTCAATGACTGCAGTGAAATTTCTCCTCAATTCCCCTCCCAACGTTCTCTGAAGCCGTGGCCGGCAGCCAACCATCGAAGGCACATACGCAGGTGGAAGCCTGCACACATTATCTCACCCGTGCGCCAACGATTCAGAGCCTGATGGCGGCGCCGACGTTGAAGGATCGGGGAAGGCGCATGCGAAATCCTGGGTCACCGGGTCCTCTGGAGAAGAGCCCTGCAATGGCGACGGAAGCGGTCCTTCCCTCGCCTTTACAGGGCGCTGGGGGCGGTGGATAGGTCTTTGCACCCAGGGTTCCGCCGGCGGCTGCACCCTGGGCTATTTTCCGGCGCCGCTTCGCGGCTGGCAGCAGTCCCGACATACTTGCGGCGTGTCGGCTCCCTCCGTGAGGCCCGTAGAACAGGCGTTGGGCCGAAGGCTCGAGCCGCCGCCGATTGGCCGAGTTTCAGCGAGCGGCGGAGGCCGCCGAGTGCAGCGAAAGACAGTAAGTTTCCAAAAGTGAACCGCCTTGCGCCCCACTCGGCGGGGCGGTAACCTGAGGAGTATGAGCACGATTGAGCAGGTCGAGGATGCTGTTCGTCGGCTTTCCCCCACCGAGCTTGCGGAATTCCGCAAATGGTTTGCCGAGTTTGACGGCGCACTGTGGGACCGTCAGATCGAAAAATACGTAGCGGCAGGACGCCTTGACGCATTGGCTGACGAAGCTTTGCGCGATTTGCGCGAGGGCCGCTGCACGGATCGGTGACACACCGCGCCAACCCCAGGTTCTGGCGCTGCTATCGCCAGCTTCCGCAAGAGATCCAGCGATTAGCGGATCAATCGTACGACCTGCTGCGGGGAGATCCCCAGCACCCTTCCCTCCACTTCAAGAAGATGGGCCGCTTTTGGTCCGCGCGGGTTGGCCTGCACTACCGGCTCTGGCCGTGCTGCGTGAATAGGGGTTTAGGGTGACCTGTCCCTCCACCCTCATCTGGCGAGGCCCAACGGTTTCTAGTCTGCCGCGTTCTCAGCCTCATTCATTTTGGCTGTCAAGCGGTCCCAATGGGTGCTGTCGTACCACATGACCCTGATTGAGCCGATAAATTCATGGGGGCTCTTAACGAACAGGGCCGGCCGCTTCCGAACTCCGATCCACTCGGCCCTGAAAAGAGCGTTCCTCTCGCGTATTCTGTGGCCATCCAGACGCCTGAGGCATTTATCTACTTGATAGCCTCGAACAAATACATATTTTGGTCTTAACGGCAAGCCCCGCGTCGCTCCAAAATCGACAAGGGGCATTCTATTTCTTCTCAGGCGGGTTACAGCATGTTTAATAATCCTACGAAGCAATTGACGGTCTTCGGATATTCGAGGATCTTTTAAGGTAAAAACCGCTTCTAATCTCCTGTGTCCAGTTGAGCTGACATTTCTCACATCGCGGATCTCGTACAAGCTGCCTAGGCGTACCCAGCCAGTCGTTTCCTGCATTTCGCGCCAATAGTTGCGTGCGATCCTTTCGTAAACGAGTGGAAGAATCATTCGGTAGGCGAGTAGCTTCCTACTCTTCAGGCGCCGTTTGTACCACAGTAAGTCGGCATCGATTATCTCCTCGGGCCCGTCTTGCCCCAGGCGGAACCGCAGTAGAGCTTGGTTGCGTACAAAGACGGACGCCGGCACTGATTTACCGCAGTCTATGGATACACCTATACGTTCCACACTTTCTGCCCCAAAGTCCTGGATCTGAGCCGACAGGAACAGAGCCTCGCGCATGTGCCATTCCCTGTCTGCAAAGCGAGACCTGACACTTGCCATCATCTGATTTTGACCAGCGAGGGAGCTCGGCGTTAGCCGCACTAACTCGAAATATCTGTGGGTGCATTCTCCACGAATCCCCAGAAAACGCACTCCGAGAGGTAGGCGTTGAAAGCCAGCGGTTCGCACGGCTGGCCATACACGCATTAGTGCGATCAAAAGCCCAATGACGATGGAGTGGCAAGTGCTTACCAAATCATCGAAGAACTCGAAGAACTGAAACCCGGGAATCTCTTCCGCCTTTACGCGGTCGATATAACGAACACCAAAGTCTCTGAACTCGATCGTTCCATGTGCTACCGCATTGCGTATACGGGCATTGAAGCCAGCGCATAACTCTTCTAACCCTTTCGACCGGAGCACTTCGACTCTGTTAGCCAACGTTTGATTGCGATACTGCTTCCCCTCTCTCACCTCGAAAACGGCAAGCAAAAGATTGATGAGATGATTGAAGCAATGTTCTGCATACCGGCTGTACTCTGGATGCCAAATCTGCTCGAACTCAGCAAACTCACTGATTGAGCTACTGCTGAGTCGCATCGTCCTCTCCTTGGTCCAGCTAGGCGAAGGACTCATCAAACTGTAGATGGCGTGTGTTAGTGGCTGGTCAAGCGCTTCGATCACTACCGGGAGGTCGTCACCGACCCTAGCGAGTGTATCCATAACGCTCTGAACGAGCGCACCGTCGAAATATACGAGCGGCCGTCTTGTGGCGAATGGTTCAAGTGCACATATCCATGGCTCATGCTGAAGCTCCTTTGTCCAAGCATCGAAGCGCTGCCTGACGTGCCAAATGCGTGATTCTCGCTCAAGATCAACCAGCGGGTTAGTATCGAAAACCGCCGTTTCAGCGGACGGCCGTGAGCTCATGATTGGTTCCAAATCGGCAAAACAACATCCTGGGCCGAGCGGCAGCCGCACGTAGACGCTGCAATGCGATGCCGAATCGAGGACCTATATCGAGCTAAGCATAGGCGAACAAACGGCAAAAGTCAAACGTTTGGAGATCCGTGGCAGACACTCGCGGGCAGGCCGTTGCTACGGCCTGGAAAGCGACAGCGGCAGTTGACTGAGTGAGGTTTTGAGTCCAAGGCCGCGTGATGCGGCGTCGAGGTGGCTTTTCTGGCAGAGGGCCAGTAGCGACTGCAAGTCCTGTTCGTTCGCGAGGACGTGAAAGTCTTTGGTCGGTGCGAAATAAACCAAGGTGCGCTTGCCTGCCCCGACAAGGTTCAACATGTTCTGGAGAGTGCCTTTGCTCTTGGCATCCCATAGCATCAGGCCGCATTGCGCTTCTTTGGACATTGCCAGGTCTTTGGCGGCGTAGTAAGCGAAGCCCCTTCCTCCAGCGGGCGGGTCGATTCGTCGGGTCGGCCATGAGCCAACGTTGTTGCGGCACTGCTCCATGCAGAAGACGACGACGTCTTGGTAGCTCCGTTCCGCGAAGTAGGCCTGGACGGCTTTGTCCGCGCCGTTGGCGTCGCCGATGAAAATCGTGCAGCCGCGGCGCACCAGGTCGTCCAGGCGCTCGTGGATGACTTGGTTCAGCTTGGAAACTGCTCTTGAGCCGCCGATGAAAACGTTCATGCGCCTACTTCGCCGTTAGGGTCAGGAGATAGACCGCCTTTGCCTGCCCTTGGTTTCTGAGCACTTCGACGATATGGCCGACTGTCGCACCTGAGCCGTAGAGATCATCGAAAAGCAGGACGCACTTGCCGGCAGCGTACTCCGGCGCCGCCGTGAAGGCGTCCTTGAGCGCTTCTGCTCGTTTATTGTACTCGCTAATGTCCTTGAGTTGCGGCGTCTCCTTGACCTTCCTGAGACACTCCGAACACACCGGAATGTTAAGCCGGGCGCCGAGGGCTTGCGCGACGACATCCACTGGCTGAATCCTGCGCGCATTCGACGGCGGGGCGGGAACAATGGCATCCAGGATCAAGGGCCAAGTAGCCTGGACGAACTGTGCCGCGGCGTCGGCTAGTGGATCTACCGCTGTTTGGTCGCCGCGGTACTTCAAGCGGTACAGCAGTTCGCCCGCGTGGGTTCTCTTTGTGTCGAACATCGGATAGCCTGCCGGGTTGTCGCCCAGATATGTGCTTCCCAGGGTGTGAGAGTCGAGCGCGTAGCCGTCTGTCCACGGCCCTCCTTTTAAATGCCTTGGATTGATGTCGATGCTCAAGGGTTAAGATCATCAGTTTCCCAAAATCCAACACATTTTTCATTGGGCAATGTGAGAGACGGCTCGACGCCGGGATCAGCCCGACTGCTGGACCCAGGGGGGACAGTCACCACGTTATATTGCCAAATTGTTCGAGTTGGCTTGGCGGGGATAATCCTGGGATCGCTCCAGATTGAGATCGGCTCCGGCCAACGGAGAGGCGAGCAGAAGGTCGGAGAGGTTGTCGAATTGCTTTCTCGCTTTGGCGGGTTGTTCGGCGGCTCGCTCGGCCAAGCGTAGGAGCCAGTCTTCCACGGTCAGGCCCTGCGCTTTTGCCTGCGCCCTAAGCGCTTTTTCCGTCTCTGGCGGGAGGTTGATGGTCACGGTCATGACTGGGGCTCCACTTTTTCCACGATAGCGTCATTGTAGCGCTGCGCTCAATGGAACAAATGGGAAATTTGAGGGCGGCTGTGCCACACTGATCGGACGATGATTCACACTGCCTTGTCGCCTCTTACGGCAACGCCGATTCGCTTGATCGAAGAGAACGGCCGCATCCGCTCCGTTGAGAAAGCGCCGGATGCGGAGACGGACCTTTGGATCGCGCCGGGGTTGATCGATATTCAGGTCAACGGCTTCGCCGGCGTGGACTACAACTCGCCGCATACGCCCTTGGAAGATATCGGGCGGTCGATTCGCGAGATGCGGGCGACCGGGGTCACTCGATTCTGCCCGACCGTCATCACCGGCTCGAACGAGAACATTTGCGGGTCGCTACGGAACCTGGCGCGGGCCCGGCGCGAGTTGCCCGAAGGCCCGATGATGTGCGGCTTTCATGTCGAGGGGCCGTGGATTTCGCCTCTTGATGGTCCTCGCGGGGCGCATCCCGTAGAGCATGTGCGGACGCCGTCGATCGAGGAGTTCGAACAGTTTCAGGAAGCGGCCGAAGGGAATATCCGGCTGCTTACGCTCGCGCCCGAGGCCGAAGGAGCGGCGGCGGTCATCGAACACCTTGCCGCGATCGGCATCGTCGTTGCGATCGGCCATACCAACGCGAACGAGCAGCAGATCCGCGACGCCATCAACGCCGGCGCAACCATGAGCACGCACCTGGGCAACGGCTCGCACGCTCAGATTGCACGGCATGACAATTACATCATTCATCAGATGGCGGCTGATGAGCTTTGGGCGAGCTTTATTGTGGATGGCATTCACCTGACGCCGTCGTTTGTGAAGGTCGGCATTCGCGCCAAGGGTGTTGACCGCTCGATTCTGACGACCGATGCAGTGCCGCCGGCGGGCTGCCCTCCTGGCATCTACCGTTTCGGCCATCTCGAGGTGGAACTGACTCCGGCGATGCGGGTCGAGCTTACGGACAGCCGCCGCCTGGCGGGTTCGGCGCTGCGCATGGATCGCGCGCTGGGCAACCTGATGCGCTTCGCCGGACTTCCCCTCTCTGACGCGCTCAAGACCGGCACTTGCAACGCCGCGCGTGGCATTGCGCTGGAAGGCCGTAAAGGGTTCTTGCAGCCTGGTGACGTGGCGGATTTTATTTTGTTTCGTTTTGATCCCAAGGCCCAGGAGGTTGAGATTGTGGAGACGGTGGTGTCGGCGGTGGATCCTCTGGCCTAGGCGCGGCTAAGAACGAAGCACGCGCCGCAGTTCCACGTCGGTGAGGACCGAGATCCCACGACGGGCACAGAAGGCGGCGACGGATGGATGACGAAGGTGCTGATCCAGAGTACATAGGGCATCGGCGCGACCCGTCACAGCGGTGTAAACCACGGGATCATCATCGGGATCACTGAGGACGACCGGTTCCGCCACAACCGCCTCGACCACTTCGGAGAGGCGTTGGACAAGATCCAGGTGCTCGCGTATCTCGTGGTCAGTGAGACGCAATAGCTCACGCAGGCGCGGATAGTACATTACCCTTTCGGCTTCAGCTAAAAGGAAGGGAGAGCTAACGAGCGTGTGTGGCCCGCCGAGGATCGTTGTCAGGAGTTCTCTGGCTGGGCCTTTCGACCGGGCGTTTGCTCGAACGAGCACGCCCGTGTCAAGCACAATTCTCACGAACGATGGTGGCGTATGTGGTCGACTGCTTCGTCGATGACCGCGTCGAACTCGTCGTCAGAAACGATTTCCGTCTTCCGGGCGCTTTTGTCGATGCGCTGTTCGATTTGCCGCGAGAGGTTTGCGCGATCTTTTCCGGCCGCGGCTTGCCCAACCCGATAGGCGGTCAAGCTGATGTGTTCTTCCGAGTCGAGCGGCCGGCCGAGCATGGCCTCGACAGCCCGGCGAACATCGGGGGCAAGTTCGCTCGCCTTGTGATTGGCGGTATTGGACATCCGTTTTCCGTCGATCGGGCGGCCGAGTTGCTTTTATTATAAGCCCAGCAAGCGGGCCCTTCTCGTGCCGCCAAATTCCTGTTAACACATCCCCCTGCTGACACGTGCTAGGGGTGTAAGCGGCGCCGCGCGAGGCGGTTGGAAGCCAGGCGCGCCAGGCCAGGAGTCAGCAATGCACAACGAAGCACCGTTTGTTGTTCTGGGACTGTGGGGATTCTTTACCGGAGTCGGCTGGATCATCTGGGTCATTGCGACCAACATCCGAATGACGAAGCTGGGCCGCGTACAGGCTCAAATGCAGGCCAGTCTGCTCGAAAGGCTCGGCTCCAGCCAGGAGTTGCTGGCCTTCCTACAGACCGAAACGGGCCGGCGGTTGCTTGAGGCGCCGCCACCGCCGGAGCCGCGGCGGAACCCGATCAGCCGGATCATGACCTCGGTCCAGGTCGGAATCATCCTGACGGCGCTTGGTGGTGCATTCTTTGCCACCAGCGGCGCGTACTTTGGGACAAGGGCCAGCTTCCAGGTGCTCGGTTTCGTTGGCGTCTGCCTTGGCGGCGGCTTTCTGGTGTCGGCCGCGGCCACCTATATACTCAGCAAAAGCTGGGGATTGCTGGATGAACCTGTGGGCAAGCCCACGAGCGGGCGTTCTCTGGCCGAGTTTGAGAAATAACGGGCGGACTCATGACATGGCAACTCACTCAGTCGTTAGACCCGGCCACAGCCGGCCTTGACCAGGCAGAGGAAGCTCACTTTGCGAGGAGCGAGCAGGAATTTCGGATCTTCTATGCTCAAACCGCTCGTCCGTTGTGGGCTTACCTGCGGCGGCTCTGCGGCGATGCGTCGCTGGCAGAGGATCTGCTGCAGGAGGCCTTCTACCGCTTTCTGCGGGCGAAGCTGCCTTCAAGCGACGACGCCTATCAGCGCAACTACCTGTTTCGCATCGGGACGAACCTCGCTCGCGACCACTTCCGCAAGGCCAAAAGGCAGGCCGACCCGCTGCCGGACGTGCCTAGCAACGAGCAGGTCGGTCACGACGTGCGGCTGCGCTCCGATGTCGAGCGCGTTCTTCAGAAGCTCAAGCCGCGTGAGCGCACGCTTTTGTGGCTGGCGTATGTCGACGAAGCCAGCCACCGGGAAATCGCGCAGGTGACCGGGTTGCGCGAAATCAGCATCCGCCCGATGCTGTTCCGGGCGCGCCGCAAGCTGGCCGGCCTGTTGCGAAAAAAGGGCCTTGGGCTCGACGCCCTCGAAAGGGTACGGTCATGAGCAAGCGATTTTGTGAGCAGGAAACTACGGTGCTTGCCGCCGCAACCAGCGGGGCTTGGGACCCGGCTCTGCGCAGCCATCTCGATGACTGCCCGGCGTGCGCGGAGGTGGCTTTGGTAGCCGGGTTCATGCAAGAGGCCGAAGCCGACTTTGCCGAAGCGCATCTGCCCGACGCCGAGTTTGTCTGGTGGAAGGCGCAGCTCAAGGCGCGGCGCGCGGCTACCGAAAGGGCGACACGGCCCATTGCGGTAGCTGAAAGAGTCGCCTGCACCGGCGGTGGCTTGGTGCTGGTCGCGGTGCTGGCTTTTCTTTGGCCGTCGGTTCAGGGCTGGGCTGACTCGATTGCTTCAGGCTGGGTGCAAGGATCGCAGGCCGCTCCGGCTTTGGCCGTTGGCCTGGCGTCGATGTTTGTGGTGGGGCTTGTTTCGGTGTTGTTTGCGGTGGGCATCGGACTGTATTTTGCCTGGTCGGATCGCTAAGGCCGCGGCCAGTGAGCCGCACGGAGCAAAGCGCGCGCCCGTTCAGCGCGGGCTTTTCGGCAAATCATTGCACGGAACAAACGGTTGCTCGTGTGCGTAAGAGACAAACAGCCCTCGTTTGGTTTCGCAGGGCGTGTTGACCCCGTGTCCGGCTGCTGAGAGGAATTCCCATGGCGACAAGGCCGAATGTTCTTGAGTTCACGCGAGCGCGCTTTGCAACGCTCGTCGTGTTGCTTGCCGCGTTTGTTCTGCTCGGCTCGGCTTGCAACGAACATGCCTTTTCTTCGAATGGCCAGGGCGAGTATTCCTGGACGCACGGGCCCCGCAGGGTAGTCGTCAAATCGCTCGGCGAGATCGAGTTTACGCCCGATGATGGCGACGTGGCGAAGCTCTCCACCGATGGCTACTTGATGCTCGAGGAGTCGCTCGGCTGGGACAGTAAGATTGTCGAGTTCTCCCCGGGCCCCAACGGACAAATTCGAAAACGGCTGCTGGTCGAAGGCAAGGAACAGCCGTTCGACGACGAGTCTGAGGCCTGGACGCGCCGCCTGCTGCTCGAAGTCATTCGGCGCACGGGGCTAGCGGCGGAAAGCCGCGCGCGCCGCATCCTCGCGAGCGGCGGCTATCCGGCTTTCGCCAGCGAACTGGAACGGATCCAATCGAGCTCTTCCGCCGCGAGCTACGTGGAAGTCGCGTTCGAGACGGGAAATCTGACCGAAGAGGAGCAGGCCGATCTGCTGCGAAATCTCGCCGACTATGTTCACAGCGACTCACAGCGCGCGGACCTTTTGCGTCAGGTGAGCGGCCATGCCATGAGCGAAACGATGCGCGAGCCGTTTTTTGACGCCGTCGATCGCATTGGCTCGGATAGCAGCCGGGCAAACCTGCTGAGTGAGTTGCTTCGCAACGTGGAAGCCGACGCCACCATCATGATCCGGCTGCTCGAGTCGGCGGGCCGTATCGGCTCGGACTCGAGCAAGGCGCAGTTGCTGACCGAGGCGGCCACCGAGCTGCCGCCGGGCGCGGCGGTGCGCGAAGCATTCTTGTCTGCCACGACGAGGATCGGGTCCGACAGCAGCAAGACGCGCGTTCTGGAGTCTTTGCTGCCCGCAGCGGAAAACGACGCTGAACTGCTGACAGCGATCGCGGAAACCGCTACTATCATCGGCTCCGATTCGAACAAGGCGTCGCTGCTCTCTCAAGCTGCCCGCCATGCCGGCCGCGACGCTCGTGGTCGGGAAGCGTTCTTCGCCGCCACGGAGACGATCGGCTCCAGCAGCAACCGTTTGCACGTATTGGCGTCAGTGCTCGATGCCCCGCAAGTGGATGCGCTCAGTTTGAGCCGCCTTTACCGCGCGGGGGCCACGATGGGGTCCGACAGCAACAAAGCGGACCTCATGGTGCGCTCGCTTGCGGCTTATCAGAACGACCCCGAAGTGCGGCGGGCGTTCTTCGAAATGGCCGGTACGATTGGATCCAATAGCAATCGCGCCCACGTGTTTGGCTCGATGCTCGCGCTGCCTTCGCTCGATGCGGAGACCGTGCTGGCGCTCATCGAATCGACGGAATCCATCGGTTCGGATTCCAACAAGGCCGATGTGTTGGCCAGTGTTGCCCAGCGCCACGATAGCGATCCGCGAATTTCCCCGCGGCTGCGGCGAGCCGCCAAGACGATCGGGTCCGACTCGGCTTACCGGCGGGTGATCGGCGAATTGCAGCCCGAGACGGAGGCGTCGAAGGGCGAGGGCTAGGCGGTAGCCGGCCCGCAACGTTCGGCGGCTCTCGCGCTAACGGTCACGTTCCCTTGACCCTTCAGCCAAGTGGCGCAAAACGGAATAAACGGCTTCAATGCATGCCTGCGGGCTCGAAGCTGATTTTGAGCCGGGTCCCGGTCGCCGCGGCGAGACGCTCCAGTGTCTGCGTCGAAGGCCGCGTCCGTCCGCTCTCAAGCCGGGCGATGACGGATTGCGTGGTGTCCATGCGTTGCGCGAGCTGCTCCTGCGTGAGCCCGGCGGTTACGCGCGCCGCGATGACGGCCCGCGCGAGCGCGAATTCCGGCGCCAGATCATCGTGCGCTTTCCGGTACTGCTTGTTCTTCATCCATTTCTGATGCAGATCGCTCACCTTAGTCCTAGTCATGGCTCAATTTCCTTTGCCCGCTTCAGAGCCAGCTCGATTTCACGGCCTGGCGTCTTCTGCGTTTTCTTGATGAACACCCGTACCACCACGACGCGTTGTCCAATGGCAGTGACGTAGAGGGCCACGTTGACGGTCCAAAACGGAGGGTTTCACGGTCCGCGGCAAAGCCGTTGCTTGTAATCGCTCTTGCCGGCTGTTCAGTTGCCTACCAAGGCAACCAGTTCCACGCGCCGGTTTCTAGCTCGGCCTTCCTCCGAGTCGTTTGTAGCAACCGGCGAGTACGGGCCGCAGCCAAAGGGGTCGAGACGATCGCTCCCGATGCCGTGCTTGGAGGTTAATTCGCCCGCCACGCTGGCGGCGCGCCGCCGGCTTAAATCGAGGTTATGATCGCTCGCGCCCTGGTTGTCGGTGTGGCCGACAACGCGAACCTTCAACTGCGGATTGCCCTTCATGAGCTTGGCGATTTCTTCGATCAGGGGCTGCGAATCGGGGCGAACGATATCCTTGTCGGTGTCGAAATAGAGACCCTCCAGAATCACCCTGCCGTTGTCGGCCAGCGACTTCGACATTTCTTCCGCGTTGACGAACGTCATTCTCTCGGAAAGCTTCTCCGGGGCGATCACGATGACCTCTACCAGACCCTGGTCTTTGGCGACGGCTCCTTCGAGGCGGTGCGGAATCACGCCGTCGCGGTAGGCAGTCACAAAGACGTAGTAGTAGGTAGGCTGGGTATCCTTGGACTTGCCGACGATCACCCGCTCCTGGGCTTCGTTGTAGGCGAGAATCTGGCCTAACTGATCCTCATCGGCGATCCGCTCCAGGGTGGGTCCAAACCAGCCTCGCTGGTCAGGGCCTTTTTCATAGAGCGTTGTCACGCCAAGCCGCCCAAACTCCGTTTTGTAATTGCGGAACAGCTCAGCGGGCGAACGGCCGGCGGGCGCGAGGTAGGTGTAGCGGCTGATCAGACCATCCAACGGAAGGCTTTTCTCATACGCCGCCGGTGAAAACGACGTGGGCGTACCTAGCGGTAATAGGAACTCTTCGAATTTCGGCGCGCGGTAGCCAATGATCTCGCTACCTTCGTAACGCTTCATGCCGGGAGGGTCTTTGGATTCCGGCAGGTCCGCTGCCCAGGCGGAAACCGTAAACAGCAACACGATGAGCGGAAAGCGAATTCTCCACCCGGTCATGGGTATCTCCCTCGCTGAATCTGCGACTGACTGCCAGCATAATCCAACTCACTGCACGGACGCACCTGGGCCCGGCCAGTTGAGGTGTTTTCGCAAGAACTGGAAAGTACCCTGGCCGTGAATCGTGTGGCCGCCGTTGAAGTATTCGATCTCCGTTTTGTCGCCCAGCCCGAGCTGCGTGTAAAGCCAGCGCACCTTGGCGTATTCGTGGGCGACCCATTGGTCCCGGCCGACACGGTCGTGATGGCCTCTCTCGACCATGAACGGCCGCGGCGCCATCAGATAGGCCAGCTCGGCGTAGTCGAACGTGCTGCCCATGTTGAAGTAAGGCATTTCCCATTCGATGGTGTACATGAAACTGAACGGCTGATCGGTGGCGGCGATCTTACGAGTCCAGTTGTTGAAATCGCCCGAGCAGATCGACAGCGCGTAGCCTTCGAGCAGCGTCGGCACTCGCACCGCGGTTTCTCCGCCGTAGCTGAGGCCATAAAAAGCAATGCGAGCCGGATCGACGAAGGGAAGCGTCCCGAGCCAGTTCAGAATTTGCTCGTGCTGGGCGAGGATGAACGAGAACATCGACGCCTTGATGCTGTTCGCCTTGCGGTCGAGCCAGCGGTAGCGGTCCTCGCCGCGGTAGAGATTGTGCGGCGCGAACGTCACGAAGCCTTCGTCCGCCAAGCGCGCCGCGAAGTCGTGATAGGCCGGGTTGTCGCCTTCGATGACTTCGCTCGGGACGCCGCGGCGTCCGTGCTGGCAGACCACCACCGGGCGGCGTTCGCCCGGCGCGATGTTTTTGGGGATCAGGATTACGCCCCAGGCAATCACTTCGGGCCAAACATCGAGAACGACCTCATAGCCGGTCCATTTTTCGCGGTCGTAGATTTTTCGCGTGCGCGCATTCGGCGGCAGCAGCGCCTGGTCGAACTGACCAAGAATCTCGTCGCGAAAATACTGCCGGTATTTCTCTGCCGCCTCGACGAAGGGGGCCGCGGGCAACGTGCCGTGGTCGAGACGCGTGGTCCACCTGGCTTCGGTCGAAGCGGGCAGCGCCTTTTCGAGAAAGAATTCATTGCGCGCGTGCTCGGATTGGCGGACCAGCCTCTGAACGTGAGTTTCGAGTTGCTTGAGCTGGCGTTTTTGACGCCCTGCGGGACTGAAGGCTTCGCGGCGGTCCTGTGGCGGGCGGTCCTCGAGCGGCTTCAACACAGGCGCCGGTGTTGGCCGCGGCGGCGGCGGTGTCCAGGCCGTATCCAGCATGGCAGCGCTGAAGGGTTCGAGCGCCGAGTCCGAACCGGGACCGCTCGGGCTGCGGGTGAAATGTCGTGGAAATGTTACGGCGGTTCGCGTTTGGGTCGCCGCCAGATCGGTACCGGCCGCACCCCGAGCCGGATCAGGCGACACGCCGAGGTTCAAGGTCATCTGCTGCGCGTTGATCAGCGAATCGATGCGATCGAACTCTGCCTTCGCCCCGTAATATCCTGGCGTTCCCCAATCGCCTTTTTGCCCAGTGACCCGCGGCGCTTCGGCGTACTCAACGATCAAGGCGCGTGGTGCGATCAGCGTGGCAATCTCGGCATCTCCGAATTCCTTCAACAGGCCCCAAACGTTGCGATAGATCGGCTCGGCCCAGACGCGCGTCCTGGTGCTGTAATAGGCGCTCACCAAAGCCGCATCGATGCGCGGGTCGGCGGCGGCGGCATAGAACGCCAGCAGCGCTCCTTCGGCGTACCCCGCGACGCCAATCCGGTTCGCATTTTCGGTAGCGCCGCTTGCGTTCGCGCGCGCCCGGTTTTCTTCGACGAACACATCGACGGCCGCGGAGATCTTTTCCACTTCATAGCCGATGATGTGCCGCCCCATCTGGTAAGCCTGGCGATAAATCCATTCGCGATGCGACTGCTGCGTATACCCCAACGCCTCGGTTCCCGACCAGTGGGACTCGCGGTCGATCAGCACTGGCACGAGAACCTCGAAGCCGTTCTCGGCGAGCCGGCGCGCGAATTGCGCTTCGGCCGGTACGCCAGACGCGAGTCCAACGGCTTGTTCGGGAGTTTGATCGGCATCGGGCAAAGCGATGATCGCGCCCTTCGGGTTCTCGATGGGTCGCAGCAGTAGCCCTTCGCCGAAGACACCTTCGAGGACTGGCCAGCGGACTTGATGGATGCGATAGGTGGGGGTCTCGGCGACGAGCGCCGGGCTCTCGTCGTCGCCGTAGTATTCGAAGCGCGGCGCCGCAACGGCGTCACCGGCCTGATCGCTGCTTGATTTGGAATCCGCGGATGGGCGGTTGGCGGGCAAGCCGATCGCTTCGCGGAAGCGCCGCCGGTTGGGCTCGATCGAGCGCGCGTACGCTTCCGGCGAGGTCAGGTCGCGGCTCCAGTGCTTCTGCCGCGCGTGCGTCGACTCGCCGATTTTGCGCTCGACGAAACGGTGAGCGCCCTCCATCAGCCTCATCGACAAGTCGCCCTCCCAGGTGAGGGCCGCGGTGTTGCGCAGCGGCTCCTGGGCGGCGAGCGGCGCCACGATCAGGCATAGAAAAGCGGGCAGGTATAGAAAAGTGGGCAGGCAGAGGAAAACGGGAAGAAGGGCGCGGATGGTCATGTTGAATCCCGGCGCCAGTTTGGCGGCCAAACAAGTTAGGTTCGTTCTCGGTTCAGGGAAGTTACTGGCCGGCGGCCGCGGCAGGAGATCCGGGCATAGGCAGATCGCTGTTGAATATAAGACGCGACACTTTTACGCCGCCATCGGGCTGCCTGGTCATTAGTACTATGTACTTGCCCTCGTCTTCAACGACACTGCCGTCCGCCATCGTCTGCTTGATCGAGTACGTACCGCGCTCGAAGCCCCAGTTGCCCGACATCACGGTCTCGTCTCCATCGATCGACGCCTCTACCTTGGCCTGCTTGAACTGGGCCTCGTAGCGCGCCTGAATCGATTCGCTGCCCTCGACGGCTTCAGCGTTCGGAGGCAGCAGAATGCCGTCGGAGACCCACAGCGCCGCGAGTGCCGCCGCGTCGCCGGCGTTCTCCGCGGCTTCATATTGCTCTCGTATGCTGACAATCGCCGAACCGTCTTCGACCTTGCCCACCGCTGACTCAGGTTCTCCCGGCGGGGCCAGCACGCAGGCGGCGGTCAGCAACAAACACGCACCCAGTAGTAGCATCGAGCTTCTCATCCGATCCTCCTGCGGGACAGTATGGACCGATCCGTCATCGGTTCACAAGCCGGATGCCGAATTGCCGTTTGCAGTGCCTGCTTGCGGATCGCCGGCATACGTTGTGAGTTACGACCAGAATCGTAGTGCTGTACCACGATCTATATTGAGTCGTAGGCACTATGGATACCACAACGCGGCCGGAGACAGATGTCCCCTCAACGGTCATGCTGCCTTCAACCGGGGGTGCCTCGGAGTGTGAAAGAATCGGTGGAGAGTGATCTCACAAATATCATTCCGTCCGACTCGGACGTCCAACGGCCCGGGTAGGATCGTGCGGCTTGTGGTCCTGCTTGCCGCTGCCGGTACCATCGCTGCGGCCCAGGACCCGAATGAAATCTTGCGGCGGTCCGCCGAAACGCACCGCCGTCTGCTTGGCCTCGAAGCGACCGGCCTTTTAACGGCCCGCGTAAATCGGGCGGGCGTGGATTACGAAGTCCGGTGGCCGGTTTCGCTGGCCCAAGCGGATTCAACGCTGTTGCCCGACGATAGCCCGGTGCCGGTACTTACTCAGCTCCTTCGCTTCGGGCAAGCCGAGTTTCGCGATGGATCGGGACGCGTCGCACCGTCCGATACCACGGCGTTGTTGTCGCCCAAGGGGTGGTCGGTGTTTGAGCAAATTGATCAGAGCGTGCGGGACGTTCGCCTGCTGCCCAACGAAACCGTCGAGGTCGACAGCCATTCCATTTCGTGTTGGGTGGTGGAGGTGGACTACGAAGCAGGCTTTCCCAGCCGGGCGCTATCGGGGGCGCCGGTCCGCTACCGGATTGATCCATCGACGTTCCTGGTGCTGGGTGTTTCGTTTTCGCTGCGGGAAGCGGGCGGGCATGAGACGATTCCTTGGACCTTCACGGCTGAGTCGCTGAAGACGAATGAACGCCCGCCGGAGTGGGCCCTGCGGATGCTGCCACAACTCGCTGGCCAGGAGCGCGAGGAGTGGCTTGCCCGCCAAGCGCCCGAGTTCACGCTAACCGATCTCAATGGACAGACAGTCAGTCTGGCCGGCCTGCGCGGCAAAGCCGTGCTGCTGAGTTTTTGGGCCAGTTGGTGCGCTCCCTGCAAAGAAGAGCTACCGCTGATCGAAAAACTCAAAACGGAATGGGAGCCCAAGGGCCTGGAGGTGTGGGGCATCACGAACGAATCGGCGGGGAAAGCCCGGGCGTGGCTTAGCCGGCATGGGATCGGTCTGCGAACTCTGGTGGATGAAGGCCGTCAGGCATTTCGGGACTATGAAGCGGAGCAGATCCCTGTGTCCGTCGTGTTGGACCGGGATGGCAACGTAGTCAGCTACATCGTGGGGCTCGGTGGAGAAACCTACTTTCGCACCGCAATCGAAAAAGCGCTTGCTGGGGGAGTTGCGGCGATCCAATAGCACGGCCTTTGGGGAGCCTCTCGTACCTCAGGCTAGTATTGACCGGGTAACCCACAATCCCGTTTGTCTCGGGCGCAAAGCCCGCGCTGAGATTTTGCGAATCCACTACGCCGCTTTGGGTTGTACGTCAGCCGGCAAGACCTGCTGCGGTTTCTCATCAAGCGGTGTTAGCGGATCGATGAACATCCAGCACACCATACCCACGAAGTAAATGACGGCGGAGAGATAAAAGGTCAGCGCCCAGTTCTCGTTCGTCCAGGTCAGGATGTAGGCCACCAGCGGCGGGGCTACCCAGCCGGCCATGTTTCCGGCCATGTTCATGGAGCCGGAAAGGCTGCCGCAATACTTTCCACCGACGTCCATGCAAGCGCCCCAGCTCGGCGGCATCGCCAGATCGTTAGCGAAGCTGGCCAGCCCCATCGCGATCATCGCCCACAACGGATCGGTGAGATGCACCGAGACGATGAGCATCGCGCCGGCGGCGAAGCAGCCCAGCCCCGCGATGAAGCGCCGGGCTCGCAGGACGCTGCCCATCCAACGCTCGATGGTTTTCAGGGCGAAGCCGCAAAACAGCGACCCGAGGCCACCGAAAAACAGCGGGAAACCAGCCAGAAAAGCGCTACTGGCGAGACTCTGCCCGCGCGCCTCTTGCAGATAGGTCGGCAGCCAGGTGATGTAGAAATACCAGCCGTAGGCAAGACAAAAATACTGCACCCAAAGCAGCCAGACGGTCCGCGAGGTCAAAAAGCGTCCCCAGGGCACGCGGCCGTCACCCGAAGCGGTGTTTTCAGCGCCTTTGAGGAGAGCCAATTCGGCGGCGTTGGGTTCGGAATGGTGGCGTGGATTATCGCGATACCAGAACCAAAACACCAGCGCCCATACCAGGCCGAGAAGTCCAAAAATCTCAAACGCGCGGCGCCATGAGATCAGTTGCATCATCGCGACGACCAGCAGCGGCGTGAACGCGCCGCCCCAGCGCGCGCTGAGCCACATGACTCCCTGCGCTTGCACGCGCTCGCTCGCCGGCAGCCAGGTCGTAAAGCTTTTCGTCAATACCGGGAAGCCGCCTCCCTGCCCCGCCCCGAACAGAAACCGCGCGGCCACTAGCGATGCGATGCTCCAAATGTGCCCGGTAGCGGCGGTGAAGATCGACCACCACACGACGATGGCGGTCAGCACCCGGCGCGGTCCGATCCAATCGCTCATCCAGCCGCCCGGAATCTGAAACAGCGCATAGGCCCATGAGAACGCGGAAAACGCCCAGCCCATCTCCACGCGGCTGAGGCCCAACTCTTCGGTGATCGATGGAGCCGCCTGCGAGATGCTGACGCGGTCTATATAGGTAATGACCGAAAGGAAGACAGCGAAGACAACCACTTTGTAGCGGGAGCGGCTGGGCGCTTGCCCGAGGACGGCGCCTGTGGAAATGGACGGCATGGAAGCAACCCCAGCGAGCTATATGGCCGCGCGCGAGACTCGTTTTGTCCCGGCGGTCTGGGACAGACTAGCACACCTCGGCACGTTCTCCGCGCCTGCACGCACCCGGCGTGGCCCTATTCCGGCATGCGCTCCCGTAACTTCGGCTTCCAGCCTAACGCCTCGACTAGTAGGGTTCTCCCGACCGAAAACGGCCGCGGGAGCTGGCGCCGCCCTGGATGATCTGGCGCTTCGAGCCAGGAAAGAATCGAGCTGTGAAAGAATAGGAAGAGGCCTTTTCGGAACTCATTTCACTTGGAGTACCGCTCGTTCGCGGCGCTGCTCAGCTTGGAATGATCGAATCGGGATTGGAAAGCGGAACCCGCGGGTTCCTCACTATCAGAAATGCAAAAACGCAGTCTTATCGTATCCGTATTGCTCGCCTGCGCTCTCTGGCTCGTTGCGAGCCCGTTGGCCGCGCAGAGCGACGAGATTTTCTGGTTCAACAACTACGCCGACGCCCTCCAGGAGGCCCAGCGGACGGGGAAGCCGATCTTCCTCGAATACCGCTGCGAGCCTTGACTGGAGGGACGTGTATTTGACGCACAGGTTGTGCTGTCACCGATAGATTCGCCCCGCGGCAAACTACTGAGTCAGTACGTTTGCGCGCGGATCGTTCGCCTCGACGAGGTCGACCTCGGGCTGTTCGACTGGGACCGTCACAATACGTTGTACTATTTCGCGTTGAACGCCGACGAGCAGATTTATCTGCGCTACGGCGGGCGGGATTCGCGGGGCGCTACCAGCTATCTCGATCTGGAAAGCATCGAGCTTGCGTTGGCGAAGGGCCTCGATATGCACGCGCTTTACAAAGAGGGCAAGCTGCCGAAGACGGAGCGGCCCAAGCCGGTGTTCGCGCGGGAATTCCCGCTGCTGGTCGATCGCACCATCGGGAACAACGCCTGCGTCGAATGCCACCTGGTCGCGGACTACCGCAACCAGCACCGCGAGCTCGACGGCACGATCGACCGCATCCGCGACATGTACCGCTCGCCGGATATCCGGACGATCGGCGTTCATCTCGACGTTCCAAAGGGCCTGGTCGCGAAGGAAGTTGACGGTGCGGCGAAGGATGCGGGCATGGCGCCCGGCGATCGCATCGCGGCCGTTGCCGGAACTCCGGTTTGGACGTTCGGCGATTTCCAGTATCAGTATGACAAGGTCGACCGCCTAGCCAAGCAGGTGCAGATTACGGTGGACCGCGGCGGCGAATCCGTGGATCTTACCGTGGCGCTGCCTGCGTATTGGTGGCTCACGGATCTTACGTTTCGCCACTGGAGTATCGAGCCGCGGATGTATTTCGCGTCCCGGCCGTTGACGGAGGCCGAAAAACGCGAGCATGGGCTCGATGCGGCGGGCTTCGCCAGCGAGGTAACCACGGTCGAGAGCACGGCGGCCTTGCTCAAGAGCCATGAACTGCAAAAGGGCGATATCATATTTGGCATCGACGGCGCACAGATCGACGAAGTCGCCAATAGCGCCGATTTGTACATCCGGCTTCGAAAAACAGCCGGCGATACTTATACCTTGGACGTAATCCGCAACGGCGAGCGTTTGCGGATGCCACTCAAAACCTTCAAGATGGGCTTTCGAAAATGACGCACCCTATCCTCAGAGACTTTGCTTTTGGGATCGCGGCGCTGGCCGCGGTTCTCGGTATCGGCCCTTTGCAGGCAGGCGACTGGAGCGAACCGGTTGCAGTTCTTCATGACCACCAGCCGTGTATTTCCTATCGCGCTCGTCTCGACGGCGAATTTCTGGTGGTGCAAGCGAAGATCGAACCTGGCTGGCACACCTTTGTGATGGACAACAAGCAGCGCTCGGCGGAGAAGCTCGCCGGCAAGCAGTCATTGGGAGTCGACGGGCCGACCGAGATTGCGGCAGTCGACGGGCTCAAGATCGCGGGGCCGTGGTATCAGTCCAACCCGAAAGATTTCTCGAAGCCGGAATTGCGCTGGTATAGCTGGGGCTACGAGGAAGAGGCGCGGTTCGTCGCCAAGGTGCAACGCTCGAAGCAGGGGCCGTCGCAGATCACCATTCGCGGCCAAGCCTGCAGCGACACGACTTGTAAGAATATCCACGTTACGGTTTCTCTGCCTGCGTCCGGCGCTTCCGGCGAGAGTTCCGAAGTCGATTTGAAGAGCTTGATTCCGGTCCGCGCTACCGACTAACGCTGAACAGCGTCACGGCGCTGAGCCGTCAGTGCCGCATCCCTTCGAGGTCTTCTTCGATGCTGCTGAGGCGCGCGTCGATGACCTGTTCGACTCGAAGGAGTTTTTCGTCGAAGAGTTTTTCGAGCGCGCGGAGATGCTTGTCGACTTCGCCGAAGCGTCTATCGACTTCAGAAAAGCGCGCATCCATGTGTGCGCGAAGATCGCCCAACCGCGAATTGTTGATGAGAATGCCCACGAGAACGGCCATCGTAGGCACGGAAATACTCAGGATCACCTGAATGGATTCCATTTGCTGAGTATAGCCGGTAGCGCCTGAGGGTTGGGTGCCGGTTGGGTGCCGGTTGGGGACAGTCACCCGCTCTAACAGTCTGCCCTTAGACGGAACCTGAGAGGTCGGGTGACTGTCCCACTCAAGCTAATTTGCGATGCGCGGCGCTATGCCGAGCGCAGCACCGACATGGGGTCGATCTGTGAAGCGCGGCGAGCCGGAAGGTAACCCGCCAGCAGAGCAATCAGCGCCAGCACGACTGTCATTGCCGCGAACGTCAGCGGGTCGGCAGGGTCGACGCCGTAGAGCAGCGATCCGATCAGGCGCGCCATCGCGAACGAGCCGGCGGCCCCGATCGCGATACCCAGCGAAGCGAGCACCAGCGTTTTCTTTAGAACGCGCCAGCGAACACTCGTGGACGACGCGCCCAGCGCCATTCGAATGCCAATTTCCTGCGTCCGCTGGCTGACCGAGTACGAGACGACACCGTAGATGCCCAGCGACGCCAGCAGCAGCGCGACGGCAGTGAAGGCACCCAGCAGCAACAGGACAAACCGCCGCGGCGACACGGCGCGATCGACGATCTGGCCGAGCGTCTGGAAGTCGCTGGTCGGCAGAGTGGGGTCAAGCGATCGCAGCGCAGCGCGAATACCGGGCGCGATCGATTCGACCGGCATCTTCGTGCGCACCACGACATCGATTGCGCCCCAATCCCCTTGCTGGCGGATGTTCATGTACATCTCGTTGCCTGACTCTTCTTCGAGCGAGCTGTGACGGACGTTCTGAACGACACCGATGATGCGCCACTCTTGGTTGTTGCCTACCATGGCGACCTGGCCGATGGGGTCCTGACCGGGCCACAACCTTTCCGCCGCGGCCTCGTTGATCACCATGACTCGTTCGGTATCGCGCGTATCGTATTCGTTGAAACTGCGGCCCTTGATGACCGGAATGCGCATCGCCTCGATATAGCCGTGATCGACCATGCGGGGCTGCGCGCCGGGACCGCCTTCGGGATAGTCCACACCCTTGGCGCGAATGCCCCAGCCGCGGTTGCGTCCCAACGGCAGCGTGTCGGTAAGCCCGACCGACTCTACGCCGGGCACGGCCTTGAACGAGGCCACGAGGCGTTCGTAAAACGCAACGCGCTGACCCGGACCGGCGTCGTTAAAGCGATCTCCAACGTCTACCCTCCAGGCGACGGCTTGCTCCGGCTGGAAACCGAGGTCGACATCGAGCACGGTCATGAAGCTTCGCAGCAGCAAGCCCGCTCCGACCAGCAGCACGCAAGCGAGGGCGACTTCGGAAACGACCAGCGCGCTACGAACCCAGGCGCGACCCTTGCCTTCACTCGAGCCCCGTGACGAGTCGCGCAGAGCGTCATGCTCATCCGCGCCAGAAATCTGAAGCGCGGGCACGATCCCGAACAATAAGCCCGTGGATACCGCGATGAGCAGCGTGAACCCAAGCGCGGTCGCGTCGACCTGCGCGGCGTGTAACAAAGGAATACTGACGGCGCTAGTGGCCGCGACGCCGCGAGTCACGGCAAACGCGATCGCGACGCCTAGAACCGCGCCACAACCGGAAAGCACCAGACTTTCGGTAAGCATCTGGCGAATCAGCCGGTAGCGGCCGGCGCCGAGCGCGCTGCGAATGGCGACCTCTTTACGGCGCGAAGCCGCGCGCGACAGCAGCAGATTCGAAAGATTCGTGCAGGCGATCAAAAGCACCAAACCGACCGCCCCGGTGAGCACGAGCAGCGCCTGGCGAAAGCGCCCGGTGAGGTGCTCCTGGAGGCCGCTGACGGCCGCGCCGAGTCCCCAGCGTCCCTCGTCTTCCGCCTTCAATCGCGCATTGATAAGATCCAGCTCCGCTTGCGCGCTGCCGATCGTGACGCCGGGTTTGAGCCGTCCGATGACCGCCAGGGTGTTGCCCCAGCGGTCGGTTTCATCCGCCACCGGGAAGGGAGTCAGCATGTCGATGCGCGAGCCAGGCGAAAACACGCTCGCGAAATCAAACGACGCGGGCAGCACTCCGACAACGGTTGTGGGCTTGTCGTTGAGCGTGATCGACTGACCGACGATCGCGGGGTCAGACGCGAACCGCCGCTCCCACAAGCTGTGCGTGAGCAAAGCGGCAGGGCGCCCGTTCCAGATGCACTCTTCGCTGACAAAATTTCGGCCGAGCTGCGGCTGCACGCCGAGCAGCGGCAGGAAATTTTCGGTGACGCCAACGCCAACCAGCCGCTCCGGCTCGCCCTGGCCAACGAGGTTGTAGCTGCCGTAGTCGAAGAACGCGAAATATCCGGCGATGTCTTCGAACGACTCGCTCAGCCGCCGCCAGTCGCGCAGATTCGAAGCGCGGGAGGTAACCGACGAAAGCCCGCCGCTACCGGTATTGGCCACGCGGACCAGCCGCTCGGGCTGCTGGAACGGAAGCTGCTGCAGAAGGATGGGGTTGACGACGCTAAACATCGCCGTCGTCGCGCCGATGCCCAGGCCGATAATCAGCACAGCGACGGCGAAGAAACCGGGCTCGCGGCCCAGCGTGCGAAACGCGTAGCGCACATCCCGATAAAGGCTGTCTTGCATGGTCGTCTGTCTCCCTCGCCCGCTCGGGCTGGGCCCTCGGCCGTCCGGCGCCCCTCGCCAAATCCGGTTAGACGCGCATCCGCACCAGGGGTTTGCTGGTTTCATCGCCCTCACATGGGCCCGGCTAGACCCTGCGGGGCGAGAACGTCGCTTCGCGCGGCTCGAGCGGCATGATGATCCACAGAATGATGTAGGCGACGCTGCCGGGAAATCCGACGGAAACAATCGAACCTACCACATAGAGGAAGCGCACCAGCAGCGGACTCCAGCCGAGCCACTCGGCCAGACCGCCGCAGACGCCGCCGATCCAGCGGTTCCGCCGCGAACGATGTAAGGGATTGGATCTGGGCATTTGGGCTTACGACCTCCTGAGCCTGGAAGGCAGGCCGGCCTTCCTCGGCCTAGCAGTTAAGATACGGAGAAAATGAACCCAGGTTCCGTGCGGCCCCACGTTGGTTACTTGTATCGCCCTTCCAGGTCTTGTTTGGTATTGGGTCAGTTCCCACGGCTGAAGCCGTAGGCTATTCGATGGGACCGCCCCGCCGGGGCTAAACGAACGAACCGTCGAATTGATGGGGACGAGGCGCCGGTTTGACGACGGGCTCGCGCCGGACGAGAGAGGATCAATCGTGCCACAGGGCAATACCGCCGAGCAGCCCAGTCACATTCGGCACCGTCGTGGCGTTCGGCGGCAGATCGATCTCGATCCTCTTGGCGTTGCCGCCGCCCAGATAGAGCATACGGTAGCTAAACAGCCGCTCGAGATTAACGATCGCCTCTTGCAGGTATCCGTTCCACTTTTTCTTGCCCTTGGCTTCGAGACTCGCCGCTCCTAGATACTCCTCATAGGTACGTCCCTTGCGGAACGGATGATGGCCCATCTCGAGGTTCGGCACCAGATGACCGTCGGTAAACAACGCCGACCCCAGGCCGGTGCCGAGCGTCAGCACAAGCTCGACCCCTTTGCCCTCGATCGCGGCCAGCCCTTGCACGTCGGCGTCGTTTGCCACGCGCGTCGGCTTTCCTAAGGCCTGGCTGAGCGCGTCGGCGAGGTTGAAGCCGATCCACGATGGGTCGAGATTCACCGCCGAACGAATCTCCCCGCAGCGCACCACACCTGGAAAGCCGACCGAGATGCGGTCGAACTCGCCCTGCTTATCGATGAGCCCGCTCAGCACCTGCAGCACGGCGTCGGGAGTCGGCTTTTCGGGAGTTGGCTCTCGTAAGCGCTCGGTGAGCGGATTGCCCTGCTCATCGAGCACAAAGGTCTTTATCCCCGAACCACCGATATCGATTGAAAGAGTCCGTAGACCGTTACCCATGATATTCCTGTGTCCGAGTGTAGCCGAGAGGGAGCGGGTGAGACAAATCCGGTCTATGCATTAGATAGACCGCGCCAGCACGGATTGGCCGGCAGGGACAATTACCCGTAGGGGCAGGCGCTCTCGCCTGTCCTAAGCTGTGAAACGGCGAGGGTTACCAGATAGCTTTGATAGCGGTTGCTCGAAGATCTGATGCGCCTTGGGATCGGCGAAGTCCGGCCCAGGGGAGGGCCGTCCAGCACTCCCCCGCTAGCGGGAGTTCAACGGCGAGCGTCCAGGCGCAGTCACCGGAATCGCCCAGAGCGTACCGCCGGCAGTAATGTACAAAGTCTTCCAGTCGTCACCGCCAAAGGCCACGTTGGTGACCTCATCGACCGGCACCGCCACAAACGCCAGCAACTCGCCCCCAGGCGACAGCACGTAGACGCCACCCTTGAATTTGTCCGCCGACTCGGCCGGCGGATTTGGCTTGGTGAGCCCACCGGCCACGTAGAGACGCCCCTGTTGATCCATCTCGAGGCCGTCGGGTCCGCGGCCATCCTCCCAGTCGAAGATTTTTTTCTTGGACTGGGCATCGACGCTCCCGTCGGCGCGCAGATCGAAGCGCCACAGAATGCGCGCCCCGCCAACGTTGTTGTTATTGTTATCGGCCACGTAGAGGAACTCGTCGCCGTCGGAAACGAGCACGCCGTTGGGGCGGTCGGCTTCATGAGTAATGACGCGGGTCACCTGGCCGGGCGAATCGATGCGGTAGACGCCTTCCACGGCGCGGCCAGCGGCATCGAACATCTCGATGCTGTCGCGGTTTCCATAGCGAGGGTCGCTGAAATAGATGCGGCCTTTGGAGTCGATCGTGAGGTCGTTGGGGGAGTTGAAAGCCTTTCCCTGATAGTTGTCCGCCAGGACGGTGATCTCGCCGTCGGTTTCGGTACGGGTCACCCGGCGATTGCGGGCTTCGCAGACGACCAAGCGGCCTTGCGGGTCGAACAGCAATCCATTCGAGCCGGCGTTTTCCCGGTAGACTTCGGTGCGGTGGTTTTTATCGCGCCGCGTGATGCGATTGTCGCCGCTGAAAAGCAGATAGCCGTCAGGATGCCAGACGGGGCCTTCTCCCGCGCCAATTGCGCCGAGACTTTTGGGTTCCGCGCCCGCGGGGATTGGTGGATCGGCGGCCGACAGGCCCGCCGGGCCGAGTACCACCAGGAACAAAGCTATCCGCAGCCACACTCTTGTTGTCATCGTAGAAGTGGGACAGACAATCCTGTCTGTCTACAAGCTAATTTCCTTCGCGGCGTACTCGAGCAGCCTGCATGAGTACATAAAACGGGAGGATCACAGACAAGATTGTCTGTGTTACAGTTCCCGCCGCCCTTCCATCGACTCCAGCATCGTCGCTTCGTCGATGAATTCCAGATCACTGCCGATCGGAATCCCCATGCCGATGCGGGTCACGCGCACGCCGAGCGGCTTGAGTAGACGCGCCAGATACGCTGCCGTTGCCTGGCCTTCCGTGGTCGGGCTTGTAGCGAGAATCACTTCCTTGACCTCGCCGTCTCGCAGCCGTTCGAGCAAATTCTTGAGCTTCAACTCCTCGGGCCCGATGTTGCGCAGCGGCGAGAGCGCGCCGTGGAGCACATGATAACCGGCGTTGTACTGCCGCGTGCGCTCGATGATCATGATGTTGTTCGGCTGCTCGACGACGCAGACCGTGCTTTTATCGCGGTTGGGATCGTTGCAGAACCCGCACAGCGGGCCCTCCGAGATATTGTTGCAACGGCTGCAAAGCTGAATACGGCCGCGCATCTCGAGGATGGCCTGGGCCAATCGCTCGGCGTCGGCGGCGGGCGCGCCCAAAAGATGAAACGCCATGCGCTGCGCGGATTTTTGACCAACGCCCGGCAGCCGTTTCAGCTCGTCCACCAGGCGCGACATTGGTTTGGCGAGATCTTCCATCGCTTGTTTCGAGGCCGGGCTCGACGGCCGGCGCGAGTCTCAGTATCCCTCACAACGGCCCCGCAGCGCGCGAACCGGACTTCAGGCTAAGCCCCGGTCACCCTCTTGACGGCCTCGAAGTAAGCTTTCTTGGTTTCGGTATTGATGCCCCAGTTCACCGGAACGCTCTGGTAGCCCTCGTGGTAGTCCCCCGCACCCCTGGCGCGGCCGGCGCCGGGATCGAAGTAGCCCCAGGAAGCATAGGCGCGAATAGCGTTCATCATGTTGTTCACGGGCTTGTCGAAGTCGAAATGATCGTCCTCATTGAAGAACACCGGCATGGTCCGGTACTCTTTGAGACGCCGCGTCTGCTCGACCATGGCGGTGATGTTGGCGGGATCGGTGACGCCGTTGCCGTGCAGCAGAACATAGTCAGCCGCTTCGACGACGTTGCCTGAAGGGATGGAGCGCCCGTTGAAGCTGGTCGAGACCAGCAGCCGGCGGCCGTCTTTGGTGATCGACTGAGCCAGGCGGATCAGCTCGTGGACGCGGTCATTCTTCATCAGCGGCTGCTCATATTTGCGGTTGTCGCACTCGTTGACGACTTCCACCAGGACGTTGGCGTAGCCTTTGTCGAGCACCCATTGCACCGCCTCACGCACGGCGCGGCGCACGGCGTCGTCGCTTTCGAAGTGTTCGTCCTGGCCGAAGTAGAACAGGTTTAGAACGCACACCATTCCCAGCTCATCGGCGCGGTCCAGGATGCGCTCCAGGCGGCGCATGAAATCGGGCTGCAACGATCCATCAGGACGAAACGAGTTGTTGCGCCAGGGTTGGTCCTGCGAATAGCCCTGCGGGCTGCCGCCCTGCATGCCGAGCGTGAAGCTGAGCAGGCCGTGACGCCTCCATTCGGGCATGGCGGCGATGAACTCGCTGGTGTTGCGATCGGCGTCCCATTTGCCGGTGTCGGGATAGCGCCATAGGTGCACGGTGTCGGGATTGGAATCGTCGAAGATGCCATTGACCATGCGGGACTGCATCAGCAGCCCTTCGATCTTGGCGCCCTCGAAGAAGCGGCCCTCGTAGGTCGGGCGGCCGTTGATCCAGAACTGGTCCTCGTGGATAGAAATCGAGGTCTGGCGCGAAGCGGCCCGTGTTGGACGAGCAAACGTCAGCGCGGCGGCCACCCCAAGAAAAGTGCGTCGTTGCATCTTCGGCTACCCTCCCACCGCCTATGGTAGACGGAAACGGCGCAGCCCTCAACGAGGCCGGTTGCAGGGTTGCATGGGGCGGCATGATGCAGCGGTTGGCAGCGGACGTTGAAGACTGGAGCTTAGGCGTTAGGGCCCCACCGCAAGCAGAGCGGGGCCGCTCAGTTCCCCTGCGGCGGTCTTGAGCTTGAGTTCCCAAGTGCCGGCCGGCGTCTCCATGGGAATGATGAAGTTGATCTGAGCCAACCCGGCAACGACCCCGGGGGCCGCGCCGGCATAGGTGATCGGCGCCGCGCGAGGCTCTAACAAGGCCACGAAGCTGGCCTCGATCTGGACCTCGGCGATACCCGGCGCGCTTGGAAAAGGCGGTTCGAGAGGCGCGATTTCGCCGTCGGCGAGCGGCGGTGAGAAGGCCCCGACTCCGGTGGCGAAGACAGTCACCGCTGAGCCCGGAGGGGCTGGGCTGTCCGCCGAATTGAGCGTTCCGTCAGAGTTGATAGCCACGGGATAAGCACCCGCCAGGAATATTCCCGGGCTTATCGTGTGCGTCGTCAGAGTAAACGAGTTGGATGAAGCGCCATCGCGCTCGACGCGGATTGGAACCAGGGGATGTTCGCCTAGATCGCCCGGCGTGACGGCGTTGATCTGCCCC
>JBBDWJ010000165.1:18932-29370 GCA_040902925.1 Bryobacterales bacterium | reverse complement strand
AAACCGCCACAAAAAAACAACCCAGATCGTCACCCACATCTATGTCGCGCACCCATGCCGTACCCGGTCGAAAAGGTCCGCGGCTGTCCGTGATACTCTGGTCGTTCGGCCCGGATTTTCTCCCCACCCTCGAAACATACGGCAGGGAGGTTCGGGTTGCGGCCGGCCCGGCCGGGCGAGGCCTCGTTGATTGCGGAGAGTTTTGGGATGCGCAAGGGCCTTTTCGGGGTCCTCCAGCCGCCACCCAGATCCCGCGCCCACTCGAAGAGGAATTCATGTCGGCTATTGCCAAACTAGCAGCACTGGAGATTCTTGACTCGCGCGGAAACCCGACCGTGCAGGTAAGCGCGACGCTTGCCAGCGGGGCGCGCGGCGTGGCGAAGGTCCCTTCGGGGGCGTCCACCGGGATCAACGAAGCCGTTGAGCTTCGCGACGGGGATAAAGCCCGCTACAAGGGTAAGGGCGTCCAGAAGGCCGTAGGCAACGTCAACGGCGAGCTGCAAAAGGCCCTCAAGGGCTTCGACGCCGCCGACCAGGCCGGTCTCGACCGCAAGATGATCGACCTTGACGGCACGCCGAATAAGGGCCGGCTGGGCGCCAACGCACTGCTGGGCGTCTCGATGGCGGTAGCGCGCGCGGCTGCTGTCGAGAAAAACGTGCCTCTCTACCGCTGGCTCGCCGAGATCCAGGGCCGCGGGCCGGCTGAGAGCAACACCTTGCCGACCCCGATGTTGAACGTGCTGAACGGCGGCCAGCATGCGGATAACAACGTCGATATCCAGGAATTTATGGTTATGCCGGTCGGCCTGCCGACTTTCGCCGAAGCGCTGCGGGCGGCGACCGAAGTCTTCCACACCCTCAAAGGCATCCTCAAAGAACGCAAGCTCGAAACGGCGGTAGGCGATGAAGGCGGCTTCGCGCCGAGCCTCAAGTCGAACGAGGAGCCGATGGCCTTGCTCGTAGAAGCCATCGAGAAGGCCGGCTACAAGCCCGGCGAGCAGATCGGAATCGCGCTCGACCCGGCTTCGAGCGAGTTCTATGAGGACGGCGCCTACGTTTTCCGCAAGTCTGACGGCAGCCGCAAGACGTCCGCCCAGATGGCCGAGATGTGGGATTCGTGGGTGTCGCGCTATCCGCTGATCTCGCTCGAAGACGGTTTTTCGGAAGTCGACCACGACGGCTGGAAGAACGGCACCGAGAAGCTCGGCGGCAAGCTGCAGCTTGTGGGCGACGACCTGTTCGTGACCAACCCCGAGATTTTCCGCAAAGGCATCGCCGACAAGCTGGGCAACTCGATTCTGATCAAGCTCAACCAGATCGGTACCGTCACCGAGACCCTGGAGTGCATCGATATCGCCCGCCAGAACAACTACACCTTTATTACCTCGCACCGTTCCGGCGAGACCGAAGACACCACGATCGCCGACCTGGCGGTTGCCACCGGAGGCGGCCAAATCAAGACCGGCTCGACCTGCCGCAGCGACAGGATTGCCAAGTACAACCGTCTGTTGGAGATTGAGGCGGAACTGGGTCCGAAAGCCCGTTACGCCGGAGCGGCGGCCTTGGCACGTTGAGTTAGGCTGAACGAACCAAGGTAGTCAGTTGGGAAGAGACGCCAACGCGTCGCCCAGTTCCGGGTCGGGCTGGGTGTGCTTCAGACCAATCGACTGATTCCAAACAGGAAAAACTACTTCTTGCGTTGTTTCTGCTGGCCGACGCGCACCTTGTTCATGGACGCTTTTTGATCGTCCCAGGCCTTCCAGTCGAAGCGTTTGGAGGCGTCAGCGAGGTATGCGTTCACATCCGCGTCCTTGGGAAGGACCGCCACGATGGTTGCCATGTCGGCGCTGTTGGGTCGGCGGATCTGGTACTTCTTGGAGTTGGGGATGGCCATAAAATCAATCTAGCATATCAATCGCCGTCGCGGAACTGCCCCGCCAAGCTGGTGTCCAATTCGCCTGTATTCAACGCCGGCGTGGCCGGAGTGCATTGCTCGGCTTGGTCTGCCATACTCACCCAGATATGGATCGAACGGGCTCCTCGCGGCTTGGCTTATTGATTGCTGTAGAGGGAATAGACGGCGCCGGCAAGACGACCCAGGTGCGTTTGCTGGCGGAAGCGCTGCGGCGTCTGCGCCAGCACGTGATCACGTCCAAAGAGCCCACCGACGGGCCCTGGGGCCGCAAAATTCGCGAATCGGCCGCCGCGGGGCGCTTGTCGCTCGAAGATGAGCTGGAGGCGTTCGTCAACGACCGGATCGATCACGTTCGCACGGTCATCCGGCCTGCCCTGGACGCGGGCGAAATCGTCATTCTCGACCGCTATTTCTACTCCACCATCGCCTATCAGGGGTCGAGGGGCCGCGACATCGCCGGGCTGAAAGCGTCGATGGAGGGAATCGCCCCGATCCCGGATATTGTCTTTCTGCTGGACGTGGACCCGGAAGAGGGCATTCGACGCATTTCGGAATCCCGCAAGGAGCAGCCGAACGCGTTCGAGAAGGTCGAGACACTGACGCGCGTACGCGAAGCGTTTCACGCGATTCGCGAGCCTCGCATCGTGACGATCGACGGCAGCCGGCCCGTGGAAGATGTCCACACCGCGGTCATCGCGGAGCTGTCCCGCCGCGCGACGGGCCCCATGCGCCGACTATATGGACTGGAGCCGGTTCGCGAGTCGGCGGCGCGATAACTGACACCCTGGGATCGACATCCTGATTTTGACGCTGCATCAAAAACCAGTCCCATGAAGCTTGAAGAGAAGTTGGCCGAACTAGAAAAGCGTAACGCCGCCGCGCGAGCCGGAGGCGGCCAGGAGCGCACCCAAAAACAGCACGAGGCGGGCAAACTGTCGGCCCGCGAACGGATCGAGCTGCTGCTGGACGAAGGCAGTTTCGAAGAGCTCGACCGCTTGGTGACGCATTCCTGCCATGACTTCGGCATGGATTCAAAAACCATTCCGGGCGATGGATTCGTCACCGGATACGGCCGCATCGACGGACGTACGGTCTACGTTTTCGCCCATGATTTCACGGTTTTTGGCGGCTCGCTGTCGCTCGCCAACGCGGCCAAGGTGTGCAAGGTGATGGATCTGGCGGCCAAGACCGGCGCGCCGATCATCGGCCTCAACGATTCGGGCGGCGCGCGCATTCAGGAAGGCGTGGCGTCGCTTGCCGGATATGCCGATATCTTTTTGCGCAATACCTTGTTGAGCGGCGTGGTACCGCAGATCTCCGCCATCATGGGGCCCTGCGCGGGCGGCGCGGTTTATTCGCCCGCGATCACCGATTTTGTTTTCATGGTGGACCAGTCGAGTTACATGTTCGTCACCGGGCCGGATGTGATCCGCACGGTGACGCATGAGGAAGTCACCAAAGAGGATCTCGGCGGGGCGCGGACGCACAACGAAACCAGCGGCGTGGCGCATTTTATCTCACGCGACGACACCGAGTGCTTGCAGATGATCCGCGAGCTGCTCGGTTTTCTCCCCTCGAACAATGTGGACGATCCGCCCCGCAAGCCGACAAGCGATTCTGCCGATCGAGTGGAGGAGCGGCTCGATTCGATTGTGCCCGCGGAGTCGAATGTCCCGTATGACATCACCGAAATCATCCGGCTGGTGGCCGATGACGGCCATTTTTTCGAGGTGCAGGAGCGCTTCGCGGGCAATATCGTCGTCGGCTTCGCGCGGCTGGACGGCAAGCCAGTTGGCGTGGTTGCAAACCAGCCGCAGGTGCTGGCGGGGTGCCTTGATATCAATAGTTCGACCAAAGGCGCGCGTTTTGTGCGCTTCTGCGACGCTTTCGGCATCCCCATCGTGACGTTCGAGGATGTTCCCGGTTTCCTGCCGGGCACGGCTCAGGAGTATGGCGGGATTATCCGCCATGGGGCGAAGCTGCTCTACGCCTTTGCCGAGGCAACGGTCCCGAAGGTCACCGTGATTACGCGCAAGGCCTATGGGGGCGCCTATTGCGTCATGGGGTCGAAGCATGTCCGCACGGACATCAATTTTGCCTATCCAACGGCCGAGATCGCCGTGATGGGCCCCGAGGGCGCCGTCAATGTGTTGTACCGGCGGGAGTTAGCGGCTGCCGGCGACGCCGAGCAGTTCCGCCAAGCCAAGATCGAAGAATTCCGGGACCGATTCGCCAACCCCTATACGGCGGCCGAAAAGGGTTGGGTCGACGAGGTCATCCAACCGCGGTTCACGCGGCCCAAGCTGATTCGCGCCCTGGCCATGCTGGAGAACAAGACCGATCAGAATCCGCGCAAGAAGCATGGCAACATTCCGCTTTAAAAGGGCGAACCGCTTTCCAGCAATTCCTGGTACCGAACGCCGTTTCGGAACGTCATTCATAGATATGTCCTTCCGGGGGACGCACCTGCGCTTCGTCTTGCTCACGATCGGCCTCTCGTTCACGTCGGCCGTACCCGCTCTCCTGCAATCGGCGCAAGCAACGGAGGTGTCGGGCGACGAGCTGGATCGGGCGCTAGTCGAAAACTGGCGCGGGCGGCAAGCCGAAATCCGGGCGCTACAGGCAAAGTTTGTCGGCTCGGTGGAAGGCGCCGATCTGCAGCAGTTGGGTACTGTCGGATTTGTCCTCGAACAGGCCCGCAGCGTGCCTCGCCGTTTCCTCGACCCCGAGGATCACAATCTCGTCTTTAGCGCCGTTGAAGGGCAGAACCGGCGAGAGCTCGAGACGAATCTGCCCGCCATGGCGAACTACATCAAACTCAGCATGTCGGCGAGCGCGCTGCTGCCCGCGGCGCGGGGCCGCAAGCCGCTGATCGGGCGACGCAAAGGTATCGACACGCTAGTCGAGATCGCCCGCGGCGTTCATGACTTCCGGCTAGAGCAGCTTCGCAGAGTGCGTTCAGGCGAGATACGGCCGGATCAGGTGCTGACTAAGCAGAATCTTGGGGCGCTCGGAGGGCGCGAAATGCTGGCCCGCCTGGAACGCGCCTACAACGAGGGGCACCGGCAATATAGCGGCCAGCGGAATATGGTCGTACTCGGCGTGCTCGCGATTCAGTTGCAGTTTGGGTTTGTCGTGGCGTTGTGGATTCGCCGCAGGGCCGAGGGATTTGTTGTGGTGAGGGGTCGGGCTTGAGATTGAGGGCCAACTCTAAATTGACGGCCGGCAGCAAAGCAGCGTTCAGAGCGCTTCCCAGCCGTTAACTTTGCCTTTTGCACTTTGCCTTGTTCAGTCGCCGCGCCAAACTCTTCGCGCAGATCCATCTCATTCCTTTACGCTGGCGCCAACCTTTCCCTTCCCTTTCGCCTTCGGCTTTTTCGAAGCTTTCTTGGTCGCCTTCTTAGCGACCCGCCGCCGGCCGCCCCCGCCGTTGGGCTCTTCGGCGACTCGCGCAGCGCGCGCTTCCAGCAGATTGACGGCTTCATCCATCGAAACCGCGTCGGGCATCATGCCGCGCGGCAGCGACGCGTTCAGCGTGCCGTCGGTGACGTAGGGGCCGTAGCGGCCAGAAAGAATGACAATCGGCAGCTCGCTGATGGGGTGCTGGCCGATCTCCTTCAGCTTCTCGCCGCCCGCCGCCCGCCGCCGCCCTTTGGGCTGTTTCAGCAGCTCGACAGCCTGCTCGAGCGTAATTTCCAGGGGAGATCCGTCGGTGGGAATCGAACGGATCTCATTGCCCCACTTCACATAGGGGCCAAAGCGGCCGTTGGTGGCGATCACCGTGGCGCCGTTGTCAGGATGCTCTCCCAGCGTTCGCGGCAACGATAGCAGCTTGAGCGCCAACTCCAGATCGACGCTCTCGGGCTGCATGTTGCGCAACAGGGACGCCATCTTGGGCTTTTCGCCTTCGGAGGCGTCGCCGAGTTGGACATAGGGTCCGTAGCGCCCGATCTTCAGATACACAGGCTGGCCGGTTTCGGGATCGTTGCCAAGCGCCTCGGGTTGTTTTTGCGCGGCCTCGATTAGCGCCATGGCCGCCTCGACCGTCATCTCGTCGGGGGGCTGCATATCGGGAACGCTGGCGCGCGATTCTCCGTCGGTCAGGAACGGGCCGTAGCGCCCGATGCGCACTTCGATCAGCTTGCCGTCTTTTCCTTCTCCGATCGGAACGCCGCAAACTTCACGCGGGTCGATGGAGGTCTCGCCCTCCTTCACCAGATCGCGCAGGCCGTGGTGCCCGTTGCCGAAATAAAAACCACGCAGGTAGGTGAGGCGGTCGGCCTCGCCGCGCGAAATGGCGTCGAGGTCGTCTTCGAGGCGCGCCGTGAATTCGTAATCGAGAAGCTCGGTGAAGTGCTTTTCGAGCAGGCCCGCTACCGCCATCGCGATGAAGGTGGGGACGAGGGCCGTACCCTTTTTGAACGCGTAGGACCGCGAGAGAACCAGATCGACGATCGTGGCCCACGTGCTCGGGCGGCCGATGCCGAGGCGTTCGAGCTCTTTGATCAGGCTGCCTTCTGTGTATCGGCCGGGTGGCTGGGTGTTGCGCTCGAGAGCTTCGCAGCCTTTCGTGACGACCGGCTCGCCCTCGGCCAATTTCGGCAGCAGCTTTTCGCGTCCTGCGAGCTCGGCATCCGGATCTTTGCTGCCGTGAACGTAGGCCCGCAGATAGCCGGGGAAATCGACTGTCTTTCCCGTGGCGCGGAAGCGTGCCGAACCGGCTTGAATGCCGACGGCAATGTTGGACCCGGTGGCGTTGGGCATCTGGCTCGCGACGGCGCGCTTCCAAATCATGTCGTAGAGCTTGGCGGCCTCGAGGCCGAGCTGCTCCTGGACCGCCGAAACCGGTTTGAACACATCGCCGGCGGGGCGGATCGCCTCGTGCGCCTCTTGCGCATTGCGCACCTTGGTTTTGTATTGCCGCGGCTCGTCGGGCAGATACTGCTTGCCGAAGGCTTCGAGGATGAACTTGCGCGCCGCTCCCAGGGCTTCTTCCGACAGCGTCGTCGAATCGGTACGCATGTACGTGATGAAGCCGTTCTCATAGAGCTGCTGCGCCAGGCCCATCGTGTGGCGCGCGGAGAAGCGCAACTGGCGGTTGGCTTCCTGCTGCAGCGTGCTGGTGACGAACGGCGCCGCCGGCGCAGTGCTATAGGGAGTTTCTTCGACCGAGCTGACCGCCGCCTTGGCTTCACGAACTTCCTGTTCGAGTTTCTTCGCCGCCGCTTCGCCGAGAGCGATTACGCCTTCCTTGGTCTTGAGCGTGCCGCTGTTGGCGTCAAAATCTTTGCCGACCGCGACGCGGTTTTCGCCGAGATGCGTCAGCTCCGCTTCAAAGGGCGTGCTCTCTTTGCCGTTCTCGCTCTTAGCGAACGCTGTTTTCAAACTCCAATAGCTTGCGCGCCGGAAGCGAATGCGGTCGCGCTCGCGCTCGACCAGCAGCCGCACGGCAACGCTTTGCACGCGGCCCGCGCTGAGCTTGGGAATCATCTTCTTCCAGAGAAGCGGGCTGACCTCGTAGCCGAACAGGCGGTCGACGATGCGCCGCGTCTCCTGGGCGCTCACCAGATTGGTGTCGATTTCGCGCGCCGCGTTGAGGGAATGGTCGATCGCTTCTTTGGTGATCTCATGGAACACCAAACGGCTGATCGGAATTTTTGGCTGGAGCGCCTGCAACAGGTGCCAACTGATCGATTCGCCTTCGCGGTCTTCGTCAGTCGCGAAGTAGAGGTGGCTGACTTCCTTGAGCGATTCCTTGAGATCTTTGACGTGATCTTTCTTCTGCGGCGAAATGACGTAGAGCGGCTCGAAGTCTTTTTCGATGTTCACGCCAAGGCGCGCCCACGGTTCTTTGCGCAGCTTGAGAGGAATCTCCGCGGCGCTGTTGGGAAGATCGCGAATATGGCCGTTGGAGGCCTTCACGATGTAATCCTTCCCCAGAAAACGGCTGATCGTCTTCGCCTTGGTTGGCGATTCGACGATGACGAGCGCGCGTTCATGGGTTGCTTTGGGCATAGAAACTCAACTACCTTCGGACTTCAATCTTGCCGCGCTCAGCACGGACTACGAGGTCCAGACGCGAACAAATTGCTTCCCCGGAAACTGTTTCACAACGCCGAACAGTTCCAGTTCGCTCAACACCGAAAGAACTTCAGCGGGCGACGCCGGTTCACAGTGCCGGATGATCTCATCAATATGCTGGGAGAGATCGACCTGCAGCAACGCTAGCAGTTTCTTTCCCAACGGCGAAGAGGGTCCTTGCCACAGGGATGCTTGCTGCTTCGGGAAAGTTTCACCATTCGTACCCGCCGGGGGCGTTGATTTGGCGGTGTGCGCCAGCTCGCGGCGGACCTCCATAGGCAGTTCTTCCACCACATCGGAGGCGTCCTGGATCAGCTTAGCACCATCTTTTATAAGCAAGTTCGGGCCCCAACTCGGCTTGGAAGTGATGTTCCCCGGTACGGCTAGGACCTCGCGGCCCTGCTCTAAAGCAAGGCGGGCGGTGATCAAAGACCCGCTGTACTGCGCGCCTTCGATGACCAGCACGCCGTAGCTTAGGCCGCTAATAATACGGTTGCGGATCGGAAAATTCTGCGGAAAAGCCGTACTGCCCAAGGGAAACTCTGAGACGATCAGGCCCCGCTCGGCGATCTGTTCCATGAGCTTGCGATTCTCACGCGGATAAACCACGTCTACTCCGTTGCCGAGCACGGCGATGGTCGCCCCGTTGGCCTCCAGCGCGCCCTGATGGGCGCAAGCGTCGATACCGCGTGCTAGTCCGCTCACAATTGTCAGTCCCACCTGCGCCATCTCACGGCTCAGCCTTTGCGCCACCGCGCGGCCATAAGTCGTCGGCCGGCGCGTGCCGACCACGGAGACCTGATGCGCGGCCAAAAGCTCCGTGCGCCCGCGCGCATACAGCAGTATCGGCGGGTCAAAAATTTCCTTCAGCCGTTGCGGATAGCGCGGATCGGAAAACGAAACGACCTCGGCCTGGATTGCCTTTGCCTTATCGGCTTCCGCGCTAGCGTCCTCGAACGTGATGCCAGAATGGATTGACTCCGCCACAGCCAACGGCAACTCAGCGCACGCTCTTAGCTCACTCAAGGACGCGTGAAAGATCCGCTCCGGATCACCGAAGTGACGGATCAACTTGAGCGCGTTGCGAGTTCCGAGGCCAGGAACCAGATGTAAGGCCAACCAGTAAAGCTGCGCTTGCTGGCCGGCGGTTGCGGGAGGCATCCGGCAATTCGAATCTAACAGTCGTTGGCCGTGCGATGTCAAGAGGTTTGTTTTGTATGGGGCTTGATCGGCCCTCGTGCCAAGCGCGTGGAATGTAAATTTTAACTCGCGAAGAGAGCGAGCTAAGCGTTTGTGTTTCAGCGACTAACCCGTTGCCGGAGGATTGCGAAAACGGCTTCGCGGATGCAACTCAAAAAAAACTGTGGCACGAACGACGATTTTGCGTCGCTATGGGTCGCTAGCGGCTCGAATGTCTCCAGTGGGCATTGGCTCTGCGTTGTTGGGAGCTGTCTCGAAGCAATGCTCTACGCGGAATTTGAATTTAGCGCGACCCGTGAATCCGCGGGCAATCCGCACCCTGGGACGCCTTTGGTAAAATTAGGCATTCCACTTATGCCTGAAAAACTTCGAGTCTGCGCGGTACGGTATCTCAACACGACGCCGCTGGTGTGGGGTTTCCTCCATGGCGGGCAGCAAGACGTGTTTGATCTTCGGTTCAGTCTGCCTTCCGAATGCGCCGACGCCGTGCGCTCGAGTGACGCCGATATCGGCCTTGTGCCCGTGGTGGCGCTGGCGCGTCAGCATGACCTGCTCGTGATTCCCGGCCATGCAATCGCCTGCCGGGGTCCGGTCCGCAGCATTTTGTTGGTGTCGAAGAAGCCGATGCAGGAGATCACTTCGTTCGCCGCCGATGAGGGCTCGCGGACGTCGACGATTCTGGCGCAGATTCTTCTGGCGCGGCAGTTTGGGCTGCGCCCGCGTGTGCGGCCCTATCCTCCCAAGCTCGACGACATGTTGGAGTTAGCCGATGCGGCGCTGATCATCGGCGACCCCGCCTTGCGGATTGACCCCGACGGGCGCGAATGGCGCGGCCAGCCGCTGCATGTGTACGATCTCGGCGCGGCCTGGGTCGAGATGACGGGCCTGCCGATGGTTTACGCGATCTGGGCGGTGAAGAAGCTGGTGGCCGACCCGGCGCTGACCGACATCTTCGCTGCTTCGGCTGAATATGGGCGCCAGCATATCGAAGAAATCATTAAGGTCGAGAGCAAGCAGCGCGACCTGCCTCCGGAGCTTGTCCGCCGCTACCTAACGCACCACATTCGCTTCGACCTTGGCGAGGAAGAACGCCGCAGCCTGGAGACGTTTTTGCGTCTCGGCTATGAACTGGGGCTGGTCGAGCGCCCCCGCGATCTGCGCTATCTGGAAAACGAGCCGGCTGTAGCCCAGCAGGACTGAGTACCGACGGGGACAGTCACCGCCTTTCGCGCTAAAAAACAG
>JBBDWJ010000165.1:0-18922 GCA_040902925.1 Bryobacterales bacterium | reverse complement strand
GTGGCGCGAAAAGCGGTGACTGTCCCCCCTTGTACAGCAACATCGAGGATTGAGATGACCAAACGCGAGGCGACCGATTCGTTTGCTAACGATGACCTGATCGGCATTGGCATGGAGGCCGACGCCGTGCGCCGAAAATTTCATCCCGAAGGCGTTGCCAGCTATATCATCGACCGCAATATCAACCACACCAATCTCTGTACCGAGTACTGCAGCTTCTGTGCGTTCTACCGGCCGATGGGGCACCAGGAAGGCTACGTGCTGCCGAAGGAAGTGATCTTTCAGAAGATCCAGGAAACGATTGACGTCGGCGGCACTGGTGTATTGATGCAAGGCGGCGTCAATCCCGATCTCAAAATCGAATACTTCGAGGATCTGTTCCGGTCGATCAAGAGCCGCTACCCGATTCACCTGCACTGCCTGTCAGCCCCGGAGATTCTCACGATCGCCGAAGTGAGCGGGCTGACGATTCGCGACACGCTCGCCCGTTTGCGCGATGCCGGCCTCGATTCAATTCCCGGCGCCGGCGCCGAAGTTCTCGACGACGAGGTGCGGCGGCGGATTGCGCGCTTGAAATGTACAACGGCCGAATGGATCGACGTACACCGCACCTGTCACCAACTGGGCCTGCGAACGACCGCGACGATGATGTTCGGGTGCGGTGAGACCATCGAGCATCGCGTCAATCACCTTGAAACTTTGTGGCGGCTGCAGGATGAAACCGGCGGCTTCACAGCCTTCATCCCGTGGCCTTTTCAACCGGAGCACACCGCGCTGGGGAAGAAAGTCACTCAAGAAACCACCGCGGTGGAGTTTCTGAAAACTCTCGCCATCTCGCGGATCTACCTCGATAACATCGTCAACATTCAGACGTCTTGGGTCACGCAGGGTCTCAAGGTGTGCCAGCTCGGTTTGCGATTCGGCGGCAACGACGTCGGCAGTGTGATGCTCGAGGAAAACGTTGTCAGGCAGGCAGGGGCACAGCATCAGGCCAGTGAGGAAGATCTGCGACGCATGATTCGGGATGCCGGGTTCATTCCCAAGCAGCGCGACACGCTGTATCGCACTTACTTTTTGAACTGAAATTGGTTTCCCATCACGCGCCGATGGGCGTATGGGGACAGTCACCGTTTTTCGCGCTCCATACGAATCACGGGCTGGCTGGATGCAGGCAGCGCGAAAAGCGGTGACTGTCCCCGCCGGCAGTCCGTCGGGGCATCGCCTCTCAGAAACGCATTCCAGTAAACCCGCCATCCACGTAGATCTCCGCGCCGGTGATGAACGATCCGGCCTTTCGCGACAGCAGTAGCAGCGTGGCGCCCACCAGCTCAGGCGGCTCGCCAAACCGTGCCATCGGCGTCTGCTTCATGATGTTTTCGACGCGATCTTTGTCGAGAATACGGCGGTTTTGCTCAGCGGGAAAAAAGCCAGGGCACAGCGAATTTACGCGCACTCCCTTAGTGGCGTATTCACGGGCAATGTTCTTCGTCAGATTGACAACAGCCGCCTTCGAGGCCGAATAGGCATAGACGCGCGAGAGCGGCAGGTGCGACGTAACGCTGCCGATGTTCAGGATCGAGCCGCCTTCTTTTTGCGCGGCCATTTGCGGCGCGAAAATCTGGCACGCTTCGAATGTGGCTTTGAGGTTTGTGTCGATCACCCGCTGCCAATCGGCTTCCTCGATCTCTTCGAACGGCGTCGCGGAGTTGACTCCCGCACAGTTGACGAGGATGTCCACCTGCTTGTGATTTTTGAGGACCGCATCGCGGAGTTGTTTGAGCGATTGCCGCGAGCCGACGTCAACCGCCGCAAACTCGGCCTTTCCGCCCTTGGCTTCAATTTGCTGGACTCTTTCCTCGCCGCGCTCTTTCGAGCGGCCTGCGACGACGACTAAAGCACCTGCTTGCGCCAGGCCCTCACTGAGCGCTCCTCCGAGGACTCCGGTGCCTCCGATGACTACGGCTACCTGGCCGTCGAGACCGAACAGTTCGTTCAAGTAGTCTTTCGACATTCTGGTGATTCTCCGTTTAGCTGGCGAACGATGAAAGCGGCGATTTGTCGCAGGTAGGGTTGTAGCGCCTTATGAACCCACAGGTTTGAGGTTGGTCGCTGGTCGCCGCTCTCGCGGCGAAGGACCGGCACGAGTACCGGTCCTCACGGTCAAAGCTACGCGATCAGGGCCTCAATTCCCGGATCTTGATGTTGCGGAACCAGGCGGGCGAGCCATGGTGCTGCAGCACCACATTTCCCGGCCCTTTGATTCCGAAGCCCGGCACTTTGCGGAATTTGGTCCCCTCGACGAGGGCGAGTAACTCCGGCGAACCCAGTTCGTATTCGAGCAGCTTGCCGCCATTGAGCCAATGCTCGACATGGTTGCCGCGCACCACGATGCGCGCGAGGTTCCATTCGCCGGGCGGGTTGATCTTTTTGTTCTCCGGGCTGACCAGCAGATAGAAAGCGCCGGTGCTCGATTTCTCCCAACCCGGCCGCCGCCCCATCTTGTCATCGTCGTAGACCTGGAATTCCGGGCCCACGGCCGAGAGCCATTGATTGCTTTTCTGGCGTTCGGGGAGGTCGGGTTGGAAGTGGGGGCTGAGCCATTCTTCCTGCACCAGGTATTTGATGCCACTGTTGCCGCCGGGCGAAATGTTCCATTCGATCAACAGTTCGAAATTGTCGAATTTCTCTTCGCTGATTAGATCGCCGCCGGATTCGTCTTCCTGGGTGCCAATCGCGCCGTCCTTGATGATCCAGGTTTGCGACGGAAACGGCGTGCCCTTCATGCCGCGCCAGCCTTTGGCCGTCTCGCCATCGAACAGAAGTTTCCAGCCTTGCGACTGCTCGTCGCTGGTGAGGCGGTTGGGCTCGGCCTGCGCGAGTCCCGCCGTTGTCAGGAGCCAAGCGGCGCCCACGGAGGCGAGGATCCCAAACCGGTGAAGCTTGCGGATCATAGTATCCTCCTGAGGTCCCGGGAGTTTGCGAGCACCGGGATTGCCCCAACTTGCTCGCCACGACCTCTCTGCGACCATTTAGGATACGCGATTGGAGCCCGCCGTGGCGCGTGTTTTCGCCGCGTTCAGGCCCTGTTTTAAGGCAGGTCATCGTATCTTGCCGTCGGGAGCGCCGGATGCCGAGCTGGGGCGTACGGCCGCGGCGCCGGCTTGATCATGCCGGCGAAGGCATCAGATGGCCGCAACGGCGTCTCAATGCGGCGAGGTAACCAAGGGCCCGGCGAGCGCATCTTTTCGTGTTGGTACCCTGAATAGGAGAGCGAAGTCCGATCGAGAGTTGAGAAGGGCCGGATTCGCGAATCCGTTGGGCCTTTGGAAAGGAAGCCAGGTGACCGAGCGGCCGATGGAGACGGTACAGAACGGGCGCGAAGAAACGACGGGGGGAAACTACTTCGTTTCGAACTACCCGCCGTACTCGCTGTGGACGCCCGACCGCGTCGGCGAGGCGCACGCGGCGCTCGACCGCCCGGCGGCCGCGGGCACGCCCCTGGGCATTTACCTGCACATCCCGTTCTGTCGTAAACGCTGCCATTTCTGTTACTTCAAGGTCTACACGGGCAAAGATTCGTCGGAGGTCGAGCGTTATCTCGATACCACGATTCAAGAGCTGACCCTCTACAGCCAGAAAGCGTTCATCAGCGGCCGGAAGCCGAAGTTCATCTATTTCGGCGGCGGTACGCCCTCGTATATCTCTTCGAAGCAGCTTACCCGGCTCGTCGAGGCAATGACGAAGCTATTGCCTTGGGACGAGGCGGAAGAGATCACTTTTGAGTGCGAGCCCGGAACGCTGACCGAGAGCAAGCTGAGTGTAATCAAGGACCTCGGCGTAACCCGCCTGAGCCTGGGCGTCGAAAACTTCGATCAAGAAATTCTCGAGATCAACGGCCGGGCCCACGGCGCGAAGGATATCGGCAAGGCGTACGACTTCGCGAACAAGATCGGCTTTCCGCAGGTCAACGTCGATCTGATCGCCGGCATGGTTGGGGAAACCGATTCCAACTGGCGCGAATGCGTTCGCAAGACTGTCGTGATGGCCCCCGACAGCGTGACGATCTATCAGATGGAGGTTCCCTACAACACCACCATCTTCAAAGACATGAAGGAGCAGGGGAAGGAAGTCGCGCCGGTCGCCGATTGGAAAACCAAACGTGAGTGGGTTGATTACGCCTTCTCGGAGCTGGAAAAGGCGGGCTACAGCGTGACGAGCGCTTACACGGCGGTGAAAGATCCCGCTGCGAGCCGCTTCCTTTACCGCGACTTCCTGTGGACCGGCGCTGACATGATCGGCCTCGGCGTGGCGTCGTTCTCGCACGTCGGCGGCACGCATTTCCAGAACGAGCATAACTTTGAGCCCTACATCGCCAAATTGCAGGAAGGCGAGCTGCCCATCTTTCGCGCTTTGACGCCGACGAAGGAAGAGCGCATGATCCGCGAGCTGATTCTGCAGATGAAGCTGGGGCACGTGCACCGCGAGTACTTTCAAAGTAAGTTCGGCGTTGATATCCAGCAGCGTTTCGCGGGTTCGGTCAGAAAGCTGCGCGACAGCGGTTTTCTGGAGCCTGGCTCCGACAGCTTGCGGCTGAAGCGCGACGGACTTTTACAGGTGGATAGACTGCTCTACGAGTTTTTCCTCCCTCAGCATCGCGACGCGCGTTACGCGTGAAGCGCGGTGGACCCGGCGGCCTTCCCATGCATGTGACTACTGAATTAAACGTCCTGCAGCCGTTGACCGAATTCTATGAGGAAGCCGGTTTGGCTCTGCCCGAGGTGAAGCTGATCGAGGGCCGCCACATGCCCCAGCCCTACCGCAAGCTTCTGGTTCACGACAACGACATGACGCCGACGCTCGAAGCCGCGCACGGCCAGACGATTCGCCTGCGGGTTTTGAAACATTCCCTGCGTGACGGCGTGTTCTCGCGTCAGGTTCTGCTGGTGCTTGATGAGGATGCGGCCGCGGTCGAATTCGGCGGCATCAAGATTTACCTGGAGCATCTGCCCGCGGAAGCCCGGCGCTTGGTTCTGGAGAAGAAAATGCCGCTCGGGACGATCCTCCGGACGCAGCGCGTTGCGCACCAGAGCCATCCGTCGGCCTATTTGCGGGTAAACGCTGACGCGGTGATTCGCGAAGCGCTGGACCTAGCCGAGCCGCGCGCGCTCTACGGACGCTGCAACGTTCTTTCGGACCCGGCGCACAACGTGCTGGCGCGGGTGGTCGAAATCCTGCCGCCCTGGAGCGGCGCGGAGCCCTGGGAGGGCAACCTTGACTAGTCAGTTCGATGCGATCGTGATGGGCGGCGGGCCGGCGGGTTCGACCACGGCCGCCATGCTCGCCGACAAGGGTCGGCGGGTGCTGCTGTTGGAGCGCGAAAAATTTCCGCGCTATCACATCGGTGAATCCCTCATCCCCTACACCTACTTTCCGTTGAAGCGGCTTGGGATGCTCGAGAAGCTGGAGGCTTCCCACTTCCCGCGGAAGTACAGCGTCCAGTTCGTCAGCACCAACGGACGCCGTTCGGTGCCGTTTTATTTCTTCGAACATTTCGACCACGAGGCGGCGGTTACCTGGCAGGTCGTGCGCGGCGAGTTCGACCAGATGCTGCTCGACAACGCGCGCGAAAAGGGCGCCCAGGTGATGGAGGAAACCACCGTCCGCGAACTCATCCGCGAAGACGGCGCGGTTCGCGGCGTAAAGGCTGTGGCGAAGAACGGCGAGAATCTCGAATTTCGCGCGCCTATGACCATCGACGCCACCGGCCGCGATGCTTTCTCGGTGACCCGCAACGGCTGGAAGGTTCGTGATCCGCAGCTCAACAAGATCGCCGTCTGGACCTATTACAAGGGCGCGCAGCGCGATGCCGGCAAAGACGAAGGCGCCACTACGGTCGCTTATGTGCCGGAAAAAGGCTGGTTCTGGTACATCCCGCTGCCCGATGACATCATCAGCGTCGGCATTGTCGCCGAGCAGGAATATCTCTACAAGGACTCCCGGGATCTGGAAACCATCTTTCAGCGCGAGGTCAAGAACAACAGTTGGATCGAGCAGCACCTGGCTGTGGGCCAGCAGACCGGGCCGTACCGCGTGACCGGCGAGTATTCCTACCGCTCGCGCCATTGCGCCGAGGACGGTATGGTGCTGGCTGGCGATGCGTTCGCGTTTCTCGATCCGGTGTTTTCTTCGGGCGTATTTCTAGCCCTGCGAAGCGGTGAGATGGCCGCCGACGCCGTCGACGAGGCGCTCAACGCCGGGGATTTCTCCGCGGCAAGATTTCTTGAGTATGGAACCCAGCTCTGCTACGGCATCGAGTCGATGCGCAGCCTAGTCTACAGCTTCTACGACCGCGCTTTCAGCTTCCGCAAGTTTCTCGACGCGCATCCGGACATGCTGACGGACATGAACGATTGCCTGATGGGCAATCTGTTCCGGGATTTCAAGCCCATGTTCGAGGCGGTCGCGGAGTTTGCGAAGATACCGGAACCGCTGCCTCATGGCAAGCCGTTGGAAAGCGAATCCATTCGTGGCCTACCAGTTCACCCTGACCCGGCAAGTCGAGTTCTCTGACACCGACATGGCGGGGATTGTGCATTTCACCGCCTTTCTCCGTTACATGGAGGCAGCCGAGCACGCTTTTTTCCGGTCGCTGGGCTTCTCGATTCACACCACCGGCTTCGAGGAGCCGATCGGCTGGCCGCGCGTGCATGTGGACTGCGATTTCAGCTATCCGCTGCACTTTGAAGACATCGTCGAGATCTCGCTGTGCGTGCGCGAGAAGAGGCAAAAGAGCATCGTCTACGGCTTTCTTTTTCGAAAGCTGAACGAAGAGCCGCCGCGGGAGGTCGCCCGCGGATCTTTGGCCGTGGCTTGCGTAACGCGCGATAAGGCTACGGGCAAGATGAAAGGAACTCCCATCCCCGAGGAGATCGCGAGCCAGATCGATGTCGCGCCGAAAGAGCTTCTCGATCGATGACACTCGCCGATTCCAGATTCCCCGACCGCGCCAGCCTACAAGCGCATCAACTCGCGGGTCTGGGGGAGCTTCTGAGCGCTCTGCTGCCCGACAATTCCTTCTACTCCCAAAAACTTGCCGCCGCGGGACTGAACGCGAGTTTGGCGACATTGGATGAGTTCGTCGCGCGCGCGCCGTTCACGCTCAAGCAGGAGCTGGTCGACGATCAGCTTCGTAACCCGCCGTACGGCTCCAATCTGACATTTCCGCTGGAGCGGTACACGCGCTTTAACCAGACCAGCGGCACCGCCGGAAAGCCCATGCTGTGGCTAGACACGACCGAAAGCTGGTCGTGGATGCTCGACAACTGGGACCACGTATACCGCGCGGCGGGCGTCACCGCGGGCGACTGCATTTTCTTCGCGTTTTCCTTCGGGCCATTTCTCGGGTTCTGGACGGCGTTTGAAGCGGCTACCCGGATGGGCTGCTTGTGCGTGCCCGGTGGCGGCATGCGAAGCGGCGCGCGGCTGCGCACGATGATCGACACGGGGGCGACGGTGCTTTGCTGCACGCCGACATACGCCATCCGGCTGGCCGAAGTCGCCGCGGAGGAAGCGATCGATCTCACCGCCGCGAAAGTGAAGACCATCATCGTTGCGGGCGAGCCGGGAGCCGGCATCCCGGCGACGCGCGCTCACATCGAGAAACTCTGGCACGGCGCTCGCCTGTTCGACCATCACGGCATGACGGAAACCGGTCCCGTGAGTTACGAATGCCCCAACCGCCGCGGAGTGCTGCACGTGATCGAATCGGCGTATATCGGCGAGGTCGTCGACCCGCAAAACGGTAAGGCGGTCGGTGCGGGCGGCACGGGAGAGCTGGTGCTGACGAATCTCGGGCGTATGGGTTCGCCGCTGTTGCGCTATCGCACGGGTGACCTCGTGCGGCGCGCGAACGACGCCCGCTGCGAGTGCGGCAGCTACAACCTGGCCTTGGAGGGGGGCATCCTGGGGCGAACCGATGACATGGTCGTGGTGCGCGGCGTCAATATTTATCCCAGCGCGGTCGAGGAGATTCTGCGCGGCTGCGACGGCGTAGCCGAGTATCGTGTCGAAGTGCGGAGCGAGCGCGCTTTGCCGGAGCTGAAGATCGAAGTCGAGCCGGTCGTGGGGCATCCGGATACCGCCAGCCTGGAGCAGCGCGTCCAATCGTCGCTCAGTAATGCCTTTGCGCTGCGCGTAGCGGTATGTATCGTACCGGCGGGCGAACTGCCGCGGTTCGAAATGAAGGCGAAACGCTGGGTGCGAGTTTGAAGGCGCGTTTGGTGGTGTGCGCTATCCTGGGGGCGCAAACCAACGAGGCGCGGGGTAGAAATTTTTATCAATGCCGGGCGCGGACCCATGGAAAACTATGCCATTTGCGGCCAAATCGTGCCGAATCCGGCCAAACCCTGCCAACCGGCCCGGCGGTGCCCGCCTGAGGTTGGCGTCTACAACGTCCGCCCCGGCAGGACTACCATAAACTGTTGATTTCAAGCCGCTTACTTTGTATTCGAATTGTCGGCCAAGCCGCGGGATGTTACGATAGATAGGCTGACTGGTTTTGAGGTCAAGCGTGAATCAGGCAACAAGATTTACGGCGTGGGCGATGCCGCTAACCCTCCTTCTCGCCGGGGCCGCTTTCGCACAATCGAATCCCAAGGCGGCCAACGACGCCTACTTCGGCGAAAAACTCTATCCCTTGATGGTCAACTCGCAGTGCAACCTGTGCCACAACGACAATGGCGTTGCGGCTGCGACGCGGTTGCAGTTTCCGAGCGCGGAAGCCGAGCCGGCTCAGATCACCGCGTTCGGCCTGGGACTGATGGCTCTGGTGGACCGCGAGCAGCCGAAAAAGTCGCTGCTGGCGCTCAAGCCGACCAACCAGATCGAGCATACCGGCGGCGCGCGGTTTGCGCCGGGCAGCGAGCAGGAAGGCGTGCTGCTGGGCTGGGTCAACTACCTGGCCGGCCTGTCGGAGGAGCAGGTCCGCGCGGCGCAGGAAAAAATCGCACGCGCCCGGAGTCATTCCGTTGAGCCTTTGACCGTCCGGCGGCTCACGCACAGCCAATACAACAACACTGTGCGTGATTTGCTCGGCGATCAGAGCCGTCCCGCTGACGGTTTCCCGAAGGAAGATTTTATCCACGGGTTCAAGAACCAGCTCGAAGGCCAGGGAGTGCCGCCGCTGCAGGCGGAAGCCTACAGCGAGGCTGCGGAGCGGCTGGCGCGCAGCGCCTTTCGCGGCGGCGACCAGCAAGGCTTGATCCCGTGCGAGCCGGATTCGGCGACAGACCCGATTTGCGGCACGGAGTTTGTCCGCCAATTCGGCCTCAAAGCCTTCCGGCGGCCGCTGGGCTTCGGAGAGGCGAACGTGTACGTCGAGCTGCTTCGCCAGGAGGCGTCGCGCACCGGAAATTTTATCGGCGGCGCGCAACTGGCTGTCGAGACCATGCTGCAATCGCCGCACTTCCTGTTCCGCATCGAGCGCGGCCCCGGCAGCCCGTTCCGGCCTTACGAAGTCGCCAGCCGGCTCGCCTACTTCCTGTGGGACACCATGCCGGACGAAGAGTTGCTGAAGACCGCCGAAAAAAACGGGCTGGCAACCGGCGAGCAGGTGGAAGCGACGGCGCGCAAGATGCTGGACGATCCGCGCGCGAAAGGCTCGATGGAAGAGTTCCTGGCGCAGTGGCTGCGGTTTGACCGGGCGCTGAGCGCGATTCGCGACCGCCGACTGTTTCGCGGATTCAGCACCGAGCTCGCCGCCGCCATGACCGAAGAGACCCGCCAGCTTTTCAACCACCTCGTTTGGGAAGACAGCGACTTCCGGGAGTTCTTCACCGCCGATTACACCTACCTGAGCACGGATCTGGCGCGCCTCTACGGCATGCCGGCCCCGCCCGAGGAGTTCGTCAGGGTTTCCTATCCGCCCGATTCCGGCCGCGCTGGGGTGCTGGGGCACGCTTCCCTGTTGACGCTGACCAGCAAACCGTCGGATACGTCGCCGACTGAGCGGGGACTGTTCATCCGCGACCATTTTCTGTGCCACGACGTGCCGCCCCCGCCGCCCGGCGTGAACACGGCGCTGCCGGTGATTACCGAGAGCAAGCCGATGACAAACCGCGAGCGGCTGGGGGTTCATCTCAACAGCGAGGCGTGCTCGGGCTGCCACCGGCTGATCGACCCGATCGGATTGGGATTCGAGCAGTATGACGCGATCGGCGCTTTTCGCGAGCAGATGACCTTGAGCTTCCGGCCCGAGTACGAGGACGACGACGGCGAGCGGCCCGAGCGGATCGAAGTCAAACTGCCGATCGACGTGACGGCTCACGTGCAAGGGATCGAGAACTCTGATTTTTCGACTCCGAAAGATCTGGGCGGCATCCTGGCGGCCGATGCCGGCTGCCAGAAATGCATCGTCAAAAAGATGTTCCGGTACGCTTTTGGCCGGGAAGAAACCCTTGCCGATCAGCCGGCTATCGAGGGTATACTAAAGGCGTTTCAGGACTCGGGATTCAAGTTCCGGGAACTGATCGTTGCCCTGGTCGCCTCGAAACCTTTCCTGGATGGAGGCCCGAGTTAGTTATGGCGTTTCGTAAAGAGCTTTCACGGCGCACGTTTTTGAAGGGCGTTGGGCTTTCCGGCGCGATGATCCGCTTGGGCGTGCCGGCGTTTGACGCGATGTTCAACCCCAGCGGGAACGCCTATGCGGCGGCGGACGCCGCGAGCACCATCGGCTCTGGCTCCATCGAATCTCGTTTCATCGTTTGGTTCAACGGCAACGGAATCGTCGAGAAGTATTGGATCCCGCGCGAGGAAGGCGCCAACTACCAGATGACGCCTTGCCTGCGTCCGCTGGCCCCCTTCCGCGACGACATTCACATTCTCAGCGGCGTCGACAACCCGGCGGCGCGCGTGCCGGGCCCCGGGAACGGCCACGCCAAGTCGATGAGCGGGCTGATGTCGGGCGAGGCGTTCACCGGACGCGGCGCCGGCGGCGCTTCGATCGATCAGGCGATCGCGCAGCAGATCGGCAAAAACTCGCGTTTCCGGTCGTTGCAGATCGGCGTCTGCCAGGAATCGTTCGGCGAGAGCGTGCAGCGCAACATGAGCTGGGCGGGGCGCGACCGTCCGCTGCCGCCGGAAATGATTCCTCACCGCTTGTTCGACCGGCTGTTCGGATCGAAAGAACAATACTGGATCGACCGTAAGAAGAGCATTCTCGACGCGGTGAGCGACGACGCCCGTACGCTCAAAGCCAGCCTCGGGCACGGCGATCAAGACCGGCTTGATGAGTACCTGACGTCGGTGCGCAGCCTGGAGCGTTCGGTGGCGAGCTTGCCGCCCGAATACTCCCAGGTCGTCGAGCAGCCGCCCGAAGGCGGCGACCTCAAGGACTGGCCGCGCATCGCCAAGCTGCAGAGCGATCTACTGGTTCACGCGCTGGCCTCGGGGCAGACCCGCGTCGCTTCGTACATGCTGACGAAATGCCAGGGGCTGTCGCGCTTCCCATGGCTCGGCTACACCGCCGAGCGCCACCATGAGTACACCCACGGCCAAGTCGAGACGCCCGAAGGGCAGCGCATCCTGCGGGATATCAACCGCTGGCACGTCGAAGAGTTTGCGTACCTGCTAGCCAAGCTGAAGTCGATCCGCGAAGGCGACGGCACGCTGCTCGATCACACCTGCGCGCTGTATATCCACGAGCACGCCGAGGCGAATCCGCACAAGAACAGCGGCCTGGCGATGATCGTCGCCGGCCACGCGGGCGGCATGAAGACCGGGCTGCACACGCGCCAGACCGGAACGATTGGCGACCTTTACCAAACTCTGGCGGAAGAGGTAGTCGGTGCGCAGATCGGCCGCTTCCCATCAGGCAACGAGAAGCTCAGCGATATCGTTTAGCGGCACGGAATTGTTTAGTGGCACAGACAATCCTGTCTGTGCAGGGTGGGGCGGGCATAGTGTCTGCCCTACGTGTTTGGTGCGGCCGGCAAGCGGTCACGCCAGTCGCACTTTGAAATATCTGTGCCTGTCTACTGCTCGATGCGCTCGGGCACTTCGAACTTTTCCCACCAGGTGATCAGGCAATCGGGCGAGGCTTTGCGGAACGCCGCAACTTGCTCCGCCGTCACGGCCGTACCGCCGATGTAGAGCTTCTTAAGCTGCTTCATCTCCGCTAATCGAGCAAGCCCTTCGCCGCTGATGCCCGTCTCGGGCAGCTCGAGGGTTTCGAGATTCTTCATCCCCACAAAATGGGGAATTGCGGCATCGTCAATACGCTCGGCATGCCAAAGTTTCAGATGGCGCAGCTTCGGCAGATCGGCCAGCGCGGCAAGCCCTTTGCCGGTAACCATGGTGCGACGCAGGTCGAGCGTCGTGAGGTTCTTCATCTGCGCCAGCTTTGCCACTCCGCGGTCGGTGACTGAGGTCTCACCAAGATTCAGCACTTCGAGCTGCTCGAGTTGGATGATGTTATCGAGGTTGAAGTCGGTGATCGAAACGCTCCAGGTGCCCGAATCGGTGCGCTGGCCGCCGCTAACGCTCAATTCGCGCAGCGAAGGCAGCAGCTTGAGAATCGGCAGCGCGACTCCACTCATCTTGTTGCCGCCGAAGGAGAGTCTTTCGAGGTGCTCCAACCCCGATAGATGCTCGAACCCATCGTCGGTCACGCGGCTGAAACCCACGTCGAGCGATTTGAGCTTCGTCATGTTCGCGACGTGCTCGAAAACAGTGCTCGTAACCTTCGTCCCGCACACATCGAGATGTTCGAGGTTCTTCCACGCCTTCAGGTGAGCGACGCCGCTATCGGTGACATACTCGGCGTAGTACAAGTTGAGATCCTTGACGTTTTCGAGGGGCTTTAGTTGTTCGAGAGCGAGATCGGTAATCTTCGTGTACGCGAGATTGATGCTTTCGAGCTTCGGCAGGTGAGCCAGCTTCTCCAGGTCGGCGTCGGTGAGCCAGGCGTTGCGCAAATCGACGGCTGTGATCTCACCGGCTTCGTTGCGGCTGTACTTTCCGCCCAGCGATTCGATCCATGAGGCGACATCCTGCTGCTTCAGATCTGCGAGGGCAGTCGTGACGCTGAGCGCGGTGAGAATCAAAGCGAAGAGGATGCGAGACATGGATTTTGCTCCCGGCCGCGGTGAAACACGTTCCTGCATGCGATTCGGCGACACCTACGTGCGTCTGCGCGTCGGCTGGCTCGAGAGAGGGTCCCAAACGATGTCGCATTGCGGCAAGGCTTCGCGCACCTGCTGATGGCCTTTCTCGGTGATCAGCGTGTGATACAGGTTGAGGCCCTTGAGCTGCCGGAACTGGATGAGCTGTTCGGTCGCGGCGTCGGTGGCTTCGGTGCTGTCGAGGCTCAGCCGTTCGAGTTTTTCGAGCCCGGCGAGAGCGGCGAGACCTTTGTCGCCGACGTCGGTGTAGTCGAGATTCAACTCGACAAGGTTGGTGAATTGGCCAACCGTTTCCATGCTCTTATCAGTGACGCGAGTGCGCAGCAGGCCGAGCTCGCGCAAGTTCGTCAGGCCGGAGAGCTTCGGGAAGCCTTCTTCGGTGATGCGCGTGTAGCTGAGCAGCAGCGAAGTCAGCCCTGTCATTCCCGCCAAGTGCGTCAGGCCGTCGTTCCCGACGTCGGTGCCCGCCAGGTCGAGCCGCTTGAGCGCCGTGAGCGGCTTCAGGTGCTCGAGCCCGGCGTTGGTGAGGTCGGTGAATGACAGATTCAGTTCTCGCAGGGACGTGAGGGACGCCAAGTGCGCCAGCCCCTCGTCGCGGACCGGCGAGCTCGACAGGCTCAACGTCTCGAGACCTTTGGCGCCCGCCAGGTGCTCGAGCCCGGCGCCTTCGACGAGCGTGTGATTCATCTCGAGCTTGCGCAGGGCGCTCATTCCGGTGAGGTGCTTCAACCCGGCGTCGGAGATCATCGTGGCGCTCAACGACAGCTCTTCGAGACCGGTGAGCCCGGCCAGCGACTGCATACCGAGGTCGCCAATCTCAGTCACTTGCAGATCGAGCTTGCGAAGATTTCGCAGACCTTCGACGTTCTTGAGCAGCTCATCGGTGACGGTGGTCGAGGCGAGTGAAATTTCGCGCAGCCTGCCGTCGTTAACGATCGCTTTTCCCCCGAGGGCGCGAACCCATTCCGCCACCACCTGATCGTCGTTGCCGGCGATGATTCTGTCCGCGCCTTTCGGAACCGAGGGCCGCACCGAGAAGTCCACAAAGGCCACGTCGCAATTCGGCAGCGCAGCCTGCAAGCTTTCCACTCCCGATTGCGTGGCTCTCGTATAGCGCAGATCCACCTGCCGCAGATTCGGCAGCTTGCGGAGCTGCGCCACGCCCAGGTTGGTGACCTTGGTGCGGTAGAGGTCCAACTCCTCGAGCTGGGTCATGCCAGCCAGGTGCTTGAGGCCGTCGTCGGTGAGATCGGCGCCCAGGAGGCTGAGCTTCCTGAGGTTGGTCATGCCGGCCAGGCGCTGCACGCCCGCGTCGGTGATGCGCGTGCCTTGCAGGTCGAGATGCTCGAGCTTAGTGAGATGGCTGATGTACTGCAAACCCTCGTCGCTGATCAAGGTGTCGCGCAGCAGCAGACGGCGCATGTCGGTCATGCCTTCAAGCTGCCGCATGGCCTCGTCGTCGACGGGTGAATACATGACGTCGAGCGCCTGGAGCTTGGTGAACGGCGCGAGATTGTGGCCGCGAACGCGCGTACTCTCCAGGCTGAGCACCTTCAGGTTGGTCAGCGGGGCGATCTCTTCGAGCCCTTCGTCGTGAAACTTGATGGAGTCGAGGAAACTGTAACTCAACGTGAGCTGCTCGAGGGTCGAGATGCCGGCGATGCGGCGCAGGTCGCGGCTGTAGTTGATGCGCGCCCCCGAGAGGGGATTCCACATCGTTCCCGGCAGGTTCAGAATCCTCAGGCTCTTCAAGCCTGTGAGCCGCGCCAGATCGGGCGGCAGGATATTGGTCCCGACCAGGTCGATCAGCTCCAGTTGAAAATCCTCCGCGGGCAAGCCGGTGATATCGTCGATGCGCTGCGGGTTTCCCTCCAGGCGGACCGTGCCGCCCATCAGTAATACCCACTCGGCAACATGGCGGTCCTGCGGCTCGGCGCGTAAAGAGGCTGGAAAGACCGCCGCCGCCAACACGGCAAGCGCCAGGAAAAGCGACGCCACAGGAACGCGCAGGCAGCGTCGAAAAGGTTGAATGGAAGGAACAACGAGGAGCATAAGAAACTTCCCAAGAGCCGAGGCCAGCTTGGCCGTTATTGTAACAGCGGGGAGTTCGAGGATTCAGCGAAACCGCCCACCCTGTATCATCGCGCGGCGCGAGGGCGTAATATTTGCTGGCGACGAAGGGAAGCGCGGTGAACGATCTCGGATGCACGCCCGATCGAGATTCACGGCGGTGAGCGACGCACCAAAACCGGCAGGATAGCCGAAATGGCTGGCCTGAACGAGCGCTGCCTCAGGCAGCCGCGGCGAATTCCAGCTCAGAAGGCGGTGGAACGATCTCCAGGCGGGCCGCTTGTTTGACCACCTGGCCCTTTAATACTTCCAGGGCCTTTTTGAGGTAAGGATCTTCGGCGCTGCCCTCTTCGGGTTCGGGAGTCGTCTCGGTGGTCGACGGCGCGGGTAGCTCGCCGAACTCGTCTTCCGCCGAGTCGAGCAAGTGCTGGCGATAGCGGCGCAGCTCGCCCGGGGTGAGCGGGATGCTCGGCGTTACGCCTTCATCCTGCATCGCTTTGCCGCTAGGGCTGTAGTACTTGGCGACGGAAATCAGCAGCGCGGCCCCGTCCTCGAGCTTCACGGTGTCCTGCTCGGCGGCAATTCCGTAGGTGCGCTCGCCGACAACTTCCCCACGGCCGGAGTCCATGATGGCGGCGGCCGCTATTTCAGCCGCTCCCGCGGTTGAGCGGTCCGTGATGACCACCAGCTCGGCTTTCGTCACCGTGGATTTTGAGTCGGCTTCAAACACTTTCTCGGGGTATCGTTGGCCCTTGAGAGTCGCGATCTTGCCGCTGTCTACAAACAGGTTCGCCAGGCGGACCCCCAGTTGAGGGCTGCCAACCGAGCTGCCCCGCAGGTCAAGCACGATTTGGCGCGCACCGGCACTCTGCAGCGACTTCACCGCTTTGGATACCTGGTTGACGCGGTCTTCGTCGAGCGCGTTCACATCAATGTAGCCGACGCCATCTTCGAGGATCTTGTGAGTGACCGGCGGAAGGCGCAACTTCGACCGCTTCAGGCTCAACTCCTTGGGTTCATCGGTGTTCTGATTGGGCCGCAACATCAGGCTCAGCGTGCTGTCGGGCGGTCCGCTCAGCAGCGCATGCAGATAGGCCGGTGGCATGACGCGGGTGCTCAATCCGTTGATGGCTTCGACCAGGTCGCCGGTGCGAATGCCGAGCTTGTCGGCCGGCGAGTCCGGTAGAACGCTCAGCACGTAGCAGTAGCCGGCCCGCTTCTCGACGACCATCCCCGTGGATAGCCCGGTCCCGCCATCATCGTTCTTGAGGCTTTTCAGGTACTCCTCGTACTGGCTGGCGGTCAGGTAGCTCGACGATCCATCGAGGTACTCCACCAGCCCTTGCAGCGCGCCACGAGTCACCTCTTCCATGTTGGGATCTTCGACGTAGTCACTCTTGATCTTCGCGAGCACCTCGCTGTAGACCGACAACGGCCGGTAAGCGCCGTCGCCTTCCTTGCTCTTGCCCATGACGGCGCCGAGCACGAGCATCACGGTGAGCATCATGGATGTGAAGACAACGCCGAGCTTGATTCGAGGTGTCATAGCGACTGCTTATCCTCTTTGGAAGGGGCGGGATGGGGCGAACCCTTTTTATAATACTACTATCGCTCGGGCGCCCAGACTGTAGGTAGAATCCCCGGATTCGAGTCAGTAGACGCGGGTGAGAAGACGCAGGTTTCCCTCGCGTGAGCCGCCGATTCTTCGGGCACGGCCCGACACGCTCGCGGGGACGGCCCGCCAGGCTTGCACGCACGGCTACAAAGCGGCGCAAGAGTCCCCGAAACGTAGAACTTCCTGGAAGCCGCCGCGGGACGGCCCAAGTCGAAACCGGCCCGGGTTTAATCGTCGCTGACGCCGGTCAGTAATTCCACGTACTCGGGGTAATCCCGATGCACCATGATGTGGAAGTTCGGAATGGTAAACTCCTCGACCGCGTAGAGGTGTCCCTTCTCTTTCAGAGAGGAGAGCACTTCGCGAACCCAACGCATCTGCGACCGGTTCATCCCCTTCTTCGAAATATCCAGACAGGCGCCGGTGAGATGCGCCGAACGTTTTTCGCCGTCCGGGGCGGCGGCGTTCGGGTTGCGGCCCTGCAGCTTACGCTGATGGTCCTCGGTGCGCACCAGGCTGGTGATCCGCAGGCTCTGGCCGAACTTGGAGCGATACTGGCGTCCCAGCCTTTCCAGAAAAAGCTTCGCCCAGGGCCGCAGATAGCGGCGTTCTTCCGGTATGTTGTGGATGTAGAAGTCTCGCGTTTTGTTCTCAACCGGAACCAGCAACTGCAGCCGTGAAAACCGGGCGATCATCTGCTGATCTTCCATCCGCGTAAGGCGGTCGGTGTCGGCTTGCTCGTTTTGGATGACCTGCGACTGGCTGTTGGCGCGGAGAGTGGCGGCCACCATACCGCTCGGAACCAATGCAAAAACACAAATAGCAATAATTGTTCGAATCAAAGTCATGCTTCAGGCACCTTCGGCAAAAAAACGTATACGCGGGAGTTGAAACTGCAATGATCCGATCCGGCTCCTAAGTGCCAGATCGGCGCGGGAAGGGTGAAACTATAAAAGCATGCCACGAATGGGGGCCTTAGCGCTAGTACTTTTCTGCGTCCCCGCAGGCGCCAGCGCGGCGTGGGAGTGTCAAACGACGCATTTCCGCGTGATCAGTGAGCCGGGGCCCGAGATCGCCGTGGCCGCTGCTCAACACCTGGAGGGGGTACGGCGGCGGTTCGAGGAACTGGGTCTGCCTCTAGCGGATCAGAAAAATGGTCCAACGTTAGTGCTGATCTTTGCGAACCGGGAGAGTCTCGATCCCTACGCGTCGCGGGACTCGCGAGACCCGTCCCTGACCCGCGGGTTGTCGCTGGCAGGAGGGGATCAAACCTGGATCGCCGTGGCGTGGGACGCGCCGGGCAGTCCGATGGCCGCCCTGGCTCATGAGTACGCTCATCTGGCGCGGCCCGCCGGTTCCGCCCCGCTATGGTTCCGGGAGGGGCTGGCGGAGTACCTGGCCGGGCTTGGAACAGCCCCTGAGGCGCCGGAGGCACTCTCTCCGCACCATCTGCAGGCGCTGCGGGAACAGCCTTGGTCGGAATGGGGAGAATTTGTAGCGGCTAACCGGATGTCGGCGGCGTTTGCGCGGCCAAATTTCTATTCCCAGGCCTGGCTGGCGGTGCACTGGCTAGCCGCCCAGGGCACAGCACCCGCCCGCTTGGAGCCGGGGCCATTGGAGTCGCTGGTGCGCGACCACGGAGGCAAGTGGGCCGAAACTCGGCTCAGCGAGCACGCCGCGAGGCTCTGGGAGGGCGTCACCCTCCCCGGAAGGCCTCAGCAGCAATCGGCTGGGCCAGATTCTGTTGGTCCAGCAGAATCCACCGGCGCTGCCTTCGCGCCCGGATCCCCGCCATCCCGCCAGACAGAGGCCTGGGAGCTGCAGTTCTGGAGGGCAGAATTTCACCGCGAACTGGGCCACTGGGATCTGGCGCAACCGGCGCTGGAGCTACTGGAGCGCGATTTTCCGAAGATCCCGGAGCCGAGCGAGGCTCTGGCGGCAGTGGCGATTGCGCGGGGCCGCTACGATCTCGCCGAGGAAAAGCTTCGTAGCGCCGTAGGAAAGGGCGCGCTGCGGCCCGCGACGCATTTCCGATACAGCCTGATGCTGATGCGCCCGC
>JBBDWJ010000164.1:0-29526 GCA_040902925.1 Bryobacterales bacterium | reverse complement strand
CATCGCCGACCTTCACGATGCCGCGCTCGATCCGCCCCGTCACCACCGTGCCGCGCCCCGAGATCGAAAAAATATCTTCGATCGGCATCAGAAACGGCTTGTCGCGCTCGCGCTCCGGCGTCGGGATGTAGGCATCCACCGCCGCCATCAACTCTTTCACCGAGCCTTCCCACTTCTCTTCGCCGTTCAACGCTCCCAGCGCCGACACTTTCACCACCGGTATGTCATCGCCCGGAAACTTGTAGCTCGACAACAGTTCGCGAACTTCCAGCTCCACCAGCTCGAGCAGCTCGGGGTCATCGACCGCATCGACCTTGTTGAGCGCCACCACCACGAAAGGCACGCCCACCTGCCTGGCCAGCAGGATGTGCTCGCGCGTCTGAGGCATCGGTCCGTCAGTGGCCGCCACTACCAGAATGGCGCCATCCATCTGCGCCGCCCCGGTGATCATGTTCTTGATGTAGTCGGCGTGACCCGGGCAGTCCACGTGCGCGTAGTGCCGCTTGGACGTCTCGTACTCGACGTGCGCCACCGCGATCGTAATACCGCGCGCTTTCTCTTCCGGCGCGTTGTCGATCGAATCGAACGAGCGAAACGCCACCGTGCTGTTTTCCTTCTGCAGCACCTTCGTGATCGCCGCCGTCAGCGTCGTCTTGCCGTGGTCAATGTGCCCGATCGTCCCGATGTTGACGTGCGGCTTGTTTCGCTCGAATTTCGCTTTCGCCATTGCTAATCCTCTCTCCGCTCTTCCACGAATGCTTGCTTACGCCCCGGCCCCGGCCGGCAAGCGGCAAATTCCTAGCGGGCCACCTTGCCCTGCACGCGGCTGATGATCTCTTCGGCGACCTGCGAGGGCACTTCTTCGTAGCCGTGCAGGTGCATCGTATAACTGCCGCGGCCCTGCGTGCGTGAGCGCAGGTCGGTGGCGTAGCCAAACATCTCGGCCAGCGGCACGAACGACTTGACGATTTGCGTGCCGCCGCGCAACTCCATGCCGTCGATACGGCCGCGGCGTGAGCTGATATCGGAGTTGACGAAGCCGAGGTATTCCTCCGGCACGACCACTTCGACGGCCATCACTGGCTCGAGCAGAACCGGCTTGGCGCGCGCCGCGGCGGCCTTGAAGGCCATCGATCCGGCGATCTTGAACGCCATCTCCGAGCTATCGACCTCGTGGTAGCTGCCGTCGTAAAGAATGGCGCGAATGCCGGTCATCTCATACCCGGCGAGCACGCCCGCGCCCATCGCTTCGCGGATACCGCGGTTGATCGGCTCGATATATTCCTTCGGAATCGAGCCGCCCTTGATCTCGTTGAGAAACTCGTACTCGCCGCCCGGCATCGGCTCGAGACGAATCTTGCAATGGCCGTATTGGCCGCGGCCGCCGCTCTGGCGCACGAAGCGCCCCTCGGCCTCGGAGTTGTGGCGGATCGTTTCGCGGTAAGCCACCTGCGGTTTGCCGACGTTCGCGGCTACGGCAAACTCGCGCATCAGACGGTCGACCAGAATCTCCAGGTGCAACTCGCCCATTCCGGAAAGAATCGTCTGACCTGTGTCAGGGTCGGTATTGACGCGGAAGGTGGGATCTTCCTGCTGTAGCTTCGCGAGCGCCATGCCGATTTTCTGCTGGTCGGCTTTAGTCTTGGGCTCGACCGCTAATGCCAGCACCGGCGTCGGAAAATCGATCTGCTCGAGGATCACCGGTGATTTTTCGTCACAGATCGTATCGCCAGTCTGCACGGTCTTCAATCCGACCACGGCAACGATGTCGCCCGCGCGGCAGTCCTGGACTTCTTCGCGCTTGTTGGCATGCATCTTCAGCAAGCGTCCGATTCGTTCCCTGCGGGACTTGGCGACGTTATAGACGCTTTCACCCGCCGTCAATACGCCGGAGTAGACGCGGATGAACGCCAACTGCCCGACAAAGGGATCAGTCAGAATCTTGAACACCAGAGCGGAGAACGGCTCGTTGTCGTCGGCCTTGCGGACAAGCTTCTCGGTGCCCTCGAGGTTGGTACCCTCGACGGCCGGCACTTCGATGGGCGAAGGCAGGTAATCGACGACCGCGTCCAGCAGCCGCTGCACGCCTTTGTACTTGAACGCGGAGCCACACAACACCGGCGTAATCTTGATGGCGGTCGCGGCGCGGCGGATGCCCGCCTTGAGATCTTCCTCGCTGATCGGGGCGCCTTCGACGTATTTCTGAAACAGCTCGTCGTCCTGCTCGGAGACGCGCTCGATCAACTCCGCGCGGCGCTTTTCCGCCTCTGCGCGCATGTCTTCGGGCACTTCGCCGACATCGTAGGTCGCCCCGAGCGTGTCGTCGCGCCACAGGATCGCCTTCATCTCGACCAGATCGATAACGCCTTTGAGCTTGTCTTCGGCGCCGATCGGCAACTGCAACGGCACCGGGTTGGCCTTGAGGCGGTCACGGATCGTTCCGACAGCATAGTCGAAATCGGCGCCGATGCGGTCCATCTTATTGATGAAGCAGATGCGCGGGACACTGTATTTATCAGCCTGGCGCCAGACCGTCTCCGACTGGGGCTGCACGCCCGCCACGGCGTCAAACAACGCGATCGCGCCGTCGAGTACGCGTAGGCTGCGCTCCACCTCAGCAGTGAAATCGACGTGCCCGGGCGTGTCGATAATGTTGATCTGGCAGTCGCGCCAGAAACAAGTCGTCGCGGCCGAGGTGATCGTAATGCCGCGTTCCTGCTCCTGCGCCATGTAGTCCATGGTCGCCGTGCCTTCATGCACCTCTCCCATGCGGTGCAGACGGCCCGTATAGAACAGTATCCGCTCCGTCGTCGTCGTTTTACCGGCGTCGATATGGGCAGCGATGCCGATATTACGATACTTGTCTAAACTGACGGCACGAGACATAAGTCTTCGCTTCAACTGCCGGGGGAGGTGAATCTCTTCTCGGAGTCCGCCCTCTGGGCATCGTGTCCCGCAAACTGGGGCGCCGGGCGCTTACCAGCGATAGTGCGCGAAAGCTTTGTTGGCTTCCGCCATGCGGTGCACGTCTTCCTTTCTCTTAATGGCGCTACCGCGGCCACCGGCCGCGTCCAGCAATTCGGCGCATAGTCTTTCGGGCATACCCTTTTCGGGGCGGCTGCGGGCAAAACCAATCAGCCAGCGCAGGGCCAGGCTCGCCCGCCGCGCTTGCGAGACTTCGACCGGCACCTGATAGTTCGCGCCGCCGACGCGGCGGGACTTCACTTCGACAATGGGCTTACAATTCTCGACGGCCTTCTTGAAAACCTTCAGCGGATCGTCGCCGCCACGTTCCCGCACCATCTCCATGGCGTCGTAAAAAATGCGCTCGGTGACGGCCTTCTTGCCGTCCCACATCATGCAGTTGATGAACTTCGAGACGAGCGTCGAGTTATAGACCGCGTCTGGCGGCGGCATGCGATGTGGAACATCTCTACGTCTTGGCATGCTGGCTTCTCTCCACTACTGCTTCGGACGCTTGGCGCCGTATTTACTGCGGGATTGGCGGCGGTCGTTCACGCCCGCCGTATCGAGCGTCCCGCGAATAACGTGATAGCGCACGCCCGGCAGATCCTTGACGCGTCCGCCGCGAATCAACACCACCGAGTGCTCCTGCAGGTTGTGACCCACGCCGGGGATGTAGGTGGTGACTTCAATGCCGTGAACCAAGCGCACGCGCGCCACTTTGCGCAATGCGGAATTGGGCTTTTTCGGCGTCACGGTGTAAACACGAGTGCAAACGCCGCGCCGCTGCGGACAACTCACCAGCGCCGGGCTGTCGGTTTTGAACTTCGGCTTCTTACGGCCTTTTCTCACCAGTTGATTAAACGTCGGCACTATTTGACTCCACCGCGCACAGGACTCGCTATGCACACCATGACTTGTTCCGTTGCCCGCGCAACGCGCAAGACGCCTTCCCGCGATTCAGAGCGCAGGCACACGAAGACGCCGCAAACTGAAATTTTGAAAAGTTACGCCGTCGCCCTATGGGACCCGTCATGGAGGGGTCTTATCGGCGACAGTTGATTACTCGAAAGCTTTCCTCCGCTTAAGGCGCTCAAATGCACCTCAGTTCGCAGGCCAAGCCTACTTCGAACGATTCGGATCATCCAGCGCAGTTACGCGCGCTACGATCCGAGCCGGCTGTCACAAGACGTTGTTCGTTCAGGAACGGCGAATAGCAGACAGCAGTAGAACGTACCAGCTTTCCAATCAATATATCCAACGCTTTGCAGGCATGTCAACTGAGGCACAAATCGCCTGCACCAGTGGTTTCGGCCAAGGCCCGGCGTTCCAGCGCCCGAGACAGACATCTTACTCAAAGAAACAAAATGACTTAGTGGCCATCGAGGCAGCCTACTCTTCGGAATGACCATGCACCACGAAGCCCACCGGCTCGCCCGCGATGTCCAAATCGAGCACCCAATGTTCCGAGTCTTGTTCCCAGAGATGGGGTGTTTCGCTGCTCTCGGCCATCTCCAGGCGCACGATTGTGGGATGTGGGTTGCCTACTTGCTTGGTCAGCTCAATTAATTCTTTGAACGGAAAAACCTTGGCGGGATCGGGATCCTTGTCGACCGGCGTCAGCAGCGCAAAGTCGCGGCTGGAGGCGACGCCCATGTGGTTGCCGTCCTCGGGGTGCAGGCCGAAGCGCAGAGTATAAATCCCCGGCGGGATGGCCTGCTCGCGGAAATCCGATGCACCTTCCGGGAACCGGACCAGGGCGATCATGCCGCCTTCGGGGAGAGTCTCCATGCGAATTCCGAAGCCGTTGGTCGGCGGGGCTTCAAACGGCTTTTCGCGCGCCCAGATTTCGACCGCCACCTTAGCCCCGCTCTTGACAGTGACTCCCTCCGCGCGCAGCAGCGACTTCACGTTGTCGGCAACTCCATCGGGCAAAGCGACGCCCGGCGCAATGGAGAAGTCGGCGGCCGCCAACGGCAGCGCGAGCAGGAAAGCCGCGCAAACGGCGAACACCCGCGCCCTGATTGTTCTTCCGACCATCATTTTTCACCTCGAGGCAACGGCGGCGCTATGGAAACACCCGTCAACAAATCCATTCGCGGCTCGACGACCGAAAATACCAGCAACCCGCCATGCAAACAGGTTCTTTCTCGGAACCCGCAAATCAGTTAGATGCAGCGCTATCCGCTTTGGTCTCTATTAGAACAGACGTTGAGCCGGAACGAGCCGTTACGAGGCGGGTGATCTGAGCCCCGTGGCTCGCTGGCGCCCGCGTACACTGAGCGCGGCTCTCGCCAGGCCAAAAAACGAAAAGGGCAGAGGAGCCATAGGCTGGCGCCCCTGCCCCGGAGAGCTGAAATCGCAAACTCGTTTTAGTCGGTGACCGTAGCCGCCCCGGTCGCGAAGGCGCCGATGAAGGCGTTGCTGCGGTTCACGCCGCGAAAACGCGTATTCAAACCTTCGCCATTGAAGGTGGTCTCGAGCGAGAACGCCGGCATGGCGTGGTCAAGCTTCACGAGCGGCCCGTAGTAAAGGTCATCCAGGTGGCACAGCGAATCGTTGGCGCGGATCGGGCGCGTGCGCACCGTCACCAGCTCGCCCGCCGTCAGCGTCGCGCGACGATCATGGATGCTGCCTTCGAAGCCCATCGCGATCGGTGCGGCGTCAATGCGGACGATAGTTTCCACCAGCCTGCCGCCGACTTCTCTGACAAAGCTTTCCAGAGCCGCGCGCTGCTCGGCGGTGGCCCGCTCATCGACGATCAGCACGGCCTTCGCCGGGTACGGCGTCGTGAAAGGATCGCCCAGCGTCGAGTTGGCGCGCACAACCGCAACCACACTCAGTCCGTCCAACGATACGTCGTTGGCGGTGCCCTTATCGATCTGCCATGCCATGACCGCCAGGGTGCCGCGCAAACCCAATTCGGAGTTCGCGAAGCAGTGCGAGGCGTAAACTTCCGCGTCGCGCGCCTCGAGGTAGGTGCCACGGACGCTCGAAGCCTGCGCCGCGCCCAAGGCCGTCGCTAGCAGCAACGCCATCGGTGCCAAACGTAAACCCTTCATTGCAATTCTCCCGTCGGTTATCTATTCGCCCGTCGCTTTCGCGGGATCAGGTTTTATTGTACAACCCTTCGGGCGGAAGTCCGGGACCGGGCCAGCGGCCCCGGACGCCGCGGAAACGAAGAATCAAAGTAGCTTGTAGCAAGAGCGCGAAGCCGTACAGGTGTTTTCGTCCACGGTATCGCCATCCGGGCCCATGCAGTTCTGGGTGTAAACGCACCAGTAAAGGCGCGAATTGGAGTTCGGCACCGTTGGATCCTCTTCGCCGGCGGCCTCGATAAACATGCCCTTCCAACGAAGACCCTCGCAACGCTTCGTCAGGATTTTCGTCCCTGCGCCTCGCAGCCGCATGGTTACGCCCTTCCGGCCGCAGCCAGCACCGCGCGCTTCACGGCTACGCTGGCGAGCTGCACCTTGTACTTGTTTTGGCTCAGCGGCGTCGCCGCGGCCACCGCCGCTTTGCCGGCCGCCATGGCTACATCCTCGCTCACCGTCTTACCGGCAAGAGCCTGCTCGGCCTGCGAAGAGCGCCACGGCATCGGCGCGACGTGCCCCATTACGACCCGCGCGCTTTTGACAGTGTTGCCGCTCATCTCGAGAACGACAGAAGCAGTCGTCAACGGCCAGTCGAGCAATTGACGCTCGCGCACTTCATACGTGGCGCTACGAGCCCCGCTTGCCGGAATGAGAATCTCGGTGACCAGCTCGTCAGGCTTGAGATCCAGCTCCCTCTCGCTGTCGCCCGCGGGCGCGCGATAGAGCTTCTCGATCTCGACTTCCCGCGAGCCGCTCTTGGAGACCACCTTAACCTTGGCTCCCAGCGCGACCAGCGCCGGCGCGAGACTCGACGCGTTGACAAAGTAAGCCGGCCCCTTGTTGCCGAGGATGGCGTGGTAACGGTTCTCGCCGGTTGGAATCAGCGATTTGCCGTCGCTTTTTGCCAGCAGCCCCATGCCCCGCCGGAAATACCAGCAGCGCGGGCGCTGCAGCAGATCACCGGCGACGGTGCCCATCGACCGCATCTGCGGGCTATGGATCCCCGCGGCGGCCTGCGCCAGCGCCGGATATTGTTTTTGGATCTGGCTGTTGTCCGCCAGCTCCTGCACGGTGACCGTGGCCCCGATGCGAAGGTTGTTGCCCGACTTGCTGATGCCGCGCAACTCCTTGATGCCGCGCAGGCCGACAACTTTATTCGGCGTATGGATACGCTCTTTCATCAGGCTCAGCAGATCCGTGCCGCCGGCCAGGACGTCAACCTCGCCCCAGGTCGAGGAGAGGTGATCGAGCGCTTCCTGAACGGTAGTGGGTGAAGCATATTGAAACGCTTGCATTACGCCATACCTCCCTTCTTCTCGAGGGCCGCCAGAACCTTGTCGGGTGTCATCGGCACGACCGGCACTCGCACACCCAGAGCATTGAACACGGCATTGGAAATCGCCGCCCCGGGAGAAACAGCCGGAGGCTCGCCAAGTCCAATCACGCCGCGGTCATCGTAGGTGTAAGTATCCATGTGGACGACCAGCTCACCGATGTCGCCGATACCGGCAAGCTTGTAGAACTCCATGTCGGGGTTCAGCATCTGGCCGGTGACCTCGTCGTAGACACGCTCTTCCCACAAGGCCCAGCAGATGCCCATGATCAGGGCTCCGTAGACCTGGCTTTCGGCCGTCTTGAGGTTGATGACCAGGCCGATATCCTGCACCGCCACCATCTTGTTGATCTTGACGATGCCGGTTTCGATATCGACCGAAACATCGGCCATCTGGACGCCGCCGACGCCCTGGTCGGCCAGCTTGCCGCCGTCACGCATCGGCTGCTCGCCGAGCTGCGAGATCGTCTTCGAGCCCAGCTTACGGCAGGCCTCGCTCCAGCTCAACGACTTGCTCGGGTTGGCCTTGACTCGAATCGTGCCGTCCTTGGCCTCGAGCTCTTCGGCGGCAACGCCCAGATCGGCAGCCACTACGCCTTTCAGCTCGTCGAGCGCCAGTACGGCGCCACGGCGGGTCGATGAAGAAACGCCGCCCGTAGAGGTACTGCCGCCCGAAGCTCCCGATGGAGGATAACGGCTGTCACCAATATTGACGGTGACTTGCGAAAGTGGCAGGCCCATAGTTTCGGCGAGCACGATGCCAACCACCGTGCGCAGGCCCGGACCCAGATCCTGACTGCCGAGCGTCGCCGCGACTTTGCCATCCGGCTCGATCGTCACGCGGCACTGGCTGTCGTGCGGCCGTCCGCCCCAGGTGTGAATCGAAAGGCCCACTCCGCGCCGGGTATAGCCCGACCCGTTCTCGCCCGGTTTGTGAAACTTGCCTTTCCAGTCGATCAACTCAGCCGCTTTGTCGATCTGCGCCGAGTAGACTTCCGGCCGCGCCGTCAGGCCCAGGTTCTTCTTGAAGAAGCTCACCGGGTCCATCTCGAGCTTCGCGGCCAGATCAGTCAGCGCGCACATCGTCAGAACCGCCGCCTGCGGGTGGTTCGGCGCACGCCAGGCGCGCGAAGGGCCGGTGTGCGTGGCGATGTTGATGTGCCGGGTCTTGTACGCTTCCTTGTCGAACACGTAGGGCAGCGGCGGTGCGCCGCGAGGGCTCGGGCCGCCCGTCGACCACGTTTCGGACTGATAGCCCGTCAACGTGCCATCCTTTTTGGCCGCCGCCTTGATGTTGCCGTAAAACGACGGCCGCGCGCCGGCCATCAACTGCTCTTCTTCGCGCTCGAGCATCAGCTTCACCGGGCGCCCGGTCTGCTTCGACAGCTTGGCGCAGGCGATGCCCCAGGTGTCGATGGCGAACTTGGCGCCAAAACCGCCGCCCATCACCGGAGTCAGGATGACGACGTTCGAGGGGCTGACCTGACCCATGGCGGGATCGGTCGACAGGTTCTTCGCTAAATCGGCGCCGATCCGTCCCACCGCTTGCGTCGAAGCGTAGACGGTGATCTCGTCGCCCTTCCAGTCAACAACCTGTCCGTGTGGTTCGAGACAGCAGTGATTGATGGTGGCGCACCCGTAGTAGCCTTCATGAGTCACCGTATCGGCGGCGCTGAAAGCGGCGTCCGGTTCGCCCTCCAACTTTTCGTCCGCCGGAGTCACGTAGTTGCCGGCCTTGGTGACGTCTTCTTCCTTGACGAAGTGCGGCAAGACCTCGTAGTCGATCTTGACCGCCGCAACCGCGTCGCGGGCGTGCTCTTCGGTATCGGCGGCCACCGCCAGAATTTCCTGGCCCGTCCACTGTAGCTCCGCGCCGACATCGTTGATGAGGACTGCGCCGCGAAAACCGTTGACCTTCTCCGCCGCGCTGGTGTCGATCTTGGTAATGCGCGCATGCGGATGCGGGCTCGTGACCAGCATCCCGTAGAGCATGCCCTCGAGGTTGCGGTCGTAGGAATATTTTGCCGTCCCGCGCACCTTCATCGGGCCGTCCAGACGGTTGATGCGCGTGCTGATCAGGCTGCGATCTTCTTTCGCTGGCCAATCGAAATTAGGCACGTCGACCTCCCTTCACTTCGCGAGCGGCGTCCAAAACCGCTTGACGCACGCCGACGTAGGTCCCACACCGGCAGATGTTGCCGCTGAGGCCTTGTTCCACCTGCTCGCGCGTGGGGTTGGAGTTTTTTTCGAGAAACGACTTGCAGGCCATCACGAATCCAGGCGTGCAGAAACCGCACTGTTGGGCGTCGTTCTCGACGAAATATTTTTGCACCGGGTGCATGCGGGCGTCATCGGTCGAAATCGATTCGACGGTCTCGATGTTCCGCCCCTGGGCCTCGATCGCCAGCATCGTGCAACTGTAGACCGCGTTGCCATCGACTATCGTCGTGCACGCTCCACATGTTGCCCGGTCACAAACTTTTTTGGCACCGGTGTAGTCGAGGTGGTTCCGCAGGGCGTCCAACAACGTGACCCGCGGCTCCAGGCTCACCTGGTGCGTTTTCCCGTTCACCCGCAAGGTCATCGGGACCGCGCCCGGGCCGACCGCTTCGGAGGGCGGCGCAGCCGTCGCCTGTGGGGTGAGTACTGCCGAGCCGACCGCACCGCTTCCTACGCCGACGCCCTGCAAAAACGTCCGGCGCGAAAAACCGCTGCCGTGCTCGTTGGGGTTCTCCTGCCTTTCGGGAGTCTTCTTCGAACTCACCAGACACCTTCCTTTTCTTTGTGTGTTGCCGGGACGGCTTACGCCCCGAGCCTTACCGAAGCAAACCCGTACTAATATATCAGACCCGGGCCTTCAGGAATTTTTTTTCGGACTGAAAGCGGCCTAGAACCACTATGTTGGGTAGGGTACAGTCGCGGCTGAACACGCTCTCCGCGGAAACAGCAAAGCGGCCACAAACCGGCGGGTCGGAGCGATCACCCTTTAGCTTGAGCCTGCGGCGCCAATCGGCAGCGGGGTGGACTCTGAAGAAATTGGGGATACAAAAAAGGGAAGCTGCCGTTCCCGTCCCGGGTCCCCGCGCCAACGGCGGGGCCTGCCGGGTCGACCAGGGCCCGTGGTCGTCCCGTTTCCCCAAGGATGGCCCGTTTCCTTGAATCGCGAACACAGGCCTCGGTAAACGCACCTGCTCACCCCCGGGCGGCGGAGTGTCTTCGGCAGCGCGTAGGCCCAGGGCCTAGTTCAGCGATTCGCGTACGAACTGATAGCGGTCGATGGTCGCCGCAATCCCCTGGTGCCCGTCTTCATCGGTCTTCTCGGCCCTTGTTACGCGGCCAAGACACCGCAGGCGCACCTTGGAAACGGACGACACGCCGCCCTGCAAAGTGACGAAGAACTCTATTGGAGTACCTTCGTTCAAGTCAGCATTGACGACGAAGTAGGCGCCGCCAGAACTAACGTCGCGCGTCCGCCCTACGAGACTCACGCTCTTCTCGCTCAGGCGAACAACGTGAATTGGCAAGGTCAAGTCGAAGCGCTGCGACTTCCTCCGTTCGGAAACTCCCGCAAATGCCACATCAGCTCCATTTGACCACTCCCCAAACAATTGTTTAAAACACTAAGACTGTACATTGTATTCCAGCTTGCAGTCAATGCGTGGGCGGCATGACACAGCTTTTTTCTTGCAAACTGCGCCCGCCAAATGGGTTGCCCCGGCCTGTCCACGACCGATATCATCAGCAGATAACACCGGCTCTCGGGGCCTTCGCCTAACTTGTCAGAGGATTTCATGCCACCAACCCAACCAGCAGTCCTTCTGGAAACCAATATGCCCGACTGCGCCCTCTTGGCGCGTGGTAAAGTCCGTGATGTCTACAGTTTAGGGGACAAGCTGTTGATCGTCGCCACGGACCGCATCTCGGCTTTCGACGTCGTTCTCCCCACCGGCATCCCTCGCAAAGGCGCGGTTCTCACGCAGCTTTCCGTCTTTTGGTTCGATTTCCTCAAGGACGATGTCAAGACCCACTTCCTGACCGCCGACATCGACGAGTATCCGGTTTCGCTGCACAAATACCGCGACCAGCTCGAGGGCCGCTCGATGCTGGTCGAGAAGCTCGAAATGTTCCCGGTGGAATGCGTCGCGCGGGCCTACCTGTCGGGTTCGGGCTGGAAGGAATACCAGAAATCCGGCCAGGTTTGCGGGGTTGAGCTGCCCCCTGGCATGCGCGAAAGCGGCAAGCTCCCCGAAACGATCTTCACGCCGGCAACCAAGGCGGAGACCGGGCACGACGAGAACATCAGCGCCGCCGACGCCGGCAAAATCGTCGGTAAAGACGTCATCGCCAAGCTCGCCCGGCTCACGATCGACATTTTTGACAAAGCCAGCCAGCACGCCCTGGCCTGCGGACTGGTGCTCGCCGATACGAAGTTCGAGTTCGGACGCCTGAACGGCGAAATCGTGCTGGCCGACGAGGTTCTCACGCCCGATTCCTCCCGCTATTGGCCGCTCGATACCTATCAGCCGGGGCGTTCGCAGCCCTCCTTCGACAAGCAGTTCGTGCGCGACTACCTGGAGTCGATCGATTTCAACAAGCAACCGCCGGGCCCCGAACTGCCACCCGAAATCGTCGAAAAGACCTCGGAGAAGTATCTCGAGGCTTACTACACCATCACAGGCCGCGATCTCGACGAATAGAGCCATCGAAACAGAGCCGCTGGCGGCAGAAGCTCTCGAATCATGCGGCCCGGTGTGCGCAGCCATCTGGCCTGGCGCCCGGTCGTTTGCTTGCCGCCTTGGATCGGTGTATACCTGTCGTTCCGAGTGCGCCTGCCTCACGCCTTAGCGGGCCGAAATCCGCTAGGGAAATGGTATATACTCGCTCAAGAAGCTAACCACGAACCCGTGCCTCTCCCGCGCCACGGGCGGCCGCATCCGGCGGCCAATCTAGTCCAACCCGCCCACGGAGCGCGAGAGATGTCTATCAATTGGCTTGATGTATTGCTTGGCGGCATTCTGCTGCTTTCCTGCCTCGGTGCAATCCGCAACGGGCTGACCAAAGAGATCGTTCGCTTGGTGGCGCTGGTCGGCGGAATCATCGGTGGCATGTGGTTCTACCGCGACGTGGCGGTCTACTTTCAGCCCTACCTGGCCGACGAAAGCATTTCGAGTTTCGCCGGATTCCTGGCGATTCTGTTGGGCTCGTTGGTTGCGGGCATGATCGTCGCCTGGGTGCTGGTGAAAATGCTCGGCTGGGTCGGCTTGCGCTGGTTCGACCGCCTGCTGGGAGGGGCCTTCGGGCTGGTGCGCGGCGTGCTCGTTTGCGCGGCGCTGGTGCTGGCTCTTTTGGCCTTCGCTCCGCTCACACGATCGACCGAAGTCGTCGCCGAGTCGAGAATCGCCCCTTGGGTGCTTCACGTCGCCCAGGTCACCAGCTTCGCCGCGCCCGCGGAGTTGCGCCACTCTTATGACGAAAGCTTCGCGCGCGTAAAAGCTGCCTGGATCAGCCAGCTTACCCAGCCCGCGGGAGAGCCTCGATCGGGCCCCGACCTCGGCGCACAAAAGGAGTCCCCGCTCCGCGTCGTCTCCCAATAATAGGCAGTTCCGTTGGCCCGGATGCGGGGCCCGGCTCGCAGCGATGGCGCTCCGGTCCCGTCGTGATCGCGCTGCCGCGATTTCCCGCTCTTGCGTGAGTTTTCCCGCTCGGTGTGAGTTTCATTGTGCGGAACGATTTTGCGCAGGGCCAAGTTTTCTCTATACTAGTCGCGGAAGCCAGGAGGCCCCGATGGAACGACGTGAATTCCTCAACAGCACCGCCCGAGCAGGCGTAGCGAGCTTCGCGGCTGCTTCAGCGAAGCGCGTGTATGGCGCCAACAGCCGCGTCAACATCGCCCTGGTCGGCTGCGGAGGCCGTGGCAAAAGCGTCGCCCGCAGCATCGCCGCGGTTGACGGAGTCGAATACGTGGGCATGTGCGACGTCTACGACAAGCAAGCCGCGGAGGCCAAGCAACAGTTCGGTGGCACGGCGAAGATTTACAAAGATTTCCGGCAGGTGCTCGAGAACAAGGACATCGACGCCGTCCATATCGCTACGCCCGACCACTGGCACGCCATTCCCACCGTGATGGCTTGCCAGGCCGGCAAGCACGTTTACGTCGAAAAGCCCTACTCCCATAACGTTCTCGAAGGCCGGGCGATGGTGAATGCGTCCAAGGAGTCGAAGGCCGTATTCCTGACCGGTACGCAGCACCGTTCGGCCGACCATTTTGCCGAATGCGCGGAGATCATTCGCAGCGGCAAGCTCGCCAACGTCAATTTCGTGAAAGTTTGGAACTACGTCAACCTGGCGCCCAGCGGCATCGGCACACAGCCTGATGCCGCCCCGCCCGCAGGGCTCGACTGGGATTTCTATCTCGGGCCCGCCCCCAAGGTTCCGTTCAACCCCTTGCGCTTCCTGCGGACCTACCGCTCGTTCTGGGACTATTCCGGAGGCTGGATCACCGACTTTGGGATCCACCGGTTTGACAGCGTGCACCAGGTGATGGGGGCCGACCAGCCCACCTCGGTGTGCGCAACCGGCGGCCGTTTCACCGTAGGCGGCATGGGCGAGCATCCCGATGTCTTGCAGGTCACCTACGAATACCCCGGCTTTGTATTGAGCTACGAGTCGCTCAACATGAACAGTTTTGGCGCCATGGGGCGGACCACTCCAAGCATGACGCTCTATAGCGCTCGCGGCGACGTCGATCGTCCCAACGGCATGGCCTTCTACGGCACCAACGGGGTCATGATCGTCGACCGGCTGGGCTATGAAATCATCGGCGAAGAGGAGAGCCGGCGTACGCCGTTCCGGGCCGAAGACGGCGACGGCGGCAAGAGCCGCGGCGCCAAGCTGGAACGCTTCCACACGAACGAAGAAGAGCCGACGCCGCGCCACGGCCAGCATTTCGTGCGCTGCATCCGCGACGGCGAGAAGCCCAAGTGCGATGCGCTCACGGGCCACCGCTCTTCGCTTGTCGCGCACCTCGGCAATATCGCCTTCAAGACCGGCCGCAAACTCCATTGGGATGCCGCCAAAGAAGAATTCACGGGCGATCCCGAAGCCTCCAAGCTGTTGGGCCGCAAAGCGCGCAAGCCCTGGGACCTGATTTCGATCTAGCCCGGATAGACTCGGAAGACAAGGTCCCGCGATCATTTTCCGGCGATCGAAGCGCATCCACGGCCTGAGAGGGTTCAGCGTTGTAGATCCGGAAGGCAACCCAATCCGAAGAAAAACAGGCGCAAGTCTATGCAGGTAGGGACAGGCCTCCCGCCGGGCGGGAACACCTGTCTACGATTCGTTTTCGCCTACGCGCGGCTTGTGATCATCACGGTCCGGCTTGCCGCTATCTGTGTTTCCACCGGGTTCCATGGGCTCCCCGCGGCGCAGCTTGATTACGGCCGCCGCTTCACTTAATATTTAACATGATGGTTAAGTATAAATCCGACTCCCTCGACGCCGTCTTCGCCGCGCTGTCCGATCCGATCCGCCGCCGCATCCTGGAGCGTCTCGCCGAGGGCGAGGCATCCGTTGGAGACCTGGCGGCGCCGTTTGAGGTCACGGCGCCCGCGATTTCGCGGCACCTGCGCGTGCTCGAACGCGCGGGACTGCTTGAGCGGCACAAGAAAGGGCGGGTGCACCGCTGCCGGCTGCGCCCGCGTCCCATGAACGACGCCGTGGCCTGGATCGAGCAGTGCCGCAAGTTTTGGGAGCAACAGTTCGACGCCTTGGAACGATATCTTGCCGAAACCGGACCAAAGGAGAATGATTCATGGCCACACCCAGCGTCAGCCCCGCGCCGTCGCTCCAACTCAAGCGCACCTTCAAAGCGGCGCGCCAAAGGGTCTTCCAAGCCTGGACCGAACCGGAACAAATGAAGCACTGGTCGGCGCCCACCGACGAGTACGAAATCAACGCCGAAATCGACCTCCGCGTGGGCGGTTCGTATCGCATCCAGATGAAGCACGTTAGCGGCAGAGTGAGCGTGGCCTACGGCGAATACCGCGAGGTCCAGCCGCCGGAGAAACTCGTCTACACGTGGGCCTGGGAGGACGGTTCGGTCACCGGCACGCTCGTGACGGTCGAGTTCCGTGACCTGGGCGAGGAAACCGAGGTGCTGCTGACGCACGAGCGCTTCGTCGACGCCGAATGGCGCGACAAGCACAACCAGGGCTGGAGCGGCTGCCTGGTGCGGCTGGAGAAGTATCTGGCCGGCTAGCCTTGGTGGGTCGACCGTGTTGTGTGAGAAAGGCGAGCTAGCCCCAGCTAGCCCATCACTTTGGCAAAGGTCTTGCCGCCGAACGGCTCGCCTTCTTCAAACCGTGAAGCCCTCAGCGGGTGAATGTCGAAGCACGCCGCGCGGCCGTCGACAACGAGTTCGGCGAGAAGTTTCCCAACCGCCGGGGCCATTTTGAAGCCGTGCCCACTGAAGCCCGCCGCGCAAAAGGCTCCTTCGACGCCGGGGAGGCGATCAATAATCGGCTGCCAGTCCGGCGTGACCGAATACAGCGCGCCGTATCCGCCTCTCCCCGCGCCGCGATCGATTGCAGGGTAGCGGCGCTGGATTTTCTCGCGCATCTCCGCCGCGAATTCCTCGTCGGCCACCTCTTTGTAGCGGTCGGGATCCACCGCGCTACTTTCCTCGCGCGGGTCGACGTTGCCGACGTGCGTTATCTCGCCGTGAGTCGGGCGAAAGTAGATCTGATTGGCGAGATCGCCGAACACGGGGTGCGCCGGGCCGAAATCGCAAGGACGCCGCAAGAGCGCCACCTGGGCGCGGCAAGCCTTGACGGGGATTTGTACACCGGCGCCGTTCGCCAGAGCCGCCGACCAGCCTCCCGCGGCCAGCACGACGGTTCGAGTCGAGATCACGCCCCGCGGAGTCGCGACGCCGGCGACCTTTTCGCCGTCGAGGACCAGGCCGGTGGCCGCCGTTGCTTCGCGCACATCGACTCCCCGTTCACGGGCCGCCGAGGCGAACGACGCAACCACCTGCAGCGCTTCGCAATAGCCGGCCTCGGCTTCGTAGGCGGCAACCTCGTCGTCTTTGACCGAGACCCGCGCATCGAGCGCTTTCAGATCCGTGGGCGAGAGCATCTTCGCTTCCACGCCGAGTTTCGCGAGCATGCCTACGTTGGCTTCGAGTTGAGCCCGGCCGGAGGCGTCGGTCACCACGACCATGCCGGAGTGCGTGAAGACCGGCGGTCCTCCCACGATGTCAGAAAAATCCCTGTACATGCGCAGGCCATGGCGGGCCATCAAAGTAAGCAGCGCGTGGGAGTAGTACTGGCGGATGATGGCCCCGGATTTTCCGCTCGACGCGGCACCGAGGTGCGCCTTTTCGAGCAGCAGGATCTTGCCCGCCCGGCGCTCGGCGAGGTGAAACGCGACGCTCGCCCCGATTACGCCGCCGCCGATGATGACAACGTCCGCGGTTTCAGTCATGAGTGATTCTGCTTCGAGTTGCGGTCCACTATTCTAGCTATCGCCCGGTGCGCGCCGGAAACGATGGTGTCGTCGTTGGCGAAATGGGCTGCGATGCGTCGAGCGGAGGCTCGACGCTGCAAGCTGAGAGCTTGCGCCACAATGCACTCACTGCGGCGCTTTTTTCAGGAACGCGAACAGATCCGCGATGTCGCCTATGGAATAACCATCGAGCAGTTGCGTCGGCATCGTCGAAACTTCCGAAACTCGCTTGTTCGCCACGTCCGGCTTTGGAATGACCACCGGCCGCTCCTCGTCCGCGATCAGCATCACGATCTCCTCGTCGTCCTCGGACTGAATCATCCCCAGAAAAACGTCGCCGCCCTTGGTCTCGACGATGTAGCCGTCGTACTGGTCGGATATGACCTTCGAAGGATAGAGCACCGCTTCGATCAGATCCTTGCGCGTGAAACGGTTGGCGACCGTGGTGAGCTCGGGCCCGAAATCTTTGCCCATGCCGCCAAAGCGATGGCAATTGGCGCATTCCTTCTCGAAAACGTCGCGGCCTCGCGAGGCGTCGGCCCGCAGCGTCATCGGGTCGTACATCATGTACTCGAAAATTTCCTGCTCGCTGACGCCGCTGACGCCCTTCTGCCGCGCGAAAACAGCCGCCGGGACGTAGTTGCCGCGCCGCCGGCGGTTATCGATCTCAGACTCCTTTAACGGAGCGAACTCCGGGATGGCGTTGTAGGCCATCTGTTTCTCGTTTTCGTCGAAGAACTCGAGCGAGGAATCGAACAGGCGGTTGATGAACCCCGGAAAGCTTGCGCCGCCGCGCCACTGCTTGGCTTTGCCGAACCACGCCAGCAGAGTTTTCTTCTGCTCACCCGACCAGCCCTTCTGGATGGCCCGCAGGCAGTAGACGTAGTGAATTTGCAGTTGCTGGTTCTCTTCGCCTTGGGGCATCGCGGCCATGATTTTTTGGATGGCTTCCGGCGCGCCGGCGTAGGCCATCGTGCGGGCATACTCGCGATTCAGGCGTTCGTCCGGCGCGGGGAAGCGCGGCGCGATGATGTCATAGACTTGGCGGCGCAGCTCGGGCGGGCAGCCCGCTTCGAATTCGAGGCACGTGAGATCGAACGTCCTGAGCAGCCGCAGCTCGTTCTCCGCGTCCAGTCCCTGCCGGAAGAATCCCAACTCTTTTTCAAAAAGCGGCTCGATACCGGCGCCGCCCGGCGTGTTCGTGCGAATCAGCGCCAGCATACCCTCGAGCGCACCGAGAGGGTTGGTTTCCGCGAGAACTTTGCTTTTCCATTCGTCGCGCGGTGTACGCTCCAAAGCCAGCCGTCCGGCGTAGCGAACAAAGCGGTCGGCATCGTTGAGCAGCGCGTAGAGATCGTCGATCGGCGCGAAGCTGGGCTGATCGGCCGCAAGGCCCATGCGGACCAGCGCCTCCGCCGCGCGCCGGCGAACGAACGGATCGCCATCTTTGAGCCCGGCGGCGGCGATGGCTTTGGCGCGGTCGCTGCCATGCTGCCCGACCACATAAATCGCGGCGGCGCGCACGGCGGCATCGGCGTCCTGCGCCAGCGGCCGCAGCAGATCGGCGTTCGGCTTCGGGGCAAGGCGTTGTAAATGCATCAGCGCCTGCACACGGTCGCGGCTTGCGGCAGCGGTGTCGCGCGCAACGCGCTCCAACTCCGTGCCCCACGCCTCGCCCATCTCCTCCTTCTGCTTCAGCAAGGCGGCATGGCCCCAACTCGAAAGCGGCTGCGGCTGGCGGACTGCCGCCATGACACCCTGTTGCTCCAGTTGCTCACGGCCGGAGTTGTATCCCCGATAAGCCACGCGGTAGAAACCACCAACGGTGCCGCGTCCACCCATCGTGAAATAGACGTACCCGTCGGGCCCGACCTCGAGGTCGGTTACGTTCAGCGGCTCGCCGTAGATGAAGTCGGACGCCTCGCGGGCGAGCTTATAGGTGGCGCCATCGCGATCATATTTCGCCAACACCACGCGGCCTCTCGACCAGTCGCCTTGCAGGAAGGCGTCGAAGTACTCCGGCGGGTAGACGTAGTGGTGATAAAACTCGACGCCGACCGGCGAGCCGCGGCCAAGGTCATCGACCGGCGGCAGCGTATCGATGTAGTAGTCAGGGAATTTGCCCGACCCCGTGCGCCAGCCATAGTCCGCTCCCGGAACGGTGTGGACCGAGCGCACCTCGCGGTACCAGGGCAGGTTGATGTCCCATTCCATGTCGCTGTCGTAGGTGAATGCCTCGCCGTCCCAGTTGTAGGCGTGGTTGTAGGGATTGCGGAAGCCGCCCAGCAACAGGGAGTAGCGCATCTTCTCGCGGTTGAGTCGAAACAGCGCGCCGCCCGGGGCCCAAATATCAACGGCGTGGCCGCGGGCGTCCATGTAGCGCGGCAGCAGTTGCGACTCTTTGTAGCCTCGCAGCGGCGACGCCGGATCGATCAGCTCCGCCGGCACTCCCGAGTGATTACCGATCAGCACAGTCGGGTAGCCGTCGGGTCCGCGGCGGATGTCGTGCGGACCGTGCTCGCCCATCGGCCCGGTGAACAGCGTCAGCGTTTCGAACGTATCGGCCACGTCGTCGCCGTCGGTGTCTTCGAGCTTATAGAGGCCGGCTTTTTCCCCGGCGGAGTCGTTGCCGATGGCGTAGAGCGTGCGGCCGTCAAACCACATCCCCTGCAGGTTCTCGACCTTGTCGCTAAAAACCTTTTCGGTCTCGTACAGGCCGTCGTCATTGGTGTCGAACAGCGTGACGGGGTGGCCCTGTTCCTTCGACACCACGGGACGGCCGAGGCTGTCGAACGTCATCTGGAGGAGCGAGCCGGTCATCTCGGGCGACGCAGCCACTTCCACCACGAAGCCTGGCGGCACCTGGAAAGAGCCCTCGAATTCCGGTTCCGGAAAGAGGTGGCAGCCGGTGAGGCTCAACAAAACCAACAGAAGGAGAGAAGCGATTCGGTTCATTACGTGGATCCCGCGGAAGGTGGCGAGTTTTCGGCCTTCAGTGTAGCGAAGCTCATCGAACGTGTACTGAGTACGTGCCGCCGGCGGTGTCACGTGTCTCCGGCAGAGGGTTACGTGCTGCCGGCGGGAGAGAGATCGTAGCAGACCATCTCGGTCTGGTTACGAACCAACAGCTTACCGCTGGCGATGGCCGGGTTGTTCCAAGTCTTGCCTTCGAGGGCTTTGAAGCGAGCCAATTCCTGATGCGCCTCCGGCGTTGCGCGAACGAGCACAACGTCGCCCGCCTCGGTGAGCACGATCAGGTGACCGCCCGATAGCAGCAACTGCCCGTAGCCGTAACGGCCGCCCTTCCAGTCGCGCTCGCCGGTCCATAGGTCAATCGACGCGAGGATGCCTTCATCGAGCCCGTAGACATGCCCGTCGTGAATCACCGGGGCATTGAAGCGGCATTTCAGATTGTTGTTTTGCCAGACTGCGGCGGCCTGCATCGCCTCGCCCGAATGCGCCAGCTTGACCAGCGCCGAGCCGTGCCCGTATCCGGCCGAGATGAAGACGTGCTCGTCGTCGACCACCAGCGGCTGCGAGATATTTCCGCCGCCAGAGGTAAACCAGGGGAACTCCCACAGCAGCGAGCCGTCTTCGATCGCCAGGCCCAACATGCGGTCACCGCTGACGGTGAGAATCTGCCGGCGGCCCAACAGCGTCACCTCCGAAGGCGAGGTGTAGGACTGCGTGTCGCTGAGCGACTTCCAAACCACCGCGCCGGTGAGCTTGTCGTAGGCCACGATAGAAGCGCCGGAGCCACCGGGCTGCACGATCACCTTGTCATCGACGATTAACGGCGAGCCCGACATGGCCCAGTGCAAGTTCGGAGCCTTGTTGTCGGCAAGGATGTTTTTCTTCCAGACCAGCTTGCCGGTGGCGGCTTCGAGCACGTGCAGCTCGCCGGTGGCTCCCAGCGCGTAAACCTTGCCGGAGTCCCACGTCGGTGTCGCCCGCGGGCCCGGTCCGCCCATCTGTTCCTCGAAGCGCGCGGGCCAACCGTGGGTCCACAGCTCCCCGCCTGTGTTGAGATCGTAGGCCGCTACAACTTCATCGTTGCGGCGCTGCTCGATCGTGAAGATGCGTCCGTTGGCAACGGCCATGGATGCATAGCCCCCGCCGACGGTCTGCCGCCAGATCTCGGGCAAGCCGGCCTCAGGCCAGTTGGTGCGAATAGGAGTTTGCTGGTAGTGCCCGTCGCGGCGAGGGCCGCGAAAGTCGGTCCAGTAGGCGCTGCTTGGGCTGGTATGCGGATTCGCCGCGGGTTCGGTCGCGCTCTCCGGCTGGCCGCCGGGCGCGGCGCTTTCAGGCTGTTTCCCGCCTTCACCTTGGGACTGCCCAGTCGCGGCTTCTCCGGCGGCAAGCTCTGCTGGCTCGGCGAGATCTGCATTGGCGGCGGCGCTGCCGGCTTGGCTCTGTTGATCCTGATCCAACACGGCGGGGTCGGCGCGCCGGTTGGGGTCTTGCAGCTTCTCGTAGTGGCTTTGCGGATCAAAAAACGAGAACAGGGGTCTCATGCCGCTGCCGGCCATCTCCATGCGCATCCCGTAAAACCAGACCAAGTGGCCGACAAAAAAAAGCCCCAACGCGGCCGAGAAGACAAGCTTTCGAAATACGCCTATTCCCGGACGCATCCACAGCAGAATGATCCCCAACGGAGGCAGCAGCAGGCAGGCAATAAGCAGAACGATGCCGTTTCGGTACCACGGCGTGCTTTGGGAGGGCGTGCTTTGGGAGGGCATGCTATCGGCGGGCATGGTGGAACTGCCTCCTTGCCGGATTATTGCGGAGCGGCACCTAGCCCTACGACGCACGAAAGCCTTACGACTCATGAAAATCGCCGCAGGCGATCCGAGCCCCATCCGCAAGGGTGGGGCCGCACGCCGTCGTCAGGCGTCGATGAGCGCAAGCTCGATGGTTCGTTTCTTGGGGTCGAGCCGGGCGACTTTGAACGCTCGAACCTCTCCCGCCTTCAACTGTGGGGCCGAGGCCGCGTTGGCGGCCGGTGCGCCGCCTCCGCCTTTCCAAGCCGCCGCCAGCATGGCGCTCATCGAAGAAACGTCTTTGTCTGCAACGGTTGGTTCGGGGGCCGCTTTTGCCTGCGGCTCAATGTGGCAGATTCCCTTCACGCCCTCGCCCAGTTCGACGAAAGCTTCCTGGCCCTGGATGCGGATGATCCGCCCGGTCACGTTGTCGCCGGCTTTCAGCTCCGCGATGACTTCGTCCTGGGAGTCGGGCTCGAGCTGCTTCATGCCGATTTTGAGGCGGCGTTTCTCGCGATCGATTTCGAGCACCACGGCCTTGATGGTCTGGCCGGTCTTGAGCACTTCGTTGGGATGAGTGAGGCGCTTTTCGTTGGTGATGTCGGAGATATGGAGCAGTCCCTCGACGCCCTCCAGCACTTCGACAAAAGCCCCGAACTTGGCTAGATTCCGAACCGTTCCCTCGACCGGCGTGCCCGGCTGGAACTGCGCTTCAGCGCGCTCCCAGGGGTCGCCAAGAGCTTGCTTTAGGCCCAGAGCGATGCGGCGCTCGGGAATCTTGATTTCGAGCACAGCCACATCGACGACGTCGCCTTCGTTGACAACGTCTTTAGGGTGCCGCACCTTGCGCGCCCACGACATCTCGGAGATGTGAATCAGGCCTTCGACTCCCGGCTCGATTTCGACGAACGCCCCGAAATCTTTCAGCCGTGTGACCGTGCCTTTGACGCGGTCGCCGGCGTTGAGCTTGTCGCCGATGGTCGTCCAGGGGTCGGGCGTGAGCTGCTTCAGGCCGACCGAGATGCGGTTGCCGCCTTCCTCCACCTTGAGGATCTTGACGTCAAACGAGTCGCCTTCCTTGAGGACTTCCGCGACGTCTTTGACCTTCCACCAGGCCAGGTCGCTGATGTGCAGCAGTCCGTCGACGCCGCCCAGATCGACGAAGGCGCCGAATTCGCGAATGTTGCGCACGGTGCCGCGCACGACCTGGCCGGGGGCTAGCCCGGCGAGAGTTTGCTCGCGCTGCTGCTGGCGGTCTTCCTCGAGCAGCACGCGGCGGTCGACGATCACATTACGGTCATCGATGTCGAGCTGGATGATGCGGCAGCGCATCTCCTGGCCGATGGAGGCGTCGAGCTCGGCGGCATCCCGGATTCCCGAACGAGAGGCCGGCAGAAAGGCGCGGATGCCGTTGATGTCCACGGCGAGTCCGCCCTTGATTTTTTCAGTGACCGTGCAGGCGACCGCGGCCCCTGTTTCGTGCGCGGCTTCGAGTTGCGCCCAGCTTTTGGGGTGCTCGGCGATGATGCGCGACAACGTCAGGTAGCCGTCGGGAGAGCGGCCGGTAATGCTGACCTCGACCTCTTTGCCCACTTCGAGGCGCTCGTCGTCTTCGCCCTCGTGATGGGCGGCCTCGCGCGGCAGAAAGGCCTCAGACTTTCGCCCGATGTCGACGAAGTAGCCGTCGTCGCGAATGCTGACGATGGCGCCACGGGGATTGCCCCCCTGCCCTCGGCCGTCCGATTCCTGGTCGTGGTCCGCCAGGGCAGCCGAAAAGTCATCGTCGGGGGAGGGGATGTCCTCGTCGAGATCTACCTCGCCGAGCGCTGCCGGATCGGGCTGACCCGGGATGTTGGTACTCACACCGTGCTCCTGGCGGGAGGAGTCCCGCGTATAAACCTACATTCTGACATAACTTCCAGGGCCGCTTCCCGAGGGCCGCAAGGCCAAATTTTGCCTTTTGCACTTTGCCTTTTGCCTTGCTTTGCCTTGCCTTAGGAATCTCGCCCCGTCCCGAACCGCCCTGGGCCCGGCTGCGATCCCGGTCCTGGCCTCCGCGTGAGTCAGGCACGCCTAAGGCAAGGGAGGGAAAAGCACGGCAAAAGGCAAAGTGCAAAAGGCAAAAATGGGAGGCTGGCGGGTAGACCCAGGCGTTGGCGGGTGGGCCTAGGCGCCGGCGGTCAGCCAAGGGCGCACCAGGCGATCGAGCTCGGCCAGACGCCTGAGCAGCGGCTGCAGCAGATCAAGGCGCAAGGCATTTGCGCCGTCAGAGAGCGCTTGAGCGGGGTTGTCGTGAACCTCAAAAAACAGTGCGTCAACTCCAAAGGCGACGCCGGCCCGGGCTAACGGCTCGATGAACTGGGGCTGCCCGCCGCTGACGGTGCCTCCGCCTCCTGGCAATTGCAGGCTGTGGGTCACGTCAAGCACTACGGGAAAGCCGGTCTCGCGCAGGATGGCGAGACCTCGGAAATCCACGACCAGGTTGTTGTAGCCGAAGCTGCTGCCGCGCTCGGTGAGCAGGATACGGCCGTCACCCTCGCCCGCAACCTTTTCCGCCGCGTGGCGGACGTCCCATGGCGCCAGGAACTGCCCTTTTTTGATGTTGACCGCGCGGCCTGAGCGGCCAGCCTCGACGAGCAGATCCGTCTGACGGCACAGAAATGCGGGGATCTGCAGCACATCGCAAACCTCGGCCGCCGGACCTACCTGGCTGACCTCGTGGATGTCGGTCAGCACCGGCAGCCCCGTCTGCCGTTTGGCCTCGGCGAGAATCCGCAGGCCTTCGTCGAGCCCTGGGCCGCGGTAGGACGCCTTGCTGGTACGATTGGCCTTGTCGAACGAGGCCTTGAAGATCGCGCCCAGGCCCGCCTGCCTGGCTGCATCGCGCACCGCATGCGCCATCCGCACGGTGTGCTCCTCGGATTCGATCACGCAGGGACCGGCGATCAAGACCAGCGGCGCGCCACCGCCCAATTCAACCGACCCGATCGCAAACTTCGTCATGGCGTCCTAATTTTTGCCTTTTGCACTTTGCCTTTTGCCTTGGATCAGCCACAGCAGTGCGCGGGCTACTCATGGGAAAGGACGGCCAACATGGGAAAGCAAACGGCAAAGCGAAAGTCTTGACGGCTCGGCCGGGTTTTCCGGATCAGTGCGCGGCGCGCGTCGTGCGCAGAAATTGCTCGGCTTCCCGGCTGCGCTCGACCTTCAGGCGCTTCTTGCGGTTCTCGAAGCTGGCCGCGATGAAGGCGCTGAACAGCGGGTGCGGCTCCAGCGGTTTCGACTTGAACTCCGGGTGGAACTGGCAGCCGAGATACCAGGGGTGGCTGGGGAGCTCGCAAATTTCGACGTAGCCTTCTTTGGGAGTCTCGCCGGAGATTCGCATGCCGTGCTCGCGGATCGTCGCCTCATAATCGCGATTGAACTCGTAGCGATGGCGGTGGCGCTCGCTGATCTCGTCGCGGCCATAGGCGTTGTGCGCCACCGTGCCGGGTACGAGCTTGCAGGGCCAAGCTCCCAATCGCATGGTGCCGCCCAGGTCTTCGATGCCCTTGAGCTCGCGCAGCTTGTAGAACACGCGGTTCGGCGTGTCGGGCGAGAATTCCGTCGAGTGGGCGTCGGCAATGCCGCAGACGTGGCGCACGTACTCGACCACCATCGTCTGCATGCCGAGGCAGATCCCGAAATAGGGGACTGCGTTTTCCCGCGCGTAGCGGATCGTCTCGATCATGCCGTCAATGCCGCGTTCGCCGAAGCCGCCGGGGACCAGGATGCCGTCGAGCTCGCCAAGCTGCCGCCCGGTCTCCTCGCGGGTGATGCCTTCGGCCTCGATCCATCGGACGCGGGTCTGCAAATGGTGCGCCAGCCCGCCATGCAGCAGCGCTTCCTTAAGGCTCTTATAGGAGTCCTCGTAGTCGACGTACTTGCCTACGATGCCGATCACAACCTCGTCGCGCGGGTTGCGCATCCCCGCCAGCATTTCTTGCCAGGGGCGCAGATTGCGGGGCGGGGCGTCGAGGCCAAAGCCGCGCAGGATGATCTCGTCCACTCCCTGCTCGGCGAAATTGACCGGCACCTCGTAGACCGAGTCGACGTCGCTAGCGGCGATCACCGCCTCTTTTCTGACGTCGCAGAACAGCGCGATTTTTTCCTTCAGATCACGCGAGAGGCCGGTTTCGGTGCGGCACAGCAGCAGGTCGGGCTGGATGCCGATGGCCCGCAGCTCCTTGACGCTGTGCTGCGTGGGCTTGGTTTTGAGCTCGCCGGCGGCCGCGATCCAGGGCACCAACGTTACGTGTACGAAGATGCAATCCTCGCGGCCCAGTTCGTGGCGCATCTGCCGGATCGCTTCGAGAAACGGCAGCGACTCAATGTCGCCGACGGTTCCGCCGATCTCCACAATGACGACGTCGACGTCCTTCGAGATCTTGCGAATGGCGTCCTTGATTTCGTTGGTGACGTGCGGAATCACCTGCACGGTCTTCCCTAGGTAGTCGCCGCGGCGCTCCTTGCTGAGGATGCGCTCGTAAATGCGGCCGCTGGTGCAGTTGTTGTCCTGCGTCAGGGCGGCGTGCGTGAAGCGCTCGTAGTGGCCGAGGTCGAGGTCGGTCTCGGCGCCGTCGTCGGTCACGAAGACTTCGCCATGCTGGAAGGGACTCATCGTGCCAGGGTCGACGTTGAGGTAGGGATCGAACTTTTGCAGAGTGACGCGTAGGCCGCGGCTCTCCAGCAGATTGCCGATGGAGGCGGCGGCAATCCCCTTGCCAAGCGACGAGACGACCCCGCCAGTCACGAAAACGTATTTCACCGCTGCCATAGTGCGTGCTCCCTGCCTAGCCGGATCAAAATGGCGGGCGGGCTGCCGCCCGGCCGGGCTGTCGCCGGAAATACCGGCTTTATTTTGTGTCTGACGTGGACCGAACGGCCGGAGAGACCACCACCCCAGGCGCGGATCGACCTAAGGCGTCGTGGCGGGGTGCCCATTCGGTCTAAATCGTGAGAGTTCGGCAGGACCGCGGAGCGCGAAGGAAGCACTCCAAATCCCGCGAGCGTACCGGCTGGCAAGTAACCTTTGCGGTACGCTTCAGTCTAACACAGAGATGGCTTGCGGCCGTATGCTAGAATCAAAGCGCTAGAAAGCCTGCTGAATATCAAAACACCCATTCCTGGAATGGTTAGGACGAGGAGGGGAGTGTGAGCTTGCTCGGGAATCGACGCCGTACGCCAGCCTCGCACTTCGTGCGGATTCTAGCCCTCTGCTCTCTACTTCTCACACCAGCGTTTGGGGCCGACGCCAACGCCAAGCTCAAAGGCCGCGAAGCCGCCGTCGAAGACGATCTTCCCACTACGAGCATCAAGGTGGACGTGCCTTTGGTGCTGATCAACGTAACGGTCACCGACCCGATGAACCGCTTCGTGACGGGGCTCGAGCAAAAGCACTTCGAGATCAAGGAAGACAAGACCGAGCAGACCATCACGCAGTTCGGCGCCGAGGACACGCCGCTATCGATGGGCATCGTCTTCGACGCCAGCGGCAGCATGGGCTACAAGATGGCCAAGGCGCGTGAAGCGGTGGCGCAGTTCTTCAAAACCGCCAACCCCGAAGACGAGTTCTTCCTTTCTCAATTCAACGACCGGCCGAAGATGGTCACCAACTTCACCGCTAGCCTCGAAGAGATTCAGAACGAGTTGACGTTCACCGAGTCCAAGGGAAGAACCGCCTTGCTCGACGCCATCTACCTCGCTCTGAACAAGATGAAAGAGGCCAAGAACACCAAGAAGGCTATCCTGGTGATCTCGGATGGCGGCGACAACAGCAGCCGCTATACGGAACGGGAAATCAAGCGCCTGGTCAAAGAATCGGACGTGCAGATTTACGCCATCGGTATTTTCGAGCCGGTTTCGGCTCGCGGCCGGCCCCCGGAAGAATTTTCGGGCCCGGGCCTGCTCACCGAAGTCGCCGAAACGACCGGTGGAAGGCAGTTTCCCGTTGAAAACCTGAACGAACTGCCCGACGTCGCCGCCAAGATCGGTATCGAGCTCCGCAACCAATACGTTATCGGCTACGTCCCCTCCAATCAGGAGAAAGACGGCAAATGGCGGCGTGTGAGTGTTGAGATGAAGAAGATCCGCGGAATGCCTCCCCTGCGAGCGCATTTCCGTCTGGGATATTACGCACCGTCGCGTTGAGCGCCCTGCCCGCCTTTCGGATTTGCGATTCCATCGTGAGGAAGACCATCACTCCTAATCTGCCGTCATCCGCGTCTCGGCTGCGCCGGATCGCGCTCCTTTTTCTGGTTGTCGTTGTGTGCGGGACCATGCCGGCGCAACAGCCCGCCAGCAGCCCCCAGCAGGGCCAGAGCCCGGGCAAGACACCGACCGAGCCGAGCTCGGATGTGTACGGGGGCGTCGTGTTTGAAGCGGGCACCGAGCTCGTCCTGCTGCACACCACCGTCATCGACAAGAACGACCATATCGTCACCGACCTTGTGGAGGGCGATTTCAAGGTGTTCGAGGACGATGCGCCACAGCCTCTGACGCTGTTTCGCCGGGAGGATGTGCCGGTTTCCCTCGGCATTCTGGTCGACAACAGCGGCAGCATGCGCGACAAACGGATGAAGGTCAACACGGCGGCGCTGGATTTCGTCAAGGCGTCAAACCCCGAGGATGAGGTTTTTATCGTCAACTTCAACGACGAAGCCTTCCTCGACAGCCCCTTCACCAAGAGCCAGGAGCGCCTCCAGGATGCGTTGCAGCGCATCGATTCGCGCGGCGGCACCGCTCTCTACGACGCCGCCAGCATGTCGCTCGACTACCTTCAGGAAGAAGGCAAGCACGACAAGAAAGTGCTGCTGATCGTCACCGACGGTGAGGACAATGCCAGCCGCGGCACGCTCGAAAAACTGGTGCGGCGCCTGCAGGAAACCGACACAATCATTTACGCAGTCGGGCTGCTGAGCGAAGAAGACCGGCGTTCTGCCAAACGCGCGCAACGCGCCATTCGCCATATCACGCGAGCCACCGGCGGCGCGGCGTACTTCCCCGACAGCGCCGACGACGTGCATGCGCTCACGCAGCAAATCGCGCACGCCATCCGCAACCAGTACATCCTTGGATACCGCCCCGACGAGAACAAGCAGCCCGGCTTCCGCCGCGTGCGTGTCGCGCTGGTCGGCAAAGCGAGAAAGTATGACGTCCGGCACCGGCCCGGATACTACGGCAACTGAACTCCACCGGCACCCCCGCGCCCGCCCGCCGTCCCAATCCTATTGGCGTGAACTGAAGGCCTTGCCCGCTATCGCGCGCTTCCTCTGGCGTAGCTCGCGGGGATACCGGCTGCGCCCCTGGGCGAGCCCGTACCTGCGGTGGCGCATTGAAACTTACTGGGGCTGGCACGCCGATCAGATCGGCGCGCTGCAGTTCTGGAAATTCACCTGGCGCCAGCGTCGCGAGTTGTGGCGCTTCCTCGTGTGGGCGGGCGCGATGGCCTCACAGCAACACCACCGTCTTCACTCCTGAAATATCAAAGCGCTTGCGGCAGCGGTTGTTGCTGCACTGCACCTTGTCGTCGCGCAGCACCATGTAAGACTGCGCTTTGTCGAATCGCGCACGGTCGTCTGCGTCGGCGCGGGGCGGCAGGCGCTGCTTTTTCTTCCGCACGAGCCATCGCAGAGAGTACTCAGCGGCCTGGCGGCAATTAGGGCAGGTCAAGTTGATCGGCTTGGCCGCCTCCGATTCGTCGAAGTAATCGCGCTCTTGCATCAGTGGTTTTCCCTATGTCCCTTCAGACCGACCATCTATTACGTCTCTGTTTTCCCCTATTACCTGACTTATGCACAGAATCAGCATGCCAAGCCCTCTGCGTGCTCGG
>JBBDWJ010000163.1:0-29692 GCA_040902925.1 Bryobacterales bacterium | reverse complement strand
CCCGGATTCCGCAAGATCGAAGTGCGCGCCAAGGACAAGACGCTGAAGGTTTCCGCCCGCAGCGGCTACTACCCAAAGGGCTCCTAGCTCGTCTTGTTTACTAGCGGCGGCGGCCGCAATCCGCTGTGTTACACTGCGGATGATTCCCTACCTCACAGGAGAAAAGCTCCCCCTTCATGAGTGTTCTACGTTGTTGTGTGATTTTCACTCTAGTTGCGCTCGACTGCGGCATCCTCGATGCACAAGCCGCGCCCGACGCACAAGCCGCGCCCGACGCACAAGCCCCATCCGCTGATCAAGCCGCCGACTCGTCGAAAGAAATCGTCGCCCTCATCGAGGGTAAGGGATACACGGCGGAAGAAATCGAGTGGATTCGGAAGAACACACCTCCGGAATTCGCCAAGCAGACCGCCAGCATGACCTACGGCGGCTTCCTGGAAGCGCTGGCGCTGCAGATCGCCGTCGCCAAGCGCGCCGAAGAACTGAAGCTTGCCGAGAAAGAGCCCTACCGCACGCGGCTGGAGATCAATACGCGCATTTTCCTGACGCACGCTTATCTGTCCGAGATCCAGCAAGTGCTCAACCTGACGCAGGCCGACTATCGCGAGTTCTACGAGAAGCACAAAGAGGATTATCAGGACGCGAGGATTTCGGCGATCTCAATCGAGTACTCGCTCGACCCTGAGAAGGCGGCGCCCAAAGATGGGAAAAAGCCGCTCAGCGAAAAAGATGCCTGGGTCCGGGCCGAGGAACTGCTGGTCGAACTGCGGCAGGGGGCGGATTTCGCCGAGTTAGCGCGCGAGCACTCCAACGATCGATCGGCGGCGGAAAAGGGCGGCGACATGGGATTCTTCCGGCGCGACTCGCGGACTTTACCCGACGCTCTCAAAACTCCAATTTTCGCGCTCAAGGAAGGCGAGCTTTCGGCGCCGGTCAAGCATGGCGGCCGCTACTACATTTTCAAGCTAACGGAGCGCCGCACGCTCTCCTATACTGATGCGCTACCGGACATTCTGAGGCGCATCCAGGACGTCAAGATCACCGAAAAGCTCGACGAAATTCGGGCCCAGATGCAACTGGAAATCAAGGATCAGGCGTTTGCGGATTCCAGGCCAGCCGCTGCGTCCGCTCCTGGGCCCGCGCCTCAGCCCAAGCCATAAGCGCGACGCTGAAAAACGCTCGTCGGGCTCCTGCAATACCCTGGCGGGAGCGAACTCCCGCCAAGGCTGTCATCCAGCAGACTACTTCAGACGGCTGCAGGCCGATGCCGCGCCGGCGATGTCGACCGCGCCGGATCCTTCTTCGACGTGCGTAATTTTGCCCTGCTTGTCGACCACGAAGGTCGCTCGCGAGGCCATGTTACGCTCGGCGTTGTGGATGCCGTAGCTCTTGGCTGTCTGTCCGGAAGTGTCGCTGAGGAGGGCGAACTCGATCTCGAGTTCTTTGGCGAAGCGGGTGTTGGTTTCGAGGTCGTCGGTGCTGATGCCAAATATGACGGATGAGGAATCGGTGAATTGGGAGATACCAGCCTGGTATCCCTTCATTTCCTTCGTTCAGCCACCGGTGAAAGCCTTCGGGAAGAAGGCCAGCACAACGTTGTTCTTTCCCTTGTAATTGGAGAGCCGTTCGGTTTTGCCGGTGCTGGCGGGCAGGCTGAAGTCGGGCGCCATGTCGCCGACCTTCAGAGTAGTCGCCGCCGAGGACGCCCCGGCTCCGGCCGCCGCCAAGCCCAACAGGGCTTCTCTGCGGCTAAGAAAGCGCATATGTTTCCTCCTTGGAAATCATTCTGCTGAAGCTTGCTCCTTCCCGGACAGTAGCTGCCGCAGCCGTATCAAGACCAAGGCACGTGAGGGAAGAGGCTAGAAGGAGTTGTAACACAAAGCAGCCTCGGAGCGCGAAGGCTGCGAGGCCGCTTTTACGTAGAGGATTTCGAATCCGCAGGCAGGGAGGGCTACTTCAAGCGGCTGCAGGCCGCGGCCGCTCCGCCGATTTCCACCGCGCCTGAACCTTCTTCGATATGCGCGATCTTGCCCTGTTTGTCGATCACGAAGGTGGCGCGGGAAGCGATATTGCGCTCCGCGTTGTGAACGCCATACGCCTTGGCGGCTTCGGCAGACGTGTCACTCAACAGCGCGAACTCGAGGCCCAGTTCCTGCGCGAATTTCTTGTTGGTCTCGATGTCGTCCAGGCTGACTCCAAAAACTTTCGAGCTGCTATCGGTGAACTGTTCGAGGCCCGATTGGTAGCCTTTCATTTCCTTGGTGCAGCCGCCGGTGAAGGCTTTTGGGTAAAACGCCAGCACGACGTTGTTCTTGCCCTTGTAGCTGGAAAGCTTTTCGGTCTTGCCGTCGGTGGAAGGCAGGCTGAAATCGGGAGCCATATCCCCTTCCTTGAGCGACGTGGCTGCCGAAGAGATGCCGATGCCGATCGCACCCAAACCTAGCAAAGCCGCTCTGCGGCTCAATATACTCATAGTGATTCTCCTCTTCGAAACAATCTGGTGTGATAAACGAATCTGGTGATGCTGCGCGGGCAACCGTCCGAGCCCGTGATCGAGCTCGTATGAATTCGGTGCGTTGAAATGCTTGGGACGGCCAACGCGCTCGCTGCTTCCGCACGAGATACCGTGCAGGAGTGCGCTAGCGGAAAGGCGTCGACCGTCCCGGGAGAGTTACTCTTTCACCGCGTTAATGGCTTCCGCCGGGCCGGCAGGCGCCTTTTTGATCACGCCCAGCGCTTCCCACTCGTTCAACCTTCGCTTGAGATCCTCCGCGACCGGGCCGGCTGATTGCACCGCGAGATAGGTGCGGTACTCTTGGGCCGCGCCATCGAAGTTACCCTTTTCGGCCTGAATCAGCCCGAGGATCTGATGGGTCTGCGGAAAGTCCTTGGCGTCTTTGCTTTGCTGAACGGCCTGGGCAGCTTTTTCCGCTTCCTCGAGGTTCCCCTCGTTGAGGTTAGCCACGGCGATGAAATACTGCATGTCGGTCATGTGCGGGTTGAGCCGCAAAGCTTGGCCCGCCAGATCCGCCGCCGGCTCCCAGCGCTTGGCGACAAGGTGCATTCTCACCAACGGCTGGTAGGGGTTGAGGTATTTGGAGTCAGCTTCCAGAGCCTTCTCGAAAGCTTCCTGCGCGCCTTCGGTGTTTTCCTGAGCGAGGCGCAACTGGCCGAGCGCCGACCATGCCGATGCGTACTGCGGGTAGGCCGCGACAGCTTTCTCGAATTCCTGCTGGGCTTTCTCCGGGTTCGATTTCTTCTTGCGCATCTCCTTGATGCCGTTCTCGTAGGCCTTGCGGGCTTCCTTCGGGGCCGCCAGCGACGTGGCGCTCACCGCCGTGCCTTCGACGCCGTCGAGGCGGTGCAGAATGATGGTGCCGACATTGGGGTTGTCGAAAACGCTGCGGCGTCCCAGGGATACGGAGTCGGAACGATACCCTGACAATTGCACGCGGATGTCACACCCGGTGAGGTTGACCTGTCCCATGGCCCCGCCCCCGCCGCCGAAATCACCGCCACCGCTGAAGGGGTCGTTGCCGCCGAAGGGAGTGCCTGGCCCGCGGCTTCCCGATACGCTGGCATCGGTCATCGCCAACGTCTGGTCGCCGCCCAGCTCGAAGCTGAAGTTTCCTCGAGAGTCGGTGTAGGCCTCGGGATGAACCTGACCGTTACAGACACGTTCGATCACCGCCGGCTCCGGAGGAGCCGTGCCGTCTTCGAGCACCACCTTGCCCGATAGAAACACGGGCCGGCGCTCCATCTGGCGTTGTTGCTGGTTACCGAACGGGTCCTGTTGTTGTTGTTGCCCGCGGCCGCTTGGTTGCTGGCCGGCCGGAGATTGGCCCTGCTGGCCTCCCGGCGACGAAGGCTGCTGGCCGCCTGTGTTTCCACCGGGGGCGGCGCCACCTTGTTCCTGCGCCCACAAGCCGGGCGCGAATGCCACGGCCACCGCTACACAATAGAAAAGGCTTTTTCGCATAGTCCCCACCTATCGACTCATCAAGATCGAGTCGTTTTGGGATTGCTAGTTCTGGAAAAAGGGTAGCATACCGTTCAAGAGCCATTCCAAACTATTTTGGGCGCTTTGGCGGGGGAAAGCCACGCCACGCCGCCGGGTGGCAACGCCGGCGGTGGGGGCTCGGCACAGAACTGGCGACAGGTCAATTCTTTCGGCCGCGTATTTAGCCTGACGCGAATGCGTTACGCCCCAGCACCGTCGTAGAGCCCAGCCCATGGACCAGCGCGTGGCCGCGTGCCGAAGATCACACGTACTGACGTTTTACATTTGTCACGAAAGCCGGCGGCTCTTTTCCGAGTAATGTTTCAACAGCCACGGCGTCAGAATCTCGAACGCCTGTTCGGGAGTCTCGGCGTAGGAAAACAGCTCGCGGTCGGAAGGGTCGATGGTGCCCATTTCGATCATCGCGTCGAAATTGATCACTTTGTCCCAATACTCGCGGCCGTAGATGATGGTGAGAACTTTCTTGCGGATCTTGCGAGTCTGGGTCAGCGTAAGGATCTCCATCATTTCATCCAGCGTTCCGAAACCGCCAGGGAACACGATGAGCGCCTTCGCCAGATACGCAAACCACAGCTTGCGCATGAAGAAGTAGTGGAACTGAAACGAAAGGTCGGGAGTGATATACGGGTTGGGCTCCTGCTCCTCGGGTAGAGTGATATTGAAGCCCACGGAAGGTTCGCCCGCCTCGTGAGCGCCGCGGTTGGCCGCCTCCATGATGCCGGGGCCTCCTCCCGAGCAAATGACGAAACGGCGGCTCTTTTCCGACACCTCCGCGGCCCACTTGGCCAGCATGAACGACAGGCGTCGCGCCTCCTCGTAGTAGCGGCTGCCGGCTTTGGCGACCTGCCCCAGGCGGCGCTCGTCCTCCGTTTTCGCCGTTGCGAGCATGTTGTCGGCCGTTGCCGCGTCACGAAACCGCGCCGAACCGAAAAACACGATCGTATCGTAAATTTGCTCCCGGTCCAGCCGGCTTTTCGGTTCCACGTACTCCGACAGGATGCGGAGGGTGCGGGCGTGGCGGCTGTTGAGAAACTCCAGGTTGGTATAGGCTTTGGGCGGTGAAGGCATTTCGCTCCGTTTTCCTTGCCGGCTTAGGGCGCGAGCAAGTTTCTATGGTAACGAACACCGATTGCGGAAGGGTTGGACGGAGAGCGCGCCAGCACGCCGCGCCGCGGACTGGAGGCGCCAATGGAACGGAACGGGCGCAACTAAAACACGCAGCAGGCCGCCGCTCAACCGAGTGCGTCTTCGACCGCCGGCCTGATGTCGAACACGCCGAGCAGCCCGGTGAGGCTGAGAACCCCGCGCAGGCTTTCGTGGACGCCCACGAGAATGATCTCCCCGCCGTTCTTTTTGACTTCGCTCAGCCCTTCCATCAGCGTGGCGATACCCGAGCTGTCCATCGAAGGCACATTGTCGAGGCTGACGATGACTTTTTTTTGCTTCCGCTTCTGAATCAAATCAAACAGCGTCTCGCGCAGCTTACGCGAGTTGTACATATCGACTTCACCGGAGACATAGACGACCGCGCGGTCGTCATTCCTGTCGACCTGGATGTTCAGGGGAAGCTCATCGCGGCTGGAATTCATGATTAGAGTTTTCGCGCGTTTTCGGCGCCACAGAGGGTTTCGACGTGGCGGGTGGCCGCCGAGGCCAGCCCGTCGAGAGCGTATCCGCCTTCGAGCAGCGAAATCAGCCTGCCGCCCGCGTGGATGCCCGCGATTTCGAGCATCACGCCGGTCAGTTCCGCGAAATCGTCATCGCTGAGAGTAAAACGGCCCAGCGGGTCGCCCAGCCGCGAGTCGAAGCCGGCCGAAAGGAACACGACGTCGGGCTTGAACTCGTTGGCCGCCGGCAGCAGCTTGTTGCGAAACGCGCCCAGGATTTCTTCGCGCCCCGCTCCGGCCGGGAACGGGCAATTGAGCGTTGTCCCGCGGCCGGCGCTCTCTCCGGTTTCCCAGCTCATTCCCGTGCCGGGGTACCAGGGCGACTGGTGGGTGCTCATGAACAGAACCGTGCCGTCGCCGTAGAAACAGTCTTGCGTGCCGTTGCCGTGGTGGACGTCCCAATCGGCGATCAGAACGCGCCCGGCGCCGTGGTGTTTTTGAGCATAGCGCGCCGCGACGGCGACATTGTTGAAGATGCAGAAACCCATGCCGCGGTTCGGCGTGGCGTGGTGGCCCGGAGGGCGCACGGCGCAGAAAGCGTTGCGGGCGTCCCGCTTCATCACGGCGTCAACCGCGTTGAGCACGCCGCCGACGGCCTGGAGAGCCACTTCGAGCGAGCGCTCGCTGATCGCCGTGTCACCGGTGCGCAGGGCACTGGCGCCCGCGGCCACGTCTTGCCGGACCGCGCTAATGTAGTCGCGGCCGTGACACAGGGCGATTTCGTCGTCGGTCGCCTGACGCGTCGCGATGCGCTTCAGGAAGGGGTAGAATTTCGCGGCGGTGAGGCGCTGCATCACGGCGTCGAAGCGTTCCGGACGCTCGGGGTGCCCCTCGCCAGTGTCGTGTTCCTTGAACACGGCGTCGGCGACGAGCGCGGTGGGCTTTTTCTCCGAGGCGGTTTGGGGGCTTGGCGCCGCCTGGGTTCCCGGGCCGCCCGCACCTCCAAGATCTTCCGCGATAGCTCCGAAAAGCGCGGTCATCATACCTGCCTGCTGCGCCAGAAACTGGCGGCGTCCCGTAAACCCGGTCACATGGCACCCACTGGTTGGTTAGATCAATGATCTCTGATTTGGGTTGGTTCGTGCCAGTGGGCGACACAGGCAATCCTGCCTGTGAAGGGTGCGACCCCGGCCTGTGCTCGCCAGGTTGACCCTGCGAATGCGGTGAACCGACAAGAAAGACAGACATGAAGGACAGGCAAGGAGGACAGACAGGATTGTCTGTCCCACGGTTGCGGTAAGAGATAGGCGCCCCAGGGCCAGCGTGACGCCAAGCCCTGGGGTTGGATGGCTGGGAGCCGTTGGCGCTTGTTAGGCTCCGGCGGCCGCTTTGGCTGCGCCAAGCGCTCCGTCGTAGTCGGGATGGTCGGCCACCTCGGGCACATACTGCGCGTAGGTGATCGTGCCTTTGCCGTCGACCACGAACACGGCGCGGCATTCGATGCGCAGTTCGTCGATCATTGTGCCCCAGGCCTCGCCAAAATTGCCGTTCTTGTAGTCGGAGGCCGTGGTGACCTTATCGACGCCGGCGGCGCCGCACCAGCGTTTCTGCGCGAAAGGCAGGTCGCAGCTTACGGTCAGGATGGAGACCGCAGGCAGCTTCGACGCTTCTTCGTTGAAGCGGCGGGTCTGCTGATCGCAGACCGGCGTGTCGAGCGACGGAACCACGCTCACGATTCGCACGCCTTGGGTGTCGCTAAGCTTCAGCGGCTTGAGGCCGTTGTCGGTCAGCTCGAAATCGGGGGCTTTGTCGCCGGATTTGAGCTCGGGGCCGATCAGGTTGAAGGGGTTGCCTTTGAGAGTCGTTTTTCTTTCTGCCATTTGTACCTCGCTGGATTCGGGTGGAATTTGGTAAAGCCCGCCGCTTTGCGGCGCGCGACAGGCAAGAGCGCCTGTCCCCACTTGTCGCCGGTAAAGCGGCGCTTTTGGCGGCCTGCCTTAGTGGCGCGAGCCACCGCGGCCATCCGCACGCGGCTGCCTGTACGGAACGCCTGGCCGGCGCCCTTTCGCTACGTGCGGCTGGCCAGCCAGGAATCAATCGGCCGGTCGGGGTGGCTCGGTTTGTAGGGAAAGTCGATGCGCTTGCCCGTCGCGGCTGCTTCGTAGCACGCGAACATGATTTCCAGAACTTTGCGGCCGTCTTCTCCCGTCTCGAGCGGCTCGACGCCTTCGAGCATGCAATCCAGGAAATGCTTCATCTCGCCCGGATAGCCGTATTGCATCCATTCGTCGAATACGGGGAACGTCCAACCCTTCGTATCGGGCGCTTTTTCCATTGCATAGCCGAAACCGCGCTCGCTGTAGGTGAGCATCGAGCTGCCACGCACCAGGTCGCAATAGATGACGCCTTCGACGCCCTGAATCTCGGCGAAATCTTCGATGCCGCCGCGCTTGGCCCAACTGTTTTCGATGATCGAAACCGCGCCGTTCTGCCACTCGATGATGCCGGTGGCTTCGTCCTCGCCCTTGGTACGCTCGGTGTGGACGTAGGTCCCCATGTGGGCGTAGACGCTTTTGACTTCCGGCTTGTCGAGGATCCAGCGCGCGAACTCGGCCCCATGGCAGCCCATGTCGAGCAAGGCGCCGCCGCCGGAGCGCTGCATGTCCCAGAACCAGTCTGAGTGTGGTCCGAAATGTTTTTCGAGCTGCCGCGTGCGGAACACTTTTCCGACGGCGCCCTCGTCGACGAGCTGTTTGGCGCGTACGTACTTGGGCGCGAAACACAGATCCTCGGCGTACATCAGCCGCACTTTCGCTTTCTTGCAGGCGTCGATCATGCGGTCGGCTTCGTCGAGCGTCATGCACAGCGGTTTTTCGACGACGACGTGCTTGCCGGCCTGAGCGGCGTCGATGGTCATCTGGCAATGCAGAAAGTTGGGCGCGCCGATCGTGACCATCTCGATCTCTTTGAGCTCGAGCATCTTGCGGTAGTCGTCGAAGGCTTTGGGGATCTTCCATTTGGCGGCGAATTTTTCGGCGCGGCCTTGGTCCGAGCCGGCAACCGCGACGATGTCCGCGCGCAGGTCGCGCTTGAGGGCGTCGGCGTGCAGGTCGCCCGAAAAGCCCGAGCCGATCATTCCAATGCGTACTTTATCCATGGTTCTCCGCGAAAAAAACGAGGCTGGTGTCGTGAATCCGAAGTACCTTGACTGACTCCAGCGAACCGCCGCACAGAAGCGGGTATCGCCGCGGATCCGAGCCCTACCCGCGAGGGTGGAGTACATTCCCCCCAAGATCCGTCAGATTGGGCGCGCGCCGCTCGGACCAAACCGGAGCTGTCCGGAATCGTTTGCCCAAGCTCGCCGCACCACCCTCTCGAAGGGTGCCTGCGGCGATTCCCGGCCGTTACTGTGCGGTTGCGAACACGCGCCGGCCGCAACAAATAAAGCTACCAGCCACTGTTGGGCGGCGTCAAACACGGCGCTATCCGGGCGTCTGATAGACTGGATTTCACATGTCCTGAGAGGCGGTCGGATGGCGGATAAACGTGACAGGGTGATCGAATACGGCGCGCAGTCGCCTGCGCCTGAGCTTCTCGCGGCCGTCGAACGCGTTTCGGGCGAGCCGCTGATCGCCTCCTGCCTGCAGTTCTTTCTGAACGAGAAAAAGTGGCTCAACGAGCGGCATGTGGAGCTGTGCCGCGTCCCCGCGCCAACGTTCCGCGAGCACCATCGGGCCAAGCACCTCGCCGCGCTGATGCGGCAGTTCGGCCATCCCACGCGCATCGACGCCGCGGGCAACGTGGTCGTCCCGATCATTTTCGACAAATCGCTCCCGTTCGTCGCCGTTTCGGCTCACATGGATACGGCGCTGTCGCCGCGCAAGGCGAGCGACATCTCGGTGCGCCCTGACGGCACGCTCGAAGGGCCTGGCGTCACCGACAACGGTACCGGCTTGGTGACCCTGTTGGCCCTCGGGCGCGCTTTGTCGGAAGCCCCGCGGCCCGCCGCGCCACGCCGCAACCTGCTGCTGGTCGCGAACGTTGCCGAAGAGGGCGAAGGCAATCTGCACGGCATGAAATTTCTGTGCCGCCACTCGCCGTTTGCGTCTCGTATCGATACTTACTTGGTTATCGACGGCGCGTCCACCAGCCACATCACCGCCGAAGGACTGGGCAGCCGCCGTTTCGAAATCGCCATCGAGGGACACGGCGGCCATAGCTGGAACGACTACGGCCGCGCCAATCCGATTCATGCCATGGGCCGCATCATCGCGTTTCTGGCGGATCTCGAGCTGCCGGCTTCGCCGCGCACGACGCTCAGCGTCGGCGTGATCGAGGGTGGTTCGGGCGTCAACTCGATCGCCCCGATTGTCCGCGCGAAGGTGGATATCCGTTCGCGGTCGAGCGACGCGATGCAGCGCGTGGTCACGACTCTCGAGGAGACGGTACGGCTTGGAGTGGAAGCGGAAAACCGCCGCTCGACCGATCGGCTGTCGAGCTACAAGCTGCGCGAGATCGGCCATCGTCCGGCGGCGCCGCGCATCGCGGACAACCCGTTGGTCGATTGCCTGCAGGCGGTCGATTCCTTCCTGGGTATCGCGTCGCGGCTCGATTGCGCCTCGACCGACGCCAACGTGCCGCTATCGATGGGCCTGCCGGCGGTGGCAATTGGGGCAGGAGGCCGCGGAGGCGACGCGCACACGCCAACCGAATGGTTCCACCCGGAAGGGCGCGAACAGGGTTTGCGGCGCGTGATGCTGGCGCTAGGCTTGTTGATGTTTCCGCCCGCGCCAAAGCCGTCGTGATGCTGTCGGTAGTGTGACGCCGCCGCTCGCTGACGGCGCCCGTTGACCGATTCGAGCGCGGCGCCCCGCGAAGCCCAACTTCCAACCGTTCCCAGACCGAAAAAGCAAGGCAAGTCGCACTCCGGCAGTAGCCGCGGAATTTTGCCTTTTGCCTTTTGCACTTTGCCTTTTGCCTTGCTTTGTCCTCTGCTTTCCCCTCCGCGCCTACCCCGTCACATCAACACAAGGATTCCGAAGCTCTCCCACACCCGCAATCTTGACCACAACATCATCGCCGGCCTTGAGAAAAACCGGCGGCTTGCGCGCGAAACCCACCCCGGGCGGCGTTCCGGTCGAGATCAGATCACCGGGCACGAGCGTCATTACCTTCGAAAGATATTCGATCAGCGTCGGGATGTTGAAAATGAACTGGCTGGTGTTGGAATCCTGCAACACCTTGCCGTTGAGTTCAAGACTGATGGGCAAGTTGTGCGGATCGGGCACTTCGTCTTTGCCGACCAGCTCCGGCCCGATCGGCCCGAACGTGTCGAACGTCTTGCCGATGGTCCATTGTGACGTCGCCATCTGGTAGTCGCGCGCGCTCACGTCGTGGACGCAGGTGTAGCCGAACACGTACTCCTCCCAGCGGTCAGCCGGGACGTTCTTGCCTCGTTTGCCGATCACGAACCCTAACTCGGCTTCGTAGTCGACCTGGTTCGACACCGGCGGGATCTCGATCGCCTCGCCGGGCCCGATTACCGCGTTGTGGTATTTCGAGAATACGACCGGCGTCGAAGGGATCGCCATGCCCGACTCTTTGGCGTGATCTAGATAGTTCAGCCCGATGCAGATGAACTTGGGGGGCATCAGCGGCGCGTGCAGCTTCACTTCCGAGCGGAGCGGCGCGTTGCCGGGGCTTGCCGTGAGCTTGCCGGCCGCCTCGATGGCTGCGGGCCCCCCTTCCAGGAATGACAAAACCGTCGGATAGCCTGCCGCGGTCAGATCCACAATCCGGTCGCCTGCGACAAGCCCGGCGCGCGGGCCTTGGCCGGCTGAAAACGTAACTAATCTCATCGATTTCTGTTCCTCTGCGCTCGTTTCTATGGGGGCGGACCTGGGGCGTCCGCGGGTGCATTCCTAAGGCGCCGCTTGGGGCGGCGAACTTCAATCGTAGCGTCCCATGGCGGCGAATCGCCACCCGAGCGGGAAATCAGGGTGATTCGCGGGCTTTCCGGCAGAGACCTACCTCCGCCGCCCTGAAACGGACTAGGAGTCTAATGCCGCCGGAGTAGCCCGCCGATCGTAGGAATGTCAGGCCGGAAGTCGTAGAGAGACGCCGGCGATGAGGAGGCTGGGCTTGAGCAGCGGCAAAGAGCCGACATTGCGAGCCGGCGGCAGAGTCCCTGTACCGCCGATCCCGCCCCAGCGTGGTCTCGTCCCCGAAACTCTGGGCCGCTACAACAGCCGCTCGAAGGCGAGGGCGCGGCAGGCCAAGCGAAGGAATCGAAGGAGAAAACCCACTATGCAAGTCATGCAGTCGGCGATCAAGGCCATCGGCCTCGATATCGGCACCAGCCGCATTGTGCTGGCTGAGCCCAACGGCGGCGGATTCAATTACCGCGCCCAGCTCAATACGTTCGTCTCGCTGCCTTATTCCAAGGTCACCGAGGCGATGCTGCGCAAGGAAGAGATTCCTTACAAGGTTTTGGACAACCGCATTCTGGTGCTGGGCGAGCGGGCCCAGAGGCTGGCGCATACCTTGAACGTCGAGGTGCGCCGGCCGATGAGCCGCGGCTTGCTCAATCCCAACGAGCCGCAGAACCTGCAGGTCATCGAGGAGATGGTGCTGCGGCTGGCCGGCCACGCCAAACAAGGCGACAAGGTCTGCCTGAGCGTCCCCGGCAACGGCGGAGGCAACAACGAAGACCTGGCCTACCACCGCACGACGCTCGCCGAGATGCTCGAAAACCTCGGCTACGAGGTCGCCATCATCAACGAAGGGCTGGCGGTGGTGTTCGCTGAACTGGGTGAGACCAATTTCACCGGCCTGGGTATCAGCTTCGGCGGCGGCACCTGCAACGTCTGTCTGGCTTACCTGGGGCTGCCGGTGGTGACGTTCAGCACTCCCAAGGCCGGCGATTTTATCGACTACAGCGCGGCTGGGGTGACCGCCGAGACAGCCACGGCGATCCGCATGATGAAGGAGCAAAACCTGGTGCTCAACGGCCGCGGCCACAACGAAGTGGACCGCGCCCTGTCGGTCTACTACGACGAGATGATCGCCAGTGTCATCCGCGGCTTGACCGAGGCGCTGTCGGGAACACGCAAGCTGGCGCAGATCGACAAGCCGATTCCGGTCGCCGTCAGCGGCGGTAGCGCAAAACCCAGCGGCTTCCTGCCGCGTATCGAGAAAGCGTTGCGCAACGCCGACCTGCCGATTCAGATCTCGGAAGTGCGGATTGCGTCGTCGCCACTCGATACCACGGCCAAGGGCGCGCTGATGGCGGCGTTGCTGGAGGCCTGAGGCGTTTTCGGGGCTGTGGGGTTTGGCGACCGGTGCCGGTTCAGCGGCGGTGTGCGCCTGCTTGCGCAACCGGCGCGGACCCAAGGACGCCACGGATCTGGTACGCCACAACGCCACCCGCAAGGGTTCGCGCGAACCCGCACGGCACGCCGCAGTTCCGGTACGAAACGCTGATTAGTGTCGAAATCGGCGCCGAAAGGCTACCAGACCCAGCAATCCCGAAGCGACCAGTAGCACGGTCGAAGTTTCCGGAATCGCCGTTGTGGGCGGATCCGGGTCGGTCACCGAGCCACCGGATGCGCCGATGATGATGGCGCTCTGCGTCGAGGCGCCGACGCCGAAGACTGAGAGCCCGCCGAAGTTTTCGAAGCGGTTGTGATAAGGGCCCGCGCCGAGGTCGGCATTGGTTAGGCCGGGAAAGGCCGAGTTGCCGTCCGCGGTCAAATTGATTCCTGTGAGGAACTCGTCGGGAGTATCAAGGCCCGGCAACAACGACGACACCCAGCCGTAGCTATTCGACTGGCTGAACAGTCCGCCGCCGCCGCCCAGGAAGGAGTTAATGATCGCGGCGTTCGTGGTGAAGATCGCCAGCTCAGATGCGGACGTACCGCCGAACACGTTACCCCCGCCGGAGTCCATCATGATGATGCCGGTATTGTTCACATTGGTAGCGCCGGTACCATCAAAAAAGGCCTCCAGGTCCGTGGTGCCGTCCACGTTTGCGAAACTCCAACCGGCGCCCGGCAAGGATGACAAGGTGAAGGCCGACGCGGCCGCAGACGATGCGGTCGTTAACGTGTCGCTGCCCAAATTGGCCACCAGAAAGTTCCCATTAGTGAGCGACGGAGCCGCGGCCAAATTCTCTAATGCGCGCTGCATGAAGAACCAGCCGTCGAAGTTTGTCGTGGCGTTCCCGGAACCGTGATCATCGGCATCCGTACCCGCCAGAATGAATGGCCCGGCGATTGCCGGCGCCGCAACCAGCGAGAGAACCGCGCTAAGCAGTAAAAGGCGAACTGTCTTGCTCTTCATGTGTTTCCTCTTGTCGATGTGCTGTCGATCGCAGGCGCTGCGAATCCAGTCAGCTATCCAGTCTAGCGGAAACATTTGTGAAGAGGGGGCGAAGAAGATGGGATTGAATTTTTTTTGAGCTGTGCTTCTCTGGCTGATAAGTACTATTGGTGCCTGACTTTCTGTTGTTTTCGTGGGCGGCCAACGAGCCAGCTCGCGCGACAGTACTGATCGCCTAGAATGGTTCGGGAGATTCGATTTCGATGCCGAACCCTTCAGGCCCAGTCCTACCCAAAGCGTATCCCGTCACGAATGGAAAGTGCGACGCGCACGTCCATTTTTTTTCGCGAGGGTTCTTTGAGGCGCTGGCTGGCCAAAAGAAGCTGCCCGCGGAAACAGCAGTCGAAGCGGTGGTTTCTTCGCTTGGCTGGGAGGTTCCTGGTACGAACACCTCGCTCGCGGACAAATGGGTCCAGGAACTCGGCCGCTGCGGGGTAGGGAAGGCCGTGCTGATCGCCAGCGTGCCGGGCGATGAAGGTTCGGTCGCGGAGGCGGTCAAAGCCCACCCCAACAGCTTCTGGGGTTATTTCATGCTCAACCCGCTCGCCGCCGATGCGGTTGATCGCACTCGCCGCGCTTTTGGCGAAATGGGCATGCGCGGCGTTTGCCTATTTCCTGCCATGCACCGCTTCTCGGTCCACGACGAGCGGCTGCAGCCGATCTATCAGCTTGCCGCTGAACACAAGGCCGTGGTGTTCGTCCACATGGGCGTGCTTACCGTCGGCGTGCGCAAGAAGTTGGGCTTGGCGTCCAAGTTCGACATGAGTTTTTCGAATCCTATCGACCTGCACCGGGTGACACTGGAATTCCCCAACGTCAACTTCGTGATTCCGCACTTCGGGGCGGGCTATTTCCGCGAGGCCTTGATGCTCGGCGACCTGGCTCCAAATGTCTACCTCGACACTTCGAGCACCAACTCCTGGGTGAAGTACCACACGCCGACTCTGTCGCTGCGAGAGGTGTTCGCCAAGGCGATCGAGATTTTTGGGGCCCAAAGACTGCTGTTTGGGTCCGACTCCTCGTTTTTCCCGCGCGGCTGGAACCGGCCCATTTTGGAGCAACAGGCTAATGTTTTCAAGGAGTTGGGCTTGGCTGAACCGGACACCGCTGCGATTCTGGGGGGCAACCTCCAGCGCCTGCTTGGCTAGGGCCAGAAATCGAGTTTCAGCGGCAGATGCACGCGAATGAAATGCAAGTCAGCGCGGTAAGTAATTTGTTATCAAGTAGATAATTCCTTGGCTCTTAATCTCCGTTGATCTGCGTGCATCTGCGGCTCCCATTCTTTTCTGCTCGGCGTTTCGGGTGCCGGCGTCATAGGTCGCACTCGGACTGGCTGGCGGCCGGAAATCCTCCTCTTGCAACCCCTCCTGCAAATCTGTTAACCTGAATCTCTACTATCCCGATAGAGATACAGGAATTAGCCCCCTATGTTGACCAGTGTCGAGGAAGCCAAAGCTCTCCTCGAAAGCAATCCTCCGGTGATGGATGCCACTTTCCGGCATCTGAGTGACCTGTTTCTGCTCGCGGAAGAGGGCTACCTGCCTGTTCGCGGCTTCATGCCCGAACGCGAGGTTCGCCACGCCTGCGAGACGATGCACCTGACCACGGGCGAGCCGTGGAGCATCCCGGTGATCCTGCCGATCTCCGCCGAACTCGCTGAAAAACTTCGCAAGGCCGAGCGGGTGGTGCTGCAGGACAACGGCACGCCGGCTGGCGTCATCCAGATCGAAGAGATTTTCAAAATCGACAAGGCGCACTATGCGCAGCACATTTTCCGGACCGAAGACCCGGCGCATCCCGGCGTGAATTGGCTGGCCGAAGCGGGCGATTACAGCGTGGCGGGCTCGGTGCAGGTTTTTCCCGGCTGGGAACTTCAGATTCAGGGTGGGCTGGCGTTTTCGCCCCGCAAGGTCCGGGCGGCGATTGCCGAACGCGGCTGGAAGAAGGTGGTCGGATTTCAAACCCGCAACCCGATCCACCGCGCGCACGAGTTTTGCACCAAGATCGCCCTCGAGACCGCCGATGGCCTGGTTATTCACCCGCTGCTGGGCGAGACCAAATCCGACGACACGCCGGCTGAAGTGAGGCTGGCCTGCTACAAAGTGCTGATCGACAACTACTACTCGCCGGAGCACACGATGCTGGCGGGGTTCCCGGCCTGGATGCGCTACGCCGGGCCGCGCGAAGCGCTGTATCACGCGCAGGTTCGCAAGAATTACGGCATCACCCACTTCATCGTCGGGCGCGATCACGCCGGGGTAGGGAACTATTACGGCCCGTTCGACGCGCAGAAGATTTTTTCCGAGTTCAAGCCCGGCGAATTGGGCATCGAGCCGATCTTTTTCGATTTCGTTCACTACTGCCGGGCTTGCGGGCAAATGGCGTCTTCGAAGACCTGTCCGCATGGCAAGGAGCACCACGTACACCTGAGCGGCACGGCGGTGCGGCAATTGTTGACGGAAGGCAAACTGCCTCCGCCGGAATTCAGCCGGCCGGAGGTGGCGCAGATTCTGATCGAGGCGGCGAGAAACTCATGAGCGTGACGACGTTGGAGACAACCTCGGTGGCGGATGTGTCCCGACCTCCGGAAAGCGCCAGCGCGGAAGAGATTTTGCGCTGGGGCATGGAGCAATACGGCGACCGTCTGGCGATCTGCACGGCGTTTCAGGCTTCGGGGATGGTCATCCTCGACATGGCGGCGCGTATCAGCCGCGACGTCAAAGTTTTCACGATCGACACCGGCCGCCTGCCGGAAGAGACACACCGCCTGATCAGCGACGTGCGCGAGCGCTACGGCGTTGAGATCGAGATGGTGATGCCCGACGCGGACGAAGTGGCGTCGATGGTTTCGAGCCATGGGCCCAATCTGTTCTACGAAGGCGTCGCCAACCGCCGGCTGTGCTGCGAGATCCGCAAGGTCCGCCCGCTGAACCGCAAGCTCGCGAAGCTCGACGCCTGGGTAGTCGGCTTGCGCCGCCAGCAGAGCGAATCGCGTGAGTCCGTTCAGAAGATTGCGGTGGACGAGGCCCACGGCGGCATCCTGAAGCTTTCGCCGCTGGTGGACTGGACGCGCGAAGAAGTCTGGGAGTACATCCGCCGCCACAACGTGCCCTACCATGAGCTTTACTGGCAGGGCTTTTCGAGCATTGGCTGCGCGCCGTGCACGCGCGCGGTTCAGGAAGGCGAGGAAGAGCGCGCCGGGCGCTGGTGGTGGGAGCAGGAAGGGCACAAGGAGTGCGGCATCCACGTGGCGCCGAACGGACAAGTGCGGCGCGAGCTGGATGTGCTGCTGGAAGACGTGCTTCGCAAGGCTTCGTAATCATCGCTGCGCTATCACGCATATCAGCTTGAAGGGGACAGTCACCATCTTTCGCGTCCCGATAGGCTAGGCCAATGCCCGAGCTCTTAGGCGCGAGAGATGGTGACTGTCCCCTAGCGCACACAGTCTGAGCGCGGGTTGATACTGCGTCGAAGCGGCGCTGCGTAGCACTGACGCTACCCAGGACGTTGAGCGGCACGCGCAGCTTGTGTGACCCCACCCTTGCGGGTGAGGCTCGGATCGCCCTTGGCGATAGGCTCTACGGGGGACAGTCCTCCGGGTACAAATTGCAAAGAATACTCATGGAACATAAAGGCTTCACTCTCTGGTTTACTGGCCTCTCGGGCGCCGGCAAGACAACCGTCTCCGAAATCCTCATCAAGCGCTTGCGCGATCAGGGCGCCAAGGTCGAGGTGCTCGACGGCGACGTAGTCCGCACCAATCTTTCCAAGGGCCTCGGCTTCAGCAAGGAAGACCGCGACACCAACATCAAGCGGATCGGCTTTGTCTGCGAGCTGCTGTCGCGCAACGGCGTCATCGCGATCGCGGCCGCCATCTCGCCCTATCGCGACGTTCGCGACTTCGTACGCTCGCAGATCGAGAATTTCGTTGAGGTCTACGCCCACTGCCCAATGGAAACGCTCATCGAGCGCGACGTCAAAGGGCTCTACAAGAAGGCGCTGGCGGGCGAGATCAAAAACTTCACCGGCGTTTCCGATCCCTACGAGCCGCCCCTCAATCCCGAGGTCAACGTCGACTCCAGTCAAGAGACGCCTGAGCAGAGCGCCGACAAGATCTGGGCTAAACTAGTCGAACTGGGTCTTTTGAGCGCTGATGGTCGATCTTCACTCGCATAGCGACCGGTCGGACGGCCAACTTTCTCCCGAAGAACTCGTGGAACTGGCCCAGCGGCGGGGTCTGAGCGCGCTTGCGATCACCGACCATGACAGCGTGGAAGGGTACGACGCGGCGGCGTCTCATGCCCAGCGGCTGGGGCTCGATTTCATTTGCGGCGTTGAGTTGAACTCGAAGTTTCGCGGCCGTGCCATCCACATCCTGGGCTACTTCCTCCAAGGCCCGCCCGGCGAGGAGTTTCGCAATCACCTGTCGTGCCTGCAAACGTCGCGGCGTGAGCGCAACCAGCGGCTGATCAAGCGCCTGCAAGACTTAGGGCTCAGCGTGCATCTGGAGGAAGCCGAAGCGCTCGGGCGATCGCAGACCGGCCGGCCTCACTTCGCGCAGTTGCTGGTGCAGAAGGGCTACGTAACGAGCCTCCGCGACGCCTTCGACCGCTACCTCGATGAGCGCGCGCCGGGATATGTCGAGCGCCGCGACCCGTCGCTGGAAAACGTATTTCGTTGGATACGCGAGGCGGGCGCGGTCTCTTCGTGGGCGCATCCGGCGCGGTTTATCCGCGATGGCGACCCACCGGTCGAAGAGTTGTTCCATGAATTGGCCGAGCGCGGGCTGAGCGCGATCGAAGCGTTTCATACCGATCACAGCCCCGACGACTCCCAACGGTTTCTCAGAGCCGCCACGGATTTGAGTCTCGGTGTTACGGGCGGTAGCGACTTTCACGGGCCGACGCGCTCGCGCGCAGTGCTGGGCTCGCTCAATCTTCCCGACTCGCTTTTGGGTAATCTGCGTTCTTACAGCCGTGGATTGTTTCGTGAGGCTCGCGAATCGAATGGCGGCTAAGAGCCGCTTGGAGCGGTCTTCCCGGCCGGGTCGCAACGCGGTCCGCGGCTAAGGAAGCCCGCTGAAACGGGCTGAAGCCGGGGAGCATCACTCGTGACCGCCGTAAACGACCGGCCTACTATCCGGCTCCGCCGGACAAGCCCCGTGAACGGGTCTTCACGTACACTCAGCACTTTACTCGTGGCTTAGCCGCGGTAGATTCTACGGGACGAGCAAGATTCAGGGAATTTCGAAAACCCGCGCACGCCGTGGCGTGCGTGTCGGCTCAGGGCTGACCTATTTCGTCTCAGGATTTCGCCACGTGAGAAAAATCGCAATCCCTTTTCGATCCATCCTGTTCACGGCCGTATTGTTCTGCGGCGCGAGCCACGACTCAGCGGCCGCGGACCCGAGTGCCGTTCGCGGCATGGAACAGGGAGGTTCGTCCCTCGGCAGCGTGCCGACGCCGACGCACTCCAAAGGGAATTTTTTACGAAACGCGACGTTGCTGTTTGAGCCGTCTGGGCGCGCTTCCGAAAACGCAGAGGGCCGTTCCAGCGACGAGGTGGCGGGATTCACTGCTCGCGGCGACGGTTACGAGCTGTATCTCTCCGCTTCCGGAGCAGTATTCGCCGTCGGCGAGACGCGGCTTCGTTTGAGTTGGGCGGGCGCGAACCGTGCGGCGAACGCAGAGCCGCTGGAAGAGCAACCAGGGCGCATCCACTACTTTGTCGGGAAAACTGCGGCCCTGTGGCGCACGGGAATGCCGCTGTACGGTCGCGTTCGCTACCGCGAGATCTATCCGGGAATCGATTTGGAGTTCTATGGCACGCGCGCGCGGCCTGAATTCGATTTCGTCGTCCACGCCGGAGCGGATCCGTCGCTGATTCGTTTCGCGATCGATGGGGCCGAAAGCGTCGAGCAAACCGCCGAGGGAGAGCTGAGGGCGATGGCCGGCGGACTGCCGTTGCATCTAAAAATTCCGCGCATCTATCAGCCGGACGCACCGAATCAGAGTATCCGAGGCGGCTTCCAGACGCTGGCTGATGGCAGCTTTGGTTTCGCGTTTGGGGAGCATGACCCGAACCTGCCGCTGATCATCGACCCGGTGTTGACTTTCTCGACGCTCATCGGCGGCGCTTACGGCGACAACGCGAACGATGTTGCTGTTGACGCCGAGGGCAACATCTACGTCACGGGCCTCACGCATGAGCTAGGTTTTCTCCACACCGATGGAGCGGTTACCGCGCCGGGCGGATTCCTCTCGCACGTCTTTGTCGTAAAGCTGAATTCCGATGCCACGGCGCTGGAGTACGCCGCCGTCATCGGAGGAGGCGCGCAGGATCAGGCGCGCGCAATCGCTGTCGACGCCGAGGGCAGCGTATATCTGACCGGAACCACGTTCTCATCGGATTTTCCTGTGACAGCGAACGCACGGCAGCCGTCATTTGCGGGTGGCAACACCGATAGTTTCATTGTCAAACTCAACGCTGCTGGAAGTGAGCTGCTGTATTCCTCTTATCTCGGCGGCAGCCGCCAGGAGTTCGGGGAAGGAATCGCGGTGGACCCCGCGGGAAATGTTTACATTGCCGGGAGCACGCTGGCGGCGGATTTTCCCGTTCTCCCCGATTCGTTGCAGCCGTTGAAGAAGAGCGACACCTACGATGCTTTCCTGGTGAAGCTCGATGTCGTCAACCCCACGCTTCTGGCTTCGACTTTTTTTGGGGGAACCGAGCGTGATGAAATCCTCGACCTGGCTTTGGATGGCGACAGCAACGTCGTGGTCACGGGCGTGACAGTCTCGAAGGATTTCCCGGTCACGCCCGGAGTGTTCCAGCCCGAGCACCGTGGCGTCACTACGGCCTTCGTGGCGAAATTGAGCCCGGACCTTTCCGAGACGCTGTTTTCGACTTACCTGGGCGGCCGCACCGGGGACCGCGGGCTAACCATCGCGGTCGATCCAGCGGGAGACATCTACGTGGGTGGGAACACGCTCTCGTCCGATTTTCCGATCACCTTGGGCGCGCTGCAAGGCCGCTTCGGGAGCGGCTCGTTCTTTGGCGACGGATTCGTGGCGAAGGTTTCGGCCGACGGCGCGACGCTGGTCTACTCGACGTACCTCGGCGGATCGTCGGAAGACACAGTGAACGGAATCGCTGTGGACGGCACCGGCCAGGTCACCGTGGTAGGTGCGACCGGCTCGCCTGAATTTCCGATCAGCCCCGGCGCGGTGCAAGGGTCAATCGCCGGCTTGGATGATCTGTTCGTCACGCGGCTGAGCGCCGACGGTTCGCGCGTCGTCTACTCGACCGTGCTGGGCGGAGCCAAGAGCGACCGCGCGTTGGCAGTTGCCGCCGCCGGCCCGGGCTCGGTTGTGGTGGCGGGCACGACGGTTTCGCCGGACTACCCGCCGACCGCCGGCGTGGTGCAAACGGAAGTGCGCGGAGCCGAGGCCGGCGGCGATGCGCTCGTGGTGCGGCTCGATGATTTGTTCAAGCCCGCATTCTCTGCCGCCAATGTGGTCAACGGGGCGAGCATGCTCAAAGGCCCGATTGCGCCGGGTGAAATCATCACTATTTTTGGGGCCAACCTCGGCCCGGCGAATCTGGTCACGGCCCGGTTGACCGAGGATGGCCTGCTGAGCAGCCTTCTCGGGGAAGTGCGTGTGCTGTTTGACGGTATCGCCGCGCCGTTGGTTTACGTGCTCGATGGACAACTGAGTGCGGTGGTTCCCTACACCGTAGTGGGAGGATCCGTCGCGGTTCAGGTGGAATACTTCGGAGCACTCTCCGATCCCGTGACTGTCGCCGTGACGCCGGCGAGTCCCGCCCTGTTCACGCAGAACAGTCAAGGCTGGGGTCCCGCGGCGGCATTGAACGAAGACTACCGATTGAACACGGCAGCGAACCCCGCGGACAGGGGTTCCATCGTGATTCTCTACGCGACAGGCGAAGGGATGACCGATCAGGCGATCGATGGATCGGTCGGGGCCGCGCCGCTGCCGCGCCCGGTGCTGCCGATCACGGTCACGGTTGGCGGCCGGCCCGCGGAAGTGCTTTACGCGGGCGGCGCGCCGGGCCTGGTGGCCGGTGTGATTCAGATCAACATTCGCATTCCTGGCGATGCTCCGGCCGGCGAGGGCGTCATGGTGGTGGTTGACGCCGGGGACATTGCTGGCGCGCGCTGGGTGACTCTGGCGGTGCGCTAGGGCGCCGCCGCACCCGCCCCTTCGAGCAGAGTACAAGAGCCCTTCTGCCGGCTTGCTTCGGAAAAAGATCGCCCTTCTCTGAGACGGTTTGCGCGTTGCTAAAATAGGGTCAGCTCACCGTGTCGGATCACATTCACAACCGTTACATAGGTGCGTTGCTCGGCCTCGCGGCCGGTGACGCTCTTGGGGCGCCTTTTGAGGGATGCGCTCCCGGCTCGTTTACGGTCCCGAACGAGCTGACCGGTGGTGGTCCGCACAAAATCGAGCCGGGCCAGTGGACCGACGACACGTCGATGGCGCTGTGCCTGGCCGTCAGCATCGTCGAGAGCCGCGGGTTTGATCCGGCTGACCAGATGCGCCGCTACGTGCGGTGGAAGAACGAGGGCTACATGAGCAGCACCGGCCGCTGCTTCGGCATCGGTGCAACGACGCAGGCTTCGCTGGAGCGGTTCGAGGCCAGCGGTGATCCGATGGCCGGCGTCGATGATGCCAAGACCGCCGGCAACGGGTCGCTGATGCGGCTGGCACCGATCCCGATGTATCTGCTCCACGACGCTTCACGCGCCAAAGACTTGGCCGCGGCCATGTCGAAGACGACTCACGCGGCCATTGAGGCCGTCGATGCCTGCCGCTATATGACCGGCATCCTGGTCGGAGCCTTGCGAGGCGAGTCGAAGGACCATTTGCTCTCGGATCTTTATTCACCGGTATACAATTACTGGTTTTTCCAGCAGTCGGTGCTCGCGCCGCGCATCGATGCGATCGCGCGCGGCGAATACAAGTTCAAAGAGGCGAAAGACATGCCGGCGAGCGGCTACGTCGTCGATACGCTCGAAGCCGCTCTATGGTGCTTTTACAAGACGGACGATTTTCGCGAAGGGGCGAAGCTGGCAGTCAGTCTCGGGAACGACACGGATACCACCGCGGCGGTTTACGGCCAACTGGCGGGCGCTTACTACGGGCAGGAGGCGATCCCGGAATCCTGGCGCGAGAAGATCGCCCAACGCGCCATAATCGAATATCTCGCCGAAGGGCTGTTGCGCGAGACCAAGCAGGGGATTCGACATTTTGCCTGAAAGCTCGCAGCGCACGATTTCTACCGTCGAGCCGGCCTCGGGCCGCACTCGCGCGCTCTTTTCGCAAATCCTTTCGGTGCCGAATCAGCTCACGTTGATTCGCATGTTGCTGGTTCCCTTCATCCTGATTTCGATGATCTACGAGCAGCACGATGTGGCGCTGTACCTCGTGCTGGCGGCGGCTCTCACCGACGGTTTCGACGGTCTGGTGGCGCGGCATTTCAATCAGCAGACTTTGCTCGGCGCGTATCTTGACCCGATAGCCGATAAGATTTTTCTCACCTCGACCTTTTTCGTTCAGTCGCTGACGGGACGCATTCCCTGGTGGCTCACCATTCTGGTCCTCAGCCGTGACGTCATCATCCTGTTGACGGCGCTGGTGACGGCGCTGGCGACGCAGATCCGCACGTTCCCGCCGACGATGCTCGGGAAGTTCAATACGTTCATTCAGGTCTCTACTGTTTTCGTGGTGCTGGTGAACAATGCGTTTCCGCAATCCTGGACCGCACCGATTGTTACCGGCCTGTTCTGGACGACGGCGGCCACGACACTGATGAGCGCGGTGCAGTACTCTGTGAACTATTCGCGGCGGCTGCAGGACCAGCCGTCCGAAGCGAGCCCGCGCAAACTATAATGCCGGCAGGGCGGCGCGGGGATCAAGAAAACACGACACCTATATCTTGTTCGCTACAGCGGATCGTCACTCCATCGCGGCCGGGACGGCTGATTTTTCCAAGGCGCGAAGTGCCGGATGCGAAACAGGTTACGGTAAGCCGCCCGCACCGGCATCTCTAGGGTAAACCCTGGTTGACGGGCGCTTGCGCTAGCGCTACCCTGATGAAGGATTTCTCGATGAATCGCTATCGGCCCGCCCGCCAGTACTTGCCGGCCAGCTTAGTCGCCGCCGGCTTGGCGCTGTTTTCGTCGTGGTGTGGGTTGAACTGGCCCCTCGCGTTCATGCCTGCCGGCGTGTTCGTGCTTTTCTCGGTCACTCTCTATTACCTCGCTACGCGTCCGGCGATCGAAGTCGGCGAGTCCTATCTCAGCATCGGCAAGGAAACGATCCGTTGGAGCGAGGTCGCGCGCATCGATTCGACGGTTTGGACCTCTCCGCTGGTGCTGCAGCTTGGTCTGCGGGATGGCCGCAGCTTGCGGCTCATTTATCCCGGCGATATCGAGTCGGCGAGTCGCCTGATCCGGCAGATGCGCCGGCTGGCACGCGAGGCTGTCATCGACGGCGTCCCTTACCGGCAGTATTGGGGTGAAGTCGTTCCGTTCCGCGTCGAAGCGCAAGCGCTCGCCGTGCCGCGCTACCGGTTGATGCTTCCCGAGGACGAAGCCGAGGTCGAGCGGCTCTACCAGCGGCTCAAGAGCGTGGGAAATCTCGACCCGAGGTCGTCCGCGGACGATCGGCAGAATCAGGAATAGCTCTTCCGCCGCTTCCCCGCCGCGATTGTCTCGTTTGTATCCCTGCTATCCATCGGGTTTCGCAGCCTCCGCAGCCATTTCCGCCGAGCAATGTTTTTTTCTCCGGTCAAGCAGTACAATAGAGAACTAGCGCAAACGCAAGGAAAGCGAAGATCCGCGCCTTGACGGGCCGTATTATCCCTTGGCCCGGCGGAAGCCGTTAGGATCCCCTGGCTTCCCATCGGGACCTCCTTCGAGCGGCGCTTGGCCGGTGTTTCCCTTGGTGGTTTCCCGAGGGAAATTGGGCCATGCCGCGTCTGCCGGCTGACTCTGGCCGGTGCTCGCAGCCGCCCTGTCCGCTCTGCGAATCATCGCAGAGCCGGTGGAAACCCGAGGCCGCTTTCAGCCAGGGCTGCCCTCGCTTCCGTCGCGTTGCCCGTTAGCCGATCCCGGCGCTGTGATGTTATCCACCCTTCGCACGCTCTTCCCGTACCTGATTCGCTACCGCTGGCGTTATGCGGCCGGGATGGCGGCGCTGACGCTGAAGAGCGTCTTCGTCGCGGCCGTTCCGCTGCTGCTGCGATTCATCATCGACGAGCTGAGTAGCGGCGCGGCGCTTCGCGTTCTGATTCAGTTGGCCGGTGGGCTGCTCGCCGTGGCGTTGCTGAAAGCTTTCTTTCAATACTGGATGCGCTGGATCTTGATCGGCATCTCGCGCGACATCGAGTACGACCTGCGCAGCGATCTTTTCGGGCATCTGGTCGGTCTGCCGCAGCGCTTCTATCAGGCTTACCGCACAGGCGACCTGATGTCGCGCGCGACCAACGACATGAACGCCGTACGCCTGTTGCTGGGGCCCGGCATCATGTATTCCGCGGATGTGTTGCTCACCTTCGTCGTTGTGCTGGCGGTCATGAGCTCGACGGACTGGCGGCTGACCTGCCTCGTTTTTATTCCTATCCCGCTGGTGTCGTTCACCGTCAGTTATTTTGGACGCCAGACGCACGAGCGGTTTCGCACCGTGCAGGAGAAGTTCTCCGACCTCAGCTCGCACGCGCAAGAGAGTCTCAGCAGCATGCGGATACTTCGCGCCTACGCGCAAGGGCAAGCCGAGGCGCGGCGTTTTCGCGACACCAATCAGGAGTATGTCGGCGAGAGCCTGAAGCTGATCCGGGTCTGGACGCGGTTCTACCCGACCATGGAATTTCTGATTGGGCTGACCTATCTCATCGTGATGTGGTACGGCGGCCGCGAGGTGATCCAAGGGCGCATCACCGTCGGATCGTTCGTAATGTTCATGACCTACATGGCGATATTGACGTGGCCGATGATCGGCTTTGGCTGGGTCGTGAACGTCGTGCAGCGCGGAGTCGCGTCACTGCAGCGGCTGAACGAGCTCATGGCGCAGCGGCCCGAGATCGCCGACGGGGCTCAGACCGACCGTGGAATCACCGACGTGCGAGGCGATCTGGAATTGCGCCACGTCACGGTGTTCTATCCTGGCTCGGAAACGCCTGTGCTCGACGACATCAACCTGTATATCCCGGCCGGGCAGACGTTGGCGATCGTCGGCCCCACCGGCAGCGGCAAGAGCACGCTGGTGAGTCTAGTCCCGCGCTTGCTCGATCCGCAGCGCGGCAGCGTCTTGATCGACGGCTTCGACGTGCGGCGGATTCCACTGAAGGTGTTGCGGCAATCGATCGGCTTTGTGCCGCAGGAGACGTTCCTGTTCAGCCGGACGCTCGGCGAAAACATCACGTTCGGCTCTCCGCAAGCCGAGGAGTGGCAGGTTTTCGAGGCGTCGCAGATCGCGCAGCTTTCGCACGACGTGGACGGCTTTAGCAGCGGCTACGAAACGCTAGTCGGCGAGCGAGGCATCACGCTTTCCGGCGGACAGAAGCAGCGCACAGCCATCGCGCGGGCCGTGCTGCGCGACCCGCGGATACTGATCCTCGACGACGCTTTGGCCAGCGTCGATACGGTGACCGAGGAGAACATCCTCGAGCAGTTGAGGATCACGATGCGCAACCGCACGAGTCTGATCATCTCGCATCGCGTTTCGACAGCCAAGAATGCGGACCGCATCGTGGTGCTGATCGGCGGCCGCATTGCCGAGTCGGGCCGCCACGAGCAGTTGATCGAGCAGCAAGGCCACTACTACGAACTCCACCAGAAGCAACTGCTGGAGGAAGAGCTGGAACGTGTGTAGGGAGGGAATGAACCACAGATGCACACGGATGAACACGGACGGCGACTAGAGCTCAGCGACGATAGCGGCGGGTTCGGCAAGCGCCGCCCGAGTCGCCGCCGCAGCTCTCTGTTTGCAGAATGAGGGTTATTGTTTTTGAGCGCTCGGACTTGAAACGTCTATCCAAGAAAGAATTCATCGGTGCTTGTGTGTGTTGATCTGTGATTTCTTCCTTTTCTGTAGTTGAGGTTTAGTGAACGAAGAAGCGCCCATTGGCAAAGTCTACGACGCGCGGCTGCTGCGGCGGCTGTTGCGCTACTTGCGGCCCTACGGCTCGTGGGTCGCGGCCTCGATATGCCTGCTAGTGCTGCATTCGGTGCTCGGCGTCACCGGCCCCTATCTCACGAAAATCGCCATCGACCATAGCCTGAATCCGCAGCCCGGAGTTACCTCGCCGCTCGATTCCCTGCTGCCCGCCGACCGCTGGGATTCCCTGCAGATCATCGTGCTGATTTATCTGGCCGTGCAGCTCCTCAGTTTTGTGTTCCGCGGCGCGCAGATCCATGTGATGAACTACACCGGCCAGCGTGTCATGTTCGACCTGCGCAATGAGATATTCCGTCACTTACAGGGCATGGGTGTGCGCTTCTACGACCGCAACCCTATTGGCCGGCTGGTAACGCGCGTCACCACCGACGTCGACATGCTCAACGAACTATTCACTTCAGGGGTGGTGGCCATCGCCGGGGACCTCATCACCCTGCTGTTCATTCTGGGCGTGATGATTCATCTCAGCCCGCAGCTCACGCTGGTGCTGATGACGGTGTCTCCTTTGGTGCTGGTGGCGACGATCTGGTTCCGGCGCCGCGCCCGGCAAAGCTACCGCGACGTGCGGCTGGCTGTCGCCAAAATCAACTCCTTCCTCCAGGAGCACTTCGGCGGCATCGCCGTGGTGCAAATTTTCAACCACGAAGGGCGCAGTTGGGAGCAGTTCAACGAAATCAACGCCGAGCATCGCGACGCCCAATACCAGGCCATCCGCGCGCACGCTTATTTTTTGCCGCTGGTGGAATGGTTCGGAGTGCTGGGTCTTGCATTGCTGCTGGTTTACGGCGGCTATCTGGTTTCGAATACGCCGACCACGATCGGCGTAGTGGTGGCGTTCCTGATGTACGGCACGCGAGTGTTCCGGCCGCTGCAGGACCTGAGCGACAAATACAACATTCTGCAATCGGCCATGGCGAGCTCAGAGCGGATTTTTGGCCTTCTCGATACACCGGCGGACGAAGAGCTTGGCGTCGCCGAGGAAGCGGACACGGGCCGGCTCCCTTCAGCATTCAACGTCCCAATTTCCGCGAAAACAGAAGCCTCGCCCTCCGCGAGCCCGCGCGTCCAGTTTCAAAACGTCTGGTTCGCCTACCAGGACGAGCAGTGGGTTCTGCGGGATGTCAGCTTCACGGTCGAGCCGGGCGAGATGGTCGCCATTGTAGGCCATACGGGCGCCGGCAAGACGACGCTGATCAGCCTGCTGCTGCGTTTCTACGAAGTGCAGAAGGGAACGATCGTGGTCGGCGGCCGCGATATTCGCGACTGGCCGGTGGAAGAGCTGCGCCGCCAGTTCGGCATCGTCTTGCAGGACCCTTGTCTGTTCAGTGGCACGATCGAGAGCAATATCCGGCTGAGCAATGGCGGCGTGTCGGACGAACGCCTCCGCGAAGTGATCCGCGAGGTCAACCTGGAAACGTTTGTCAGTACGCTCCCACGCGGAGTGCAAGAGCCGATTCTCGAGCGCGGCGCCTCGCTTTCCTCAGGCCAGAAACAGCTTCTGAGCTTTGCCCGGGCGCTGGCCTTCAATCCGCGGTTCCTGATTCTCGATGAAGCGACATCGAGCGTCGATACGGAAACCGAGTTCAAGATCCGCGAGGCGCTCACCAGAATGCTGGCGGGCCACACTTCCATCGTCATCGCGCATCGCCTTTCGACAATTCAAAAAGCCAGCCGGATTGTCGTGCTGCATAAGGGCGAAGTGCGGGAGACCGGGAACCATCAGGAGCTGTTGGCCAATCGCGGGATCTACTACAAGCTCTATCAGCTTCAGTACCGCGACCAGGAACTGCCATCCGCCGCTGTCGAGGCGGCCGATTCTCATGGCGATGCCGAACCGCAACTCGCACCTCAACTGGAATCCGAACCGCTGCCGCGAATCGAGCCCACCGAGACTAGCCCGCCGCAGGCGGCCGCGTCGGCTTCGCTGCTGACGGTTGAGCCTGTTGTTTCAGCAGATCCGTTTGGGCCCGCGGGATTGAGCCAGCCGCTTGTTCCAGTGAACGGCGCCGAGCAAGACGGAGTGGCCTTGGGCGCTCCCGCTCGGCAGGGCACGCCAAATTCCGGCAAACCGGCAGGCGGCTTTCGCAATCGGCGGCGCGGGAAGAAACCGTCACAAGCCGCGGGAAACCAGCCGCCGGAAGCCTCTCCACCGGCGCAACTGAGCCTTTCCCTCGAAAAAAACGAATCTCCTTCGGGTGCCGAAACTGCGCCAAATAGTCCTGTTACTTCCGCGCCCGCGACGGGGCCAGTCCTCAAACCACGCCGCAAACGCGGCAAACGGAAGCGAAAAAACACTCACCAGTAGCGCTAGCCTCTTCCATCCCGCCTGCGATCGTTGGTGCAAAAGCCGGTCAAGAGCCGCCCGTCCTCAGGCGCGCACACAGCGCTACAACAAGTCACCTGAAGTTGGTTGTAGCCGGAAACCCACTCGAACTTGCACGCCCGTCAGTACCTTGCATAACAAGACGTATGGTTTCTAAACC
>JBBDWJ010000162.1:0-30166 GCA_040902925.1 Bryobacterales bacterium | reverse complement strand
GGACAGGCGGGAGCGCCTGTCACTACTAATTTTTTGACTCTGCCACAATGATTCTTCGCATATGAAATTTCTTTTGACCAACGATGATGGCGTCGAAGCGCCTGGGCTCGAAGCTCTCGAAAAGGCCGTGGATGGGGCCGGCGAATCAGTCGTCATAGCCCCCGCGGAGGCGAAATCGGGTTGCAGCCATGCTACGACCACCGACCGGCCTTTCCGGTTGCTGCATCTCCACGGCGCGCGCTATGCCGTCGAGGGAACGCCCGCCGATTGCGTGCGCGTGGGCCTGCACCGTTTCCCCGGTGAGGTGGATTGGGTGCTGGCGGGAATCAACTCGGGCGGCAATCTCGGGGTCGATGTGTATCACTCGGGGACCGTGGCCGCGGTGCGCGAGGCGGCGCTGCGCGGCATCCCGGCGATTGCGTTTTCGCATTACCGCAACCGGCCGCTCACCGACCAGGACTGGCAGCGCGCGGCGGCATGGGCTCGCTTTCTGGTGGACGAGCTGGTGGCGAGGCCCGTGGAGCCCGGCGTGTTCTGGAATATCAACCTGCCGATCTTGGCTGCCGAAGCAACCCGCCCCGAAGTTGTCTATTGCGCGCTCGACCCGTCACCGCTTCCGCTCAGCTTCGATGGAGACGGCGAGACGCTGCTCTACAACGGCGTGTATGCCAAGAGGCCAAAGATTCAAGGCGCCGATGTGGATGTCTGTTTCGGCGGCAGGATTGCGGTCACGCGGGTTGTAGTGATGGAGCGCAGCCGATAGGCCCGCTATGCTCACGCGGCAACCGGGTTGTTAAACCACGCCGAAGGGATCGGCAGCCCCGTGATGGTTCGCCTAGTATGGCGGGCCACGGCTCGTCTCCGAGTTGTTCTTCCGCAAGAGCTTTTTCTTCCTGGGGATCGAGTTCGGCGAGCTCGCGCATCAAGCGAATCCTCTTCTCACGCTCCATCGCTTCGACGAACCGCCACGGTGGCCTACGATTGGGATACTTAGCTTCCTGCACCGGACTGGGCTCCCTGGCCAAACTCAAGCCGTTCGCCTAACCGCGCTGTTCGCTTGCCTTGGGGGATGCTTCAGCAGCAAATGCGTTGGCGGTCTCCTCAGGCGATTGGCGCTTCAGGAAGCGTTTGGACCGGAGGATACCTGGGACCAGAGCTGGGTCCATCTCATTCGAGATGATTACCGTACCTAGCTTTCCCATACCGGCAGCCGCACCGAGCTCAAACAGGGTGTTGGGGCTACGGACATTGTCCTTGTTCACGACCCAGACGATATTGTCGCTTTCGCGCAGACCTTTCTCGATCGCCGCTTGAATGTCCTCGCCTACCCCAAGCTGCCATCGGTCCAGCCACACATTGAAGCCCTTGGCCTGCAGAGACTTCGAGAAGCCCTCGACCCACTCTTGTTCCGCCTCCGTGTGCGGATAGGAGATAAAAACGCTATTACCCATGGGGTGTGGTTCAGTCAGTTCCGCCCTGGTCCCACGCGCGCCCTTAGCTCGGTCAAAATACGAATCGATTTCGTTAAGCCCGATCAGATTGCGGCTCTTCAGGAGGTTAGGAACCCCTGCCTTTGATTGTACCTCTCGTGGGCTCAATCCATGAAGCAGCGCAACTATCGGAATCCGGCGCCCCCACGCGGCACCAATCTCGGCCCAAACATAGGCACGTTCGAGAGCCCAGGGTGTCAGCAGAACCAACAACTCATGAGCCTGTTCGAGGTGCGAGAGGATATCGGCCTCGAAATCGGCTCCGACCGCGATGTCGGCCTCATCAAGGAAGGTTTTCGCGCCGCAATCTGCCACTTCCCGCGCAATCTGACTTGCGACCCAGGTGTCCATGGAACTGTGGCTGATGAAGACCAGGTAGTCTTTAGCTGACTCGTGATCCATCGCGGACATCGTGGAGGATACAAAAGGGGGCGCGGCGCGCCCCCTTGATCTCGTTTCGCAGACGCTACGGCAGGGTCGGCTCGTCGATGGTGTAGTTCACATCGAGAGCGTTCAGGAAAGCCACCAGATCGTCGATTTCGGCGTCGGTGAGATTGGCGTTTTTGGCGTCGGCGAGGTTGGTTTCGTCGAGGTGCGGATTCGCCTTGCCGCCGGTGGCCATGAACTTGACCGCTTCACGCAGATCGGGCTGGCTGCCATCGTGGAAGTACGGCGCTGATTTCGAGATATCGAGCAGCGTCGGAGTCTTGAAGGCGCCCGTGTCTTTCTCGTCCTTCGAGGCGGCGGCGCGGCCGATGTCGGGCTTCGCGGCGTCCATGCCAACGCCTGTGTTGTGGTACTGCAGGTCGGTCAGCAGCAGGCCATCGTGGCAGTTCGTGCACTTGGCCTTTTCGCTAAAGATCACCCAACCGCGCTTGGCGGCTTCGTCGAGGGCGCTTTCATCGCCGCCGCGGAAACGCACCCAGTTTGAGTCGGTCGAAACGATGGTGCGCATGAACGACGCCACGGCCATGGCCACATTGTCAGGGGTCGCAGGGCCGCCGAAGACGGACTGGAACTGCTCGGCGTAACCAGGGATGGCGTTGAGGTTGGCGCAGATGGCTTCCATATTAGGCGCGCCATCGTTGCCCGTGGCGCCCATGTTGCCGCCGCTCCAAGCGCCCTGCACTTGCTTTTCGAGAGCCGGGGAACGGCCGTCCCAGTAAAAGGCCTCGTGGTAGCCGACGTTCCACATCGTCGGGCTGCTGCGCGTGAGCGTTTTGTTAAAGGCGCCGATCGCCAGCGGCCGGCCGTCGGTGAGGCCGTGTTCTTCCAGGTGGCAGGAGTAGCAGGAGCGAGATCCATCGCCGCTGAGGCGCTGATCGTAGTAGAGCTGCTTACCTAGGGCGACCTTCTCCGCCGTCATCGGGTTTTCCGCCGGGATCTGCATGGCGGCGTAACCGGGCAGTTGCGGAAATTCAGGCGCGGCGGCCTTCTCAGGGGCTTCCGGCTCGGGGGCCGCGCCACAGGCGGCAAAGACGAGCGCTACGACGGCGGCGAGCACGGCCCTCGCCATGGCCGATTGGTAGAGTTTTCCCCGGTTCATGTGTTCCTCCTCGCTGGCGGTCCTCTCAAAAGAGATGGTCCGTTGTGTCAAGCCATTGTAAACCCATGACTTTTGGCCCCGCAAGGGCGCCAATTTCCCCGGCCGTGAAGGATCGGCAGTTTCCGCCCTGAGGATGAGCGTCCGCCCCCGGAGCCGGGTCGGCGATCGTCGTCGTGGCCGAACCGGCTTTCGCCGCCGTGACGAATCGGCTTTCGCTGGATTGGCAGACCGGCTTCGCCGGGGCGGACGGCCTGCAAGGCGGTCAGCGGAGCGACGCTTTGACCTTCTTCACGATCTCGGCCTCGGGGAGCTTACGGTAGTAGGGGTCCAGGGGGAAGCAGCCGGAGATCAGGCCCTGTCGCGGTCCCGTGGTGCAGTCGCTAAACGTGCGGCAGACGCGCTTGTGGTCCATCTGGCCGCGCTCCAGGGTGTCCCGCGGCAGGGTGGGGTAGGAGAGCACCATGCGGCCGAGGCCCACGGTGTCGGTCTTTCCCGTTCGCACGGCCCATTGGGCGACGTGGGGCAGGAAGTCCTGCAAATAGCTGTAGGCGGTGCCCACGATCGCCATCTCCGGGAAGCGCCGCTTGAGGGCGGCCGTCGCTTCGATCTGGCGGGCGCAGCCCACCAGCGGGTCTTCGGGCGGCTGATAGCCGTCGGAGGGCGGAAACAGCGCCGGCCTCTGGATGTGCGGGTTGTAATAAGGGCTGCCCGCGGTGACGTTCAGCATGCGTATGCCGAGCTGCTGCAGCAGCTCGATGAACTGCTCGGTCTCGCTGAGCTGGTAATGGACCGGGTTTTGGCGATCGGTACCAAAGCCGCATTCGTAGGGCAGGCAGCCCGCGCTGTCTTCGGGAATGCCGGGGCCGAGGCTCTGGCCGTGGCTCTTTTCGGGGTCGGGGCGGAACGGCACAAAGTCGAAGGCGCTGAGGCGCACCCCGATCTTCAGATTGCTGGTCGCGCCGCGGATTCCCTCGACGATTTCCCGCAGGAAGCGGGTGCGGTTCTCGAACGAGCCGCCGTAAGGACCCGGCCTGGCCTGCGCGCTGAGAAATTCGTGGCCCAGATAGCCGTGGCAGTGCTTGACGTCGACAAACGCAGCGCCGCAGTGTTCGGCGATCCGGGCGGCGGCGATGAAGCGCTCGATGATGCGCTGGATCTCGTCGTCGCTGATCAGCGGGTAGTCGGCGGGGAGATGAAATTTGCGGTCGAGGATCGGGTGGTGATAAAGAATCCGCGGCTCGGGACGGTCTTTGCGGAAAGGTTTCGAGAAACGCCCCGAGTGGGTGAGCTGGAATCCGACCAGCAGATCTTCGGTGGTCTTGAACTCCTTGCGGTGGGTCTCGATCAGCTCTTCGTGGAGGCGCGCCAGGCCGTCCTGGGTATGCTCGTTGATGAGCAACTGGTTGGGGTTGGCGCGCGCCTCGGGCAGCACGGCCATCGCTTCCCCGCCCCAGATCCACTTCGCGCCGCTGAGGCCGAAATTCCGCCAGCGCCGCCGGACGAGCTCGCTCGGGTTGCCATCGGATTCGGCGTCCCAGCCTTCCATGGGATGGATCACCCAGCGGTTGCCGACGCGGAAGCCGTCGATGTCGATGGGTGCGGCGAGCGGCGAGGCGGGGGCCGTTTCGATGCGGTCTTCCGCTTCGAGGGACAGGCCCAAGCTCTGGATGTGCTCGCGAAACGTCGCTACGTCGCGCATCGCGGCGATGCGGGGATATGAAGACACACGGACTCCCGATGGCAAAGGAAGTTTACAGTATACGATCGGGGGATGCCGGGGTTGCAGCCGGCTCGATGAGATAGTCGTGCCCTGAATAGGGGCCGCAGCGTTCGATCTTGGGAAAGTCGTCGATCCGGCCGCCTTGTTCGAGGATGTTCAGGCAGCGGCGGGCGTGCTGCTCAATCGCCGCTGTGTTGACCCCGCCCCATTCCGGCAGGTAGCCCTGGATCTTACGCAAGCCCTTGTGGAGCTGGCGCGTCGCGCCTTTGGGGTTGCCCTTCTGATGATGGTAGAAGCCGACGGCGAAGTGAATCAGGGCTTGCAGGAACCAGCGCTCGGGTTGGCGGGTGGGAGTCCAAACCTCTTCGAGGACCTCGTGGCAATCGTAGAACTCGCAACCGTTGAATAGCTCGATGCCTTCGTCGAAGAGCGTGGGGGAGTCGCGGGTGGCGTGAGATTTGGGCTGCACGGAGGGATTAAAATCGGCGGCGGCCCGGAACATTTCGGCGCCCTTCTGCGATTCTACAGGTGTGGGCCCCGGTTTGGGTGTTTCTAGGCCGGGCGTGGACTACCTATGCTATTCGACAAGGAACGAAAAACAACCGAACGCGAGCGGCGCGAGGAAGGGCGCTTGCCTCCCGGCCAGTCGCTGACTTTGAAATGGCCGGTGCTGCATGAGGGGCGCGTGCCCGTGTTTGACCCTGCCCGCTGGGATCTCGAGGTCCGCGGGCTCGTCGAGAATCCCTTCCGGCTGACTTGGGAGGAGTTCAAGGCCCTGCCGCGCAAACGCATCACGGCCGACTTCCACTGCGTGACGACTTGGAGCAAGTTCGACAACGAATGGGAGGGGGTGCCGTTTCGCGTGATTGCCGAAAAGGCGAAGGTCAAGCCGGAAGCACGGTTTGTGATGGTTCACGGCGACGTCGGGTATACGACGAACGTGCCGCTCGCGGATTTGATGCACGAAAATGTTTTGCTGGCCGATTGGCATGCACCCGAGCCATTGACCGCCGAGCATGGCGCTCCGCTGCGCCTTGTTGTGCCGCATCTGTATGCATGGAAGAGCGCCAAGTGGTTGCGCGGATTTGATTTTCTGGAGAGCGATCGCCCGGGGTATTGGGAGAAGGTTGGCTATCATATGTACGGCGATCCATTCCTGGAGCAGCGCTATGGCGGGCAATGATGTCCCTGCTTATGCGGCGTGGCGGAAAACCCTCAATGCTTTCGGCGTAACAGAGCGTGTGCGAGGCGGGGTCGTAACTGTAGTAGCCGATGCTTTCGTTCTTCCGTAATTTATTTGGCGAGTCCGCGGCGCCCCTGAAGGGCGTTCCGAAGGTTCGCCGCGAAAAGACTTATTCGGCCGAGACCGGGTACGTTTATCAATACTTCTACGCGGGCTATCGCGAGGCTAGGCGAGACGGCGAGGAGGGCCACGAACATTTGTTCGATGTCAGCTCGGACCGTTCCTCGCGGTTTACCATCCGGATGTTTTTGGGCCGTGGCGCTCTCGATCCCTGGGAGAAGGCCAACGGCCGCGAGCTGACTTCCACCGAACAGTACGCGTTGGTCAAGCTGAGCCTGTTTCAGGCTTTCGATGAACGAACGGACTTCAGCGGCGAGAACGCGGTGGTCGTGGTTCGCCCCGAGCAGGTCGCGGAGCACGTCAGCACGCTGGATTTGTAGGCCGCGGCGATTGGTGCATTGGCAACGCTACTTTCGGTCGCGGTTGCGGCGGAGCCCGATCACGAAGACGGCGACTCCGATCAGCAGGGCCAGTGCGGTGACGGTCGAGTACTCGGCTGGCCGGGCCGGTGGTTTGGCTTCGGGTTCGCGCACGAGTTTGCGGCCCGCCACGATCCGGCTTGCCGGCGCGGCTCCGGCGCTTTTTGCGAGGGCGTTGTCGTAGAGCGAGGTTAGCTCGATTCCTTCCTGATTGCCGGGCGCGCGGAGTTGCTCGCCGACGAAAGACTGCAAGCGGAAGTTGTCGGTGGTGCGGATGTCGCCCGCGGGTCCGTGCAGGCTGACCGACCGCGCATAAGCGTTGGCGGTGTTTCGCAGCACGTCGGCGCCGGGATGCCAGAACCCTTTGCGCGCGCTTTCCAGCAGGATCGCCGTCAGGTTTTGAAACGCGTACGGGTTCTCGCGGGCAAACCATTCGGGCAGATCCAACGATAAGGCATCGCCTACGTAGACCCGCTGTACTTCATCCCACACGTATTCGGAAACCGCTTCGGGCTTGGTGACTTGCCAGCCGAAAAGATTCGTCGCGGTTTGGGTGATCTCGACGGCCCCGGAAAAACCTTCCGCCTGCTGCTCGCGAATCCAACGCGGGTTCCAGAATTTGCCGCGCAGGTCGCGGGTTAGCGTTTCTCCCAGCGTTTCCATCGCCGGGTGATCGACGTCGCGCACGTCGGCGATGTAAGTTTCCGGGGATTCGCCATCGAGGTCGCGGACCGCCATTGTCATCCCACCCAAATACTCGAAATAGTGGTCGAGCGTTAGCGGGCTGACGACATTCGTGGACCGGCTCAGGGCGACGGCGTCGGTTCCGCGCAAAGCCTTCTCGTAGACGCCGGGGACGTTCGCGCCCCAGGCCGCGCCGGCGGTGTAGACCGAGCCAAGGCGGGCCACGTAGTCGCTCGTGAGAGTCTTGGTGTCGTCGTAGGAGCCGCTTCTTTCGATGCCGGCGACTAGGCCTGTGCCGTAGCCGCCGATGGAGTTGCCGAACACACGCGCTGCCGCATAGAGCCGCGCGTCATGGGCGGATAGGCCCGCCTGCTTGAGCTCTTCCTCGAGCTTACCGGTGTGCTCGGCCAGGTAGTTTTCCCCATCGCCCTGCTCGATGACGAGCCTCGCGGCCTTGTCGAGCAATTCCATGCGGTCTGGAAAGGTGTCGCGAAACAGCGACGCGGCTTGAATGACTACATCGACTCGCGGGCGGCCGAGTTCGGAGGCCGGGATCAGCTCGACCTCACTGACGATGTTGTTGTGGTCCCACAGCGGGCGCGCGCCCATCAGGTACAGAATCTGCGCCAGGTCGGTTCCGTTCTGGCGGATGACCTCGGTGTTCCACAGCGTGAAGCCCACTTTGCGCGGCGAGCGGCCGAGGCGTTCTTGTTCGCGCGCCAATAAGTCTTCGGCGAGATGAACGCCGATGTCCCAGGCCGCGCGCGTCGGCACTTCGCCCGGATTGATGCCGTAGAGATTGCGGCCTGTCGGCAGCGCTTGCGGGTTGCGGACCGGGTCGCCGCCGCCGCCCGGAGGCACGTAGCCGCCTCGCATGGCTCGCAGCGTGCGCGGAATCTCCTGCTTCGTTAAAGCGAATGCTTCCTTGAGCCGCAGTACGCGCTGTTGATCCGGAACCACGGCCGCGTGCGGCGGAGCGCCTTCCAAAAACTTTGTGACGAGCTCGATGGCTCTCGCTTTGGCGCGTTCGTAAAGCTCACCGCGATCTCCGCGGAAGCCGAATTCGGTTTCGGCTACCCGCCCGATATAGGGCTTGCCGAGAATCTGCGTGATTAGCGACGCCACATCTTTCGGCGCGCTGGGCCGGCCGTGGACGTGCAGCCCCAGCGGGATCTTGTCCTCGTTGATGAGGTGGATGTGGAGCTGCAACTCGCCGACCTGCTCGTCGCTGGGGGGCTCGTTCGTCCAATCAAAACCGAGGTCGCGGTCGAACGACTTCTGATGCGCCTGTTCGCGAATCTGCGCCCGCAGCCGCCCTTTGAGAGCGCCGTCGTCCTGTGCGAGGAACTGCTCGGTCGCCCGATAGAGCGCGCCGATGGCTTTGTCTTCCTCGGATAGCGATGCGGCGGCGATCGGAGGAATCTGATGGCTCACCGTGACGGCCGAACCGCGGCGCTTGGCGATCAGCGCTTCCCCAACGTTGTCCATGACGTAGACGTAAATATTGGGAAGCGGTCCGAGCACGCGGTCGGACCAATCGTCGGCAAGCTGGCCGAGCGGGCGCCCCGGCAGGAACTCGTGCGTGCCGTGGGTGCCGTAGTTGACGATGGCATCAGCCTTCCAGACTTCGCGCAGCCACCAATAGACCGCCAGGTACTGATGCGGCGGGGGCACGCGGTCGTTGTGCTGCAGCCGGGAGTCCATTTTCGCGCCGCGCAACGGCTGCGGCAACACGATGACGTTACCGTAGTCGAGCTTGGGCACTACGAAATAACTCTTGCCGTCGCGCTCGATCGTCATCAAGTCGCCCGGCGGCGGCCCAAAGGTCTGCTCAACCTCTTGCTGCATGTTTTCCGGCAGCGAGCGGAACCATTCGATATAGCCGCCGGTGGGAAGCACCTCGACGCCCGGCATGGCGGCCAGCTCGTAGAGCTCGCCGGTTTGTGTGGGGCTGATGTTGCGGCCCTTGGTCAGCATTTCGTCGAGAAGCTGATCGGCGTCCACGGGCACGCGGGAGAACGAATAGCCTTCGCCGCCCATCGCATGCAGAAAACCAGTGAGGCTTTCGGGAACATTCAAGCTTGCCGCGGTGATTCTGCCTTTGCCGATGCCGGCGACATAGACGACCGCGATGCGTTTTTCGGGATTGGGCTTGCGGCGCAGCTCGATCCAACGCAGGGAGCGGTCCACGAGACGGCCAATGCGCTCTTGCTCGACGGCTTCAAAACGGCGCCCGTACCATTCCGCATCGAGGCCTTCGATCAACGTAGGCGAGATAGAGCCGTCGAGTTCGGGCACCGTTGCGCCCATCACCAATCCCGCGCCGCGAATGCCGTTGCGTGTTTTGCGGTACTCGCCGAAGGTTTCGCCAGTGAACAGCAGCGAGAGGCCGCGCACTACCGGCACGTCGATTTTCGTATCGAGCAGCTCGACGCCCGACTCGGCCAGCCACCAGCGGCCGTGCTTGCGCGACACGATCAGGTCGGGCTGAAACTCCGCCGCGAAAGGCCCTGCCTGGGCGACGCCAAAGATCGCTCCGACGTTGACGCCGCGCGCTTCGAACGCCCGGATCAGCGTATCGGTGGCGCGATTCATGCCGAGCTTCCAGCCGTCGGCGAAATCGATGAGGACCTTCGGCGCTCCGTCGTTCCAGCGCCCGCCGGTCTTTTGCCAGGCAAGGTAGTCTTTCGTCGAAGAAAAGACGTCAGGCGCATCGGGATGATAGTAGCCGTCGTCGGGCGTGGGAACCGGCGGCTCAACCGGAAAACTTTTGCCGAGAAACAGCGTCGCGGTGGTTTGCAGAAAGCGCTCGGTGTTTTGCGGGCCGCCGTAGCGCCAGTATTCCCCGAGCCATTCCTGTTTGCCCTCAAGGTTTTTGATTCCGACGCCCAGACGGCCGGTGTGGTGAGGCGGAATGACGATGACGCGGCTGCCGGCTGATTCCGCGTCGGCTATGGCCTGCTGGATTGCCGGCGTCAGCGGATCGCTGCGCCGCGCGCTGACATAGATCACGCCATAGCCACGGAAGTTGGCGCTCGCAAGATTCGGATCGTCAATGCGCGACTGCGACCAGTAGTCATAGCGCACGCCGGTCTTCGCCGCAGCGTCGGCGAGGACAAAGCGATACATGTCGGGGAATCCGAGAAAGACGATGCGCGGGCGGGACCACCAGTAGACAGCCCCCGCAACCAACGCCAGGAACAGCACCGCGGAAAGAACTCGACGCACCGTAATCCTTCGCTTTGGCGGTGACTTCACTCCTGAATCTCGTGCGGCCCACGCCACATTATCGCGGGGTCTGCGGCGCCCGTGTCGTTGGCGCCGTTGTCGTTGGCGCCGGTGCTAGTGGCGTCCCTGCTTCTTGCGCGCCGTTCGATTCCGCGGCTTGCGCTTCGCCGTCGGGAACGTAAACGACTTCGCCGGACTCGAGGCGATACGCGGTTCCAAGACGCTCGCCGCGCCCCCAGCCCTGCTCGCCGGTGGCGCGCAGCCGTTCGATCTTCTGGCCGCGCTTGACGATCAGCTCCATGTCGGGCCGACCCGGGTTGGTGACGATGGTGACGTCGTGCTGGCTCATGTGCGCGGTGATTTGGGCGAGGTTGCCGCCGCCCGCCGCGGCGAGAATCAACGCCACCACCAACGCCATACTGACGTCGAACAGGTTGATCATGCTGACGAGCGGATCGCCGTCGTCGCCGTCGGTCTTAGCGAACCGGGCGGCGCGGGCTTTCCAGTCCCGCCGGGCCGCGCGCGGCTGCCGCCGCCATGGATTGGATTCGTTCATGGCTGAATGTCACTACTTCCGCTTCCGATGCGGGCCCCTGGGCCCATTGATCGAGCAGGAAATGAATCTCCGTCAGGTCCTGTTGATACCAGTTGCGGACCACGACGCTGATCGCGTAGCAGGCGCCGCCGACGAGTAGCCCGACAACGGTGGTCGTGAACCCGATCAACAGATTCGCTCCGACCGTTTGCATGTCGCCGCGCGCCAGACCCGCCAGCGCCGGTTGCAAGGGGATCAGCGTGCCGACCAGGCCAAGGATCGGCCCGATACGCCCCAAAATGCCCAACCGCTCCACGCGGCCACGCATCTGATTTTCGAGATCGACGATGCGCTTTTCGAGGACCGCCTCGGAAGCGTCCTGCGCTTCGAGGATGCGCCGGAAGCGGCCCATTTCCGCCTTCCACGGCTGGGCGAGGAAGCGTTCACGCGACGGCCGCCCGTCGTACAACTCCTCGAGGCTCGCGCGGTTGGTTCGGCGATCGAGCGCTTCGGACAGAAACTGCCCCACGAGGTAAGTCGCGTAGACAAACGCCAGCACGATCCCCGCCAGCACCGGCAGCAGGAAGGCGTTCGAGATGGCGTATAACAGGCCTTGCAGTTGTTCCAAACCAGAACTCCCCGCGATCAATAGAGAATTGTACTACGGCGATCGTCGCAGCCTGTGAAACAGGAAGCTCGCTCCGATCAGTCCCGCCGTCGCCGCCAGCGCCATAACCGATGTCTGCCATTGGAGGGCGTTTTCCGCCAAGGCGCTCTGCTCGGACTGCTGATGGAGCGGCAGCAGCAGAATCGCCGACAGATTCGCGGCCGCTGCGAAATCGAGAATCGCCGCGGGCGATCTGGCGCTTCCCAGACGCCGCGCCCATCGCGCGCCCGCGATGACAAGCGCAACCCATGCACAGCCCAAGAGCCCGCCCGCCGCAGCCGCATCGAACACGCGGCCCGATGTGATCGCCAGCCAACACAGGCCGCCCGCGCAGTAGAGAAAGACCGGCGCCGGCACGAGGATCAGCCAGACGGCACGATTGCTTGGGCCTGTCTTGTTCCTTGCGCGCAGGAACGCGATGCAGAGCGCGGCGTGGACCAGGGTGGCGGGAATCCAGAGGCGGGCGTCGCGCAGCAAACTCAGCGCCTGGTCGCGCGAGACAAAGTCAGCGGCGGCGCCCAAGAGGACGAAAACGGCCAGGAAGACGGCTGCATAGGCGACGGTCGCCTTGAGAGCGGCCCCGGGCACCCGTGACCCGAGCAATAGCGCGTCCCGCGTGAGGAACAGGGCCAAACCCAGCAACAGAAGGAAGAGCCAATCCATAGTGCGGCAGCGGCGCGGCGGTTCGAAATCCAACAGGCAAAATCTGCGGGGGAAGCGGCCCAAGCCGCATCGCGACTCAGACTAGCAGCGAAAGGGCTCCAAAGCAAGCCCTGGCGGGGCCTTGAGTATGGAACTGGCGAATCTCCTTCCAGGATCGTGGACTAGGACTTAGGATAGACTTATTGCCGAAACGCGGGGGGAGTGACGACCACGTCGTCCCATTCTGCCCTGATTCCTCACGTTATGTCGTTGCTGTTCGAGTGGGACAATAAGAAAGCAGAAGAGAACCGGAAGAAGCACGGCGTCTCCTTCGATGAGGCCACCTCGGTGTTGGACGACCCGCTATCGGTCACGATTCCAGATCCAGATCACTCGGCGGATGAGAGCCGGTTCGTTACGATGGGAATGTCGCAAAGGAACAGGATTTTGGTTATCGTCCACACAGATCGTGGCAGCCGCTTGCGGATGATCAGTGCTCGGCAAGCAGAGTCGCTAGAGGTCCGGAAATATGAGCAAGGCAAGCAAGAGTGACATGAGGAAAGAATATGACTTCTCTGGTGGCGTGCGGGGTAAGTACGTGCGGCGCTACCGGGAAGGCACCAATCTCGTTCTGATTGACCCTGATCTGAGCGAGGAGTTCCCGAACTCCGAAGCTGTCAACCGGGCGCTGCGTATGTTTCTCGAGACCCGCAAGGGGACTTCGCGACAACAAAAACACTCCCCCTAGGCTGCCGCCCGAAATGCCAGTTGTCCGAATCAGGGTTTAGCCGCCCGCCGCCGCTCAGGCGTGTTAGGCGCTTTGTCGATCAACTCGTTCGGCGCGCCGTCGTGCTTGACGAGATCAAAGGCGTCATAGACGTGGCCTCGCGCCGTGTGGGACTCGTACGAGAGGCGGTCGCCGACGATGCGAATGACCTGGTAGAGCTGCGTATCTTCAGCGGCGCGCACCCACCACTTCTCGTCGGTTGGCTTCAACTCGTACATCTTGGGACCCGAAACCGAAACCACGTAGACGGTGCCACCCGCGCCGGCCTGTGCATTGACGCCGGTGATCAAATTACTTCGCGCGTAGCTGTGGTCGTGGCCTTGGAGCACCAGGTCGACTTTGTGCTTATCGAAGAGCGGCTGCCATAGCTCGCGGAGCTCGGGGTTGTCGCGCGAACCAGCCGCGGAAAAGATCGGGTGGTGAAACGCGCAGATGGTCCAGCGGTTGGGGTTGTCGGAGAGCAACTCGTCGAGCCACGCGGCCTGCTCTTCGCGCTTTTCGTTGGAGTTCAATCCAACCACGCGCACGCCTTGAATATCGAGGTAGTAGCTGCTTTCTTCGAGTCCCTCGACGCCGTTCCGAGGAAGAGTGAACTGCGGCCGCCAATGCCCCGAGAGTTTGCGCTCGCCGCCTTCCTCTGCGGCGTATTCGTGGTTGCCCGGCACCGCAACGCTCGGCAGGGTGGCGTTGATCCATCCGGCGGCGCGGTGCCACTCGCCCCATTCGGCGTCGCGGTTGGCGCGGTTGATGAGGTCGCCAGCATGAATGATGAAGCGCGCGCCGGAGGCCAGCGTATACCCCGTGCGGATCACCCGCGACCATAGCGAGAAGACGTCGTTTTGCGCATCGCCCACATAGACGAAGGTGAGCGGATCGGCCTGATCGCTCGCGGTCGTGAACTGGTTCCACTCGCTCCAGTTGGTTCCGTCGCCGACTCGATAGACGTACATCGTGCTCGGCGCAAGATCGGTGAACGAAGCCGAATGGTAGTTCGCCTCGCCGAGATCGCTCACGAACAGCTCGGTTTCAGCCTCAACGCGCTGGGCTCGCTCCTGAAAACCGGGGCCGTCCTCGGAAAGGGCAATTTCGGCGTAGCCCGCGGCCACTTCGGTCGAGGTCCGCCAAGTTACCGCTTGCGTGGTTGCGGGGTCGCCTGCCCAAGTGAGGATGATCCGGCCGGGCAGCAGACCGGGCTCATGAAGCCAGTACTGCGAGACGGGCGCGGGAGTGTCGTTGAAGTAGGACGACGAGTATGCGCCCACGAGCGCCGCGACGACAAAACCAGCCAACAGCAGCAACCGATAAGTGACAGTTTTCATGGGTTCGCGTGCAGCTCCGTAGTGCTTGAAGGCGGCCGCGGACCCAGGGAAGGTTACTCGATTCCCAGGATTCTGCGGCGCAACATTTCGAGCGCGACGAGCGTCGCCATGCCGCGGATGCGTTCGCGGTCGCCGCCCAGATTTCGCTTCGCGACGGTCGTGCCGGTCTGGTCGGCGAGGGCGATGAAGACGGTTCCGACAGGGATTTCGTCGCTGCCGCCATCGGGGCCCGCAACACCGGTGATACCGACTCCCAGCGCCGCATCGAGCTTGCGGCGGGCCGCGAGCGCCATTTGCTCGGCGGTTTCGGCGCTATACACGCCGTGATCGCGGATCGTGCCGGCCGGCACGCCCAGCGTATCGATCTTGGCCCGTTCGGTGTAGCTTACGAATCCGCCGCGAAAATATTCCGAGCTGCCGGCGAGCGACGTGATCGTTTCGGCGAGCAACCCGCCGGTGCAGCTTTCCGCCGTCGCGACAGTGAGCTGCCTTTCTCGAAACAGCCGCGCCACGACGTTCACCAGCGCTTCGTGCGCGCGAGAATAGACCGGCTTGCCGAGCTCCGCCTCGACTTTCAGAGCGAGCGCCTCGGCGATATCGCGGGCTTCCTCGATGGTCGCCGCCTTGGCGCGCAGATGGACCTGGATGTCCCCCGGCGAGGCCAGGATCGTCGTCGCGACGCGTGCCTCGGCGGAATAGATCGGGCCGATGCGCTCGTCGACTTCCGACTCGGCCATCAGAGAGACTCGCAAAGTCGCCGTGAAGTATTTGTCCGGCGAATCGAGCTTAAGCAGCCGCGGCAGGCATTGCTGTTCAAACATCGGCTGCAACTCGCGCGGCGGCCCGGGCAGGATGATTAGAATTCCTTTTTCATCCTGAAAATACTGGCCCGGCGCGGTGCCGTTGGGATTCGGCAGGATCTCGGCGCCCTCCAGGATGTAGGCCTGGCGCTTGTTGATCTCCGCCATCTTGCGGTTGAATCGCCGGAAGCGCTCCTCGATCTGTTCGACGACGGAAGGGTCGAAAACCAGCGTGCGGCCCAGCGCGTCGGATGCAGCGTCGCGCGTCAGATCGTCGAGCGTGGGTCCGATGCCGCCCGAGGTGATCACCAGCTCGGATGAATTACGCGCCTGGCGCAGCTCGTCGGCAAGCCGCACGCGGTCGTCGCCCACAATCGTCTTGCGGACCACTTCGAAGCCGACCTGATTGAGCTTTTCGGTGAGGTAGAGCGAATTCGTATCGATTCGCTGCGGGGTCAGGAGTTCCGAACCGATCGCTATGATTTCGGCGTTCACTTCCGATTCAACCAACCGGCCGTCTCGACCCGATAGATCGTGCTGTTGGTTGCCAGAATCATTTCTTGAGCCGGAAGGAAAGCGAGCCCGACAATGCCTGGTCCGGAGATGACCTGCTCTAGCTTTTGATCGGGTGTGATGCGGAACACGCCTTTGCGGCCAGCGTGGGACGCGGCCACGTAGAGGTTGTTGCGCTCGTCGAAAACGAGCCCTTGCGGCCGGCCGAAACCGCGATAGTAAATCTCGACCTCGCCCTTCGGCGTGATGCGGTACACGCTATCGAAGCTTGATGTCGTGGGACCACTGGCGTAAAGATAACCGTCGATCCCCATCGCCAGGTGGTATGCCGATATGGAAGGCTCCATCGTGGCGAAAACGTAGATCTGCCGGTCGGGACTGATCTTGAAGATCGTCCCGGTGCGGTCGCCGACGTAGAGGTTCTGGTCGCGGTCGAGCGCAAGCCCGGTGGCGACGCCCATGCCCTCGGCGTAGACTTCCATCTGTCCACCGCGGGTTACGGCGTAAATCGTACCGTTGTTGCGCCCCGAGATCAGCAGCGTGCCTTCGTGGTTGAAGATCAAGCCGGTGGGGTTGACGATGTCGGAGATAAACGGCTTAACGTCGGAATTCAGATCGATTTTAAAAACCGACACCGGAAGCTTTTCGCCGCGCGTGCCGCTGCGCGTGGTGAAGACGTTGCCGTCGCTATCGACGGCAGGGTTGGCGACCGGATGCAGGTTTTCAGCGATCGTCAGCCCGATCGCGCAGTCGAACGGGTGGCTGGCGCTCGAGGCGTTCTCGACGACGATCTCGCCTTCGGTCGCGTCCTCGGGCACGCGCACCACTACATAGCGGCTGCCGCCGACGACCAGGCGAGCGTTGACGCGACCGAGACGGGCGCGCACTCGCGGGTTGCCGTTGGCCGTAAAACCGTGGCCGCGAATTTCAAACTCGCCGCCCGATATGGCCGCCGGAGGAGTGACACTCTCGATCTGAGGCCGGGTATTGTTGGCTGGGTTCGAACTCATCCTTGTCGTTGCGGACAAGACACTGGCGGAGGCCCGATTTTGGCCATCCGGCCCCGTCCTCACCCCGTGGTGAGCCCTCGCAATCCTGCCACAACAATCATAGCGCACAAGCCAGCCGCGGCGTCATCCGCAAGCACGCCGTAGCCGTCCGGCAAACGCTCCAGGCGCCGGATGCCAAAGGGTTTGAGCGCGTCGAAGGCCCGAAAGGCCGCGAAGGCCACCGCCCAGTGCAGCCAGTTGGTTGGATCAATCGCCGCCAGCGCGAGCCACTGTCCGACGACCTCATCGACCACGACCTCGCTCGGATCGGTGGCCGCCACGCAACACTCGACGATGCCCGCCGCCCAGCAAGCGGGAAAGAACAAGGCCGCGGCGGCAATCGCCAGGCTCCACACCGGCAGTCCGGCCCACACGGCCAGCACGCCCATAAGCAGTGCCGCCAACGAGCCGGCGGTGCCGGGCGCGATCGGCGCGTATCCGATGCCGCCCCACGTTGCCAGCAGGGTCGCAAGCCGCGTGCGTGTGTCCGTGCTGGGCGGCGGCGTTTTCGACAGGGTCGGTGCGTTCAACCAGGTTCCTTCTCAAGAAGTGAGACAGACAATCTTGTCTGTCGTCGGATGGACTCACGCAGCGTGCGCGGGGTCACCGTTGCTCAGCGTGCACGGAGGGCAGCCACCGTTGCCCCCGAAGCGTGTCCTCATTTTCGATGCTGGCGAGAACGGTGACGGTCCCAAGGTCAGGAACTATCCAGCCAACTATGCCTCTTCGCTATCCTCCGCTCCCGAGGACTTTGACTCCTCATCCGCCTCATTGAGCGGACGGTGCACGACGTACTTTTCCGCCGACCAATTACCCAAGTCGATCGTGCGGCAGCGGCTGCTACAAAACGGGTAATCGCGCAATTTCGGGTCGGTCGGTTCGCCACAAATAGGGCATCTCTTGATGGTTTTCGCAGCCACCGGCGAAACTCCTACTGCAGGATCGGCAACAAAGCGGATGACGTCTCAACCGCGGAGCCGAACGCTGCCGCGGGTTTCGCTTCGACACTTTCGAGCACGCCGAACAGATCGTAGTCCGAGGCGCGCTCAATCCGCACGACCCCGAAACTACCGGGCTGGGGCTCGTTGTCCCCAAAATCCGTCAGGTAGGTCTTGCCATCGATCTCTTCGGCTTGCGTCTCGATCCGGCCTTCCCACAACAGCTCGGTTTCCGGCGAGGGCCCGGTGATCAGCATGCGGAAACGCCCTCCCACGAGGGCGCGGTTGCGCGCGCGGGAGATCTTTTTTTGCAGCGCCATCAGACGCCGCTGGCGGTTATAGATCGTGCGGTTGTCCACTTTGCTGTCGAGATGGTAGCTCTCGCTTGTGTCGTCGTCGGAATAGCGAAACACTCCGACGCGGTCGAACTGCGCCGCTTCAACGAATTGGCACAACTCGTCGAAGTCCTGATCGGATTCTCCCGGAAACCCGGCGATGAAGCTGGTGCGAATGCCGACGCCGGGGATCGTTTTTCGGATGCGCTCGATCAGCTTCAGAAAGATATCGCCGCTGGCTCCGCGTTTCATGCGCTTTAACACGGCGGCACTGGCGTGCTGCAGCGGAATATCGATGTAGTTACAGATCGCGTCGTGCGCCGCGATGGTGTCGAGCAGCTTTTGCGTGACTCGATTGGGATAAGCGTAGAGAAAACGAATCCAGCCCGGATTTTCGATCCGCGCCAGCCGCGCGAGCAAGCTCGGCAGACCGTCTTCGATCCCGAGATCCTCGCCATAGGCAGTGGTGTCCTGCCCGATCAGGTTGATCTCGCCGACACCCTGGCTGAACAGGCTTTCGGCTTCGCGCACGACCGATTCGAACCGCCGGCTGCGAAAGCGTCCCCGGAACTTCGGGATGATGCAAAACGTGCAGGGATGGTCGCAGCCTTCGTTGATCTTGACGTAGGCCATATGCCGGGGCGTCGAAAGCCGCCGCGGCGTGAAGTCGTGATAGAGGTAGGGCTCGGGCGGTGCGCTTTCGACCTCGATGCCTTCGCAGTGCGCCACGATGTGTTCGAGCTCGTTGGTGCCGAGCACGGCGTCCACTTCGGGAATTCGCTCGCGAAGCTCATCGCGGAAGCGCTCCACCAGACAGCCCGCCACAACAAGCCGCCGCGCCTGGCCGAATCTCTTATACTCGGCCATCTCCAGGATCGTATCGATCGATTCCTGCTTGGCCGGATCGATAAAACTGCACGTGTTAACAACGATGGCGTCGGCCTCGGACGGACGCACGGTCAACTCATGGCCGCGCGACTCGACCAGCCCCATCATGACTTCGCTGTCAACCAGATTCTTGGGACAGCCCAGACTGACAAACCCTATCTTCATCAATGTTTTCGGGAAAGACTCATTGTAGCATCGGCAGAATCGGGATTGGGTTCGTAACGCCGGACTCGCCGATCGGATCTTGGCGCCTTTCAGGGGGTCTTACCCCGGATGGAGAAATCCGCAGCCCCGGTGCATCGCCGGCAATGGCGACGGCGCGGACGGGAGAAAGAGTTTTTCGTGCAGGGTCATCAGGTGCCAGCACATGCTGAGTTTGGTCAGCCCACATCCTCCATCCTACTCAACATCTCGGACGCAATATCAAAAACGTCGCTCACTTCATAGGGGCGGCCGATCTTCAGATTCCAGTAGCGACCGTGGGCAAGCCAATCGCGCAGACGCAGGACGTCTTTGAATTGCCGAATAGAACGAGCCGTTTCCGGATACACCTCGACCCACGTGTCAAGAATATCTTGGTGTAGCCTAATTTTCTTGCCGCGCTCCCGTCCAATCCTGCGGAAGCGGCGGGAGATCTTGGGATTGATCCTTCGTCTCGAAAGGTCCTCAAAGTCCACTCGGACCAGCGCCTCGGCGGTCGTGAGCATATGCAACATGGCTGCGTGTCGAAGGAGTTCCCTGGCCTGAGCGAATTGCCTGCGCAACTCATCCAGGCTGGAGTCAAGGTACCGTTCGGGAATCGGGCCGGTTAGCAGGAGTTGCGGGAGCCGCCTGTCCTCTTCATTCAATAGGGACAGTTGAAGCTCGTACCAAAGCAACACCTTACCCAAGTCCTGGAGTCGCTCCGCTTCGAAACCTTGCATACGTCAGCGCATGACTCTCCGCAACGCGTCGGTTAACGTCTTGCGGTCGAGAGCGACCGCGTGACGGGGAACGCGAGAAAGAACAATATCCCAATGCCCGTTGGGTTCCAGAATCAGCGTCATTACATCCAGTTCACCAACCAGATCGACGCGCCCGTTGGCTCCTATGATGTTGCGCCCCTTCGGTGAGAATCGGACGTTTTCCCCACTGACATCGAGAACGAGCTCTGACACGCTGTACGTACCCAGGTATTCTTCCTCGATTACCTTCTCGTTTCGGGACACGGTCACGAGGCCTTGAGCGATGGAATCGGCCAGCAATTCGTCGGTGACCTGGCGGTAGAGGCGCTCCACAGCATCAAACCATTCCTGACGGCGTTCTACCCAGTCAATCTCGTTCACAGGCTCCCGATGCTGCCGCGATAAGAGGAAGTCCTTTAGTTCGTCCGATTGCGGTGATCCCACGAAACGCCTCCGATACTTTCAGGATAACTCACCCCGCGTTTGAAACTGAGGCGGGGATATAAGGGGATAACAGCTAGGACTAGCTATCGATCCCAGTCGAGCCGTCGGCACCAATCAGATTGGATGCCGGCTCCATTGTCGTCATGCCCACCCGAGACTCGGAATCTGTCACAGAAATCGCTGCCGCTCGGGACATACGGCCTGGGCTAGACTAGGCCGCGGAACGAAAACGCTAGGATGCGGGTTGCTTGAAATCCCGACGCCGAGTAGGCCGAACGTTCTTCCGCATGAACGGCCGGTTCGCCGACCGCCGGGCGACCTCGCGGAACCCCGCTTTCTCGAACAGCGGCACCGGGCCCATGAAGGCGAAAACGTCCGGCACCGAGGATTTGCGGGTTTGGGTCGGATAGCCCTCGACGATGCGCGCTCCTTGAGACCGGGCGTTACTCAACGCCTGCTTTGAGTAACTTCACCGCAACGCCGCGTTTTCGATACGGCCGCGCCACGAAAAAGCAGGTCACCGACCACACGGGTTTCTCGTCCAGCGGCGCGAGAACTCGCGAACGCGCTAATGACGCCAAAGTCTCCCGCGGTCCGACGGCGCACCAGCCGATGGGCTGGCCGTCCAGGAAAGCGAGCACGCCAAGTGGTGTTTGGGACTCGACCAGGCCGTGAAACGCTGCTTTGTTCGGCTCGCCTTTGTTGCGTTCCCAGTCGCTGCGGGTGAGCCGCCACCACATGCACCAGCAGCCTCCACAGGCGCCTCGTTCGCCGAAAAGTTTTTCGAGATCCGGCCAGCGGCTGATTGTCAGGGGATGAAACTCCAGGTTGCGCATGCCTTGACTGAATTCTAAGCTAGGCGGACCCTTCTGCGCGAAGGCTCAAGACTATCCCGGTGATGGAAAATCGCCGCAGGTGCTCCGAACCTCACCCGCAAGGGTGCTCCCCAGCGTATCCCTACTTCGGTAACATTCTTACCGTTATGCCCGCATAGTCATTTTTCTGACTGACTCTCGGCGTGTTCGGCTTAGCGGCGTTCGTCCAATGGAATGACCCTTTCAAGGGAGAACGAACCATTCAAGTTAGTGGCCCCACCCTTGCGGATGGGGTCCAGATCGCCTGCGGCGATTTCAACTTGGCGCGTCAGATGTGGGCGGGGCAATGAAGTACGAAAATTTTCGTTGACACTACGAATAACTTCGTATTATCGTAGGCGTATGGCGAAACCGGACCTTCCGCGGCCGACGGCTTCGGAGTTGGAAATTCTGCGGGTGCTGTGGTCCCAGGGGCCTTCTACCGTTCGTGAAGTTTACGAAAAGCTGAACCGGACCAAACCGACCGGGTACACGACCGTCCTGAAGCTGATGCAGATCATGGCCGAGAAGGGCCTGGTCGCGCGGAACGAGGACCAGCGGGCGCACGTGTATGAGGCGGCGGGCCGCCGGCAGGACACGCAGCGGCAGCTTGTCGGGGACCTGGTCGAGCGGGCTTTCGGGGGGTCCGCCAGCGAGCTGGTGATGCAGGCGCTGGCGGCAAAGCGGGCGACGCCCGAGGAGCTGGCGGAGATCCGGCGGATTTTGGATGAGTTCGAGCGAGGGACGAAATGACGGCTATCGACGCATTGGGCTGGACCCTACTTCATTTTCTGTGGCAGGGAGCGGCCATCGCTTTCCTGCTTGCCGCCGCGAACCCGGCCTTGCGGGAGACTACGGCTCGGGCGCGATACGCCGCTGCGTGCGGCGCGATGCTGCTGATGCTGGCCTGCGCGGCGGGGACTTTTGCGTGGCTGTACTCCGAGGCGACGCCGTCGGGCGCGCGGTTTGAGCCCCAGGCGACCGCCGCCGTCGCCGCAACCGGGATCACGAAAGTTTTTACCAGCCCGGAAGTGGCAAGTCCGCCCGCGGCCCGTATTTCGAGCTACCTATCCTTGCTTGTGTATTTTTGGTTCGCGGGAGTGTGCCTGCTCGGTATCCGCTCGCTGGGCGGCTGGGTAGTGGTGCAGCGTCTGAGGCGGCAGGCTTCTCGTCCGGCGGATGACGCCGGGCAGCAGCAGTTGGCGCGTCTGGCGCGCCGCTTGGGCATTGCCCGCCTGGTCCAATTGCGTGAGTCCGCGGCGGCGCAGGCGCCGGCAGTCATCGGATGGCTCAAACCGGTGGTTTTATTGCCGGTAGCGGCCCTCGGCGGGTTGTCGCCGCAACAGCTCGAGGCGCTGTTGGCCCATGAGCTGGCGCACATCCGCCGGCATGATTATCTGGTTAACCTGTTCCAGACGGCGATCGAAACCTTGCTGTTTTATCATCCGGCGGTATGGTGGGTCGGGCGGCGGATTCGCGCCGAGCGCGAGAACTGCTGCGACGACCTGGCGGTGGAAGTCTGCGGCGACGCGCTGCTTTATGCCCGGGGCGCTGGCGCGGCTGGAACAGTTCCGCCACGAGATGCCGCGGTTGGCCATGGCGTCGAATCGCGGGTCCCTGGTGCATCGCATTCAGCGGCTCCTGACTCCTGAGCGTGGCGCCGACGCGGAGGGGGGCTGGCAAACGGCGTGGAACGGCGCGGCGTCCGTGGCGCTCTGCCTGGTCGCTGCTTGGGCTGCTCCGCAAGGGGTGCTCCAGAGCGGGTTTAGCCAAGAGCTGCCGGCGCCGGCTGCCTCTCCCAACGAAGCGGTTGAGGTCGAGGTGGAAGCCACACCGGTTGTGGAGGCCGAGCCGGCTGTGAGTGCTGAGATCGCGGTGGAGGTGGGCGTTCTGCCCGTTCCGGGTCTGGCTCCGAGCGTGAGTCCAAGCGTCGAGATCGCACCCCTGGCCGGTGTCATGCCGGCGGCAAGCCCCGTTCCGGCAGCGTCGCCGACGCCGGCAAGTATGGCTCATCCGGCGCCCGCCCCTCGGCCGCCTGTTTCCCCATCGGCGCCGCCTCTTCCCCCTGAGCCGCCACCCGCTGGCATCATCGGCGGTGTGATCGGAGGCGTGATCTTAGGCGTCCCCGGTGGCGTGATCGGGGGAGTGACCGATGGCGTGATCGATGGCGTGGTTGGGGGCGTAGTTGGCGGTATCCCAGTGGTTGTGCGAAGCGGCATGCGTCACGGCGTACCAGCTTACGCCGTAGCTGCAATCAGCGCGAGCGCCCGCGCGGCGACAAGGGCGGCCTTCGCGCTTCAAGCGGCCCAAGCTGCCCCTCAGACAGCGGCTGAACCCGCCGCTGGGGCCAAACCGAGCGGATTCCTCGACGGTCTCAGCGCGGCCGGCTATCGCGATTTGTCGGTCGATCAACTGATCAAGCTCAAAACGCACGGCGTTACCCCCGAATACGTCCGCGAGTTGCAGGCGGCGGGGTTCAAGCCTTCCGCCGACGAGCTGGTCAAGCTGCGCATTCACGGGGTGACCGGGGAATTCATCGGCCAACTGAAAGCGGCTGGAGTCGACACCAGTTTGGACAACGTCGTCAAGTTTCGTATTCATGGCGTCAATCTGGCTGCCGTGAAGGAGATGACGGCGCTTGGCTATAAACTCTCTCCCGATGAAATGGTGAAGATGCGTATCCACGGACTGACACCCGAGCTGGCGCGTGAGGCGAAGCAGCTCGGGCTGGGCGATCCCAGTTTCGACCAGCTCGTGAAAATGCAGATCCACGGCGTCAACCAGGAGTTCATCGCGGGCATGAAAGGCGTCGGACTGCGAGATCTCAATTTTGATCAGCTCATGAAGCTGCGCATTCACGGGGCCGACCCTGCTCAGATTCGCGCCTTCACGGAGCTGGGGTACAAGGATCTAACCGCCGATACCGTGGTCAAGATGCGGGTGCACGGCGTGACGCCGGAGTTCATTCGTGAAGTGCAGCGTCACGGCTTCAAGGATCTCACTCTCGACAAGATCATCAAGCTCAAACAGCTTGGGATCGTGGACGAGCCGGCGTTCATCTAGCGGGACGCCAAGAAATAGCCACAGATGAACACAGATGGACTCAGATAGGAGTTCCTGTTTCCGATCTGCGCCCCGTGTGGTCGAAAAAAATTCTTCAATGCACTGTTCGAAGCTGTCGTGGGAGGGAACGAACGATGAATCGCAAATTCTACCTTGGTGTTGCAGTTCTGTGGTGCGCTCTCGCTGCCGCTCAGGACAATGCGGCGATTACGGGGCAGTGGGCGATCGACGCGCTGCCGGTCGCTGACAAGGTTGAGCTGACGATCCACCGCCGCTCGGCTAACTCCAACATGACCAGCTCTTCGGCGCTGCCCGTCGATCAGCTTCGCGGGCTGACCGCGGCGCAGCGGAACTCCGCGGGGACGACCGTGAAGTTCGACATCGTGCGCGACGCCGGCACGATCGCGTGCGAGGGGTATTTCAAGGGCGGCCAGGGAGCCGGGACGTTCGCTTTTTCCGCCAACCCGAACTTCGCCAAGGAGCTGAATTCCCTGGGCTACAGCGACATCACCAGCGACATGGTTTTCCCGATGGCGGTCCACGACGTGAGCACGCAGTATGTTCGAGACCTGCGGGATTTGGGAATCCGGCCCGATTCCGCCGGCCAGCTTCTGGCCATGCGCATCCACAACGTGTCGACGGAGTATATCCGCGCGATGAAGGAACTCAGCTACGCGAATCTTTCCGCCGGGAAGCTGATCGCGATGCGCATCCACGGCGTAAGCGTCAATTTTGTCCGCGAGCTGCAGGGTCTGGGGTACCGCCCGCAGACCGACGAACTCGTCACGATGCGAATTCATGGCGTAACGCCCGAATTCGCCAAAGACCTCCGCTCGTTGGGGTATCAGTCGGTTTCGGTCGATCAGATGGTCTCGATGCGGATCCATGGGGCCTCGCCCGAGTTTGCCCGCGAAGTGAAGGAACTCGGCTACGACGGCGTGGATGTTCAACGGCTCGTCACGATGCGGATTCATGGCGTCACACCGGCCTTCATCCGGAATCTGCAATCTCGCGGCATGCGGGACCTCTCGATCGATCAGCTTGTGAGCATGCGCATTCACGGAATTGACGACTGAAACCGCCGCTCGCCTCGATCTGAGGCGGTTCCCGGGTGCGGCGCCGCCGCCCCTCCCCCTCCAATTCCGGCATCCGGCGCATCTGCATCCAGCGCCACCGCGTCTGGGTGCGACCAGCACCACCCCCTATCCACCCGGGACCTGTCTTGGCCTAGGAATTGGCCCTAGGCGCCGGTGGACGTTTTTGCGGGGTTTTTGCCGGATGTCTTGACCCCCCGGCGAAGTTACGAGTAGACTTAGGCTATCGGTGGTGTATCGTCGATTATCGTTCGACGACACCGGGACAGCGACGTGAATCGGCATCTGACAGCGACGGAAAGAACGACACGGCGCGGAAACTGCGGCGCCTACCGCTGCAGCCCGCGTCATGGCAAGCGCGCCGAGGCCTCCACGGCCCTCGCCGTCAACGCCGCTCCCGCCTCGGTGGATATTGACATCCCTCGGTTTGCACTTCTTCGTATTGGAAGCATTATTATTCTGGTCACCGTACCAAGCCCCGGTTGAGGCGCTCTGAGACACGATCTTCAGAGGCTGCCAACCGGGGCGAAAAGGTACCGGTTGGTGGCCTTTTTGCTTTTATGAGGCCTGGGCCGGCCTAAGAGCCGGCGAATCGCATAGACAGACCGAGACTGCCGGTGGTGGTCGAGGGCAAACGGAACGAACCAGACAACGAATCGCTATCGGGAGACTGAAGTTTATGCCGCTAATGTCAGGAGCACAAATTCTTATCGAAAGCCTGTCCCGCGAAGGGGCCGAGGTCGTGTTCGGATACCCGGGCGGAGTCACTCTGCCGGTTTACGACGTTCTCTACGACCATCCGCTGCGCCACGTACTGGTGCGCCACGAGGAAAACGCCAGCTTCGCCGCCGAAGGCTACGCCCGCACGACGGGCAAGGTCGGTGTTTGCATGGCCACCTCAGGCCCCGGAGCCACGAATCTGACCACGGGCCTGGTCGATGCGCTGCTGGACTCGATTCCGATCGTCGCCATCACCGGGCAAGTGCCTTCGAAGCTGATCGGGCGCGACGCTTTCCAGGAAGCCGACACGTTCGGCATCACGCGCGCCGCGACCAAGCACAACTATCTGGTCAAAGACATCAACGAGCTGGCGCAGGTCATCCACGAAGCGTTTTATCTTGCCATCTCGGGCCGGCCGGGTCCGGTATTGGTCGACATCACCAAAGACGTGCTGACGGGCAAAGCTCATTACCACGAGGCCGACAAGATGGAGCCGCTGCGGGGCTACGAGCTGCGGCTCGATCCCGACGATGAAGAAATCGAGCGGGCGGTCGAGTTTTGTTGGAACTCCGAGCGGCCCTACATCTACGCCGGCGGCGGCGTGATATCCGCGGGTGCGTCGGACGAGCTTCGTAAATTTTCGGAGCTGCTCGAAGCGCCGGCGGCCCTTACCGTCATGGGGCTGGGCGCGATGCCGAGCCACCATCCCAATTACATCAGCATGCTCGGCATGCACGGCAGCTACGCCGCCAACATGGGCGTCACCGAGACCGACGCGCTGCTGGCCTTCGGGGTGCGCTTCGACGACCGCGTCACTGGACGGCTGGATGCGTTTGCGCCCAACGCGGAAGTGTTGCACGTCGATATCGACGCGGCCGAGATCAACAAGAACCGGCGCGCCAACGTCGGCGTGGTTGGGGACGCCAAGCGCGTTCTCGAAAAACTGAATCGTAGGCTGGCGGAAACCAAAGACAAGATGGGGCCGCGAAACCGCGCCGCGCGCGCCGCCTGGATGGAGCGGGTCCATACCTGGAAGCGCGAGCACCCCTACCACTACGAGCCGGCGGCCAATGAGATCAAGCCGCAGTACCTGATGCAGAAGATCGATGAGGCCTCGGGTGGAGAAGGCGTCATCACCGTTGATGTGGGCCAGCACCAGATGTGGGCGGCGCAGTATGTCCGTATCAATCATCCGCGGCGCTGGTCGAGCTCGAGCGGCCTGGGTTCGATGGGCTTTGGCCTGCCGGCCGCGATGGGCGCGCAGTTCGGTAACCCCGACAAGCTGTGCATCGCGATTGTCGGCGACGGCGGGTTCATGATGAGCCTGCCCGAGCTGGCTACGATCGCGAGCAACCGCCTGCCGGTGAAGATCATCGTGATGAACAACGGCACGCTCGGCATGGTGCGGCAGTGGCAGGAGCTGTTCTATAACCGCCGCTACTGCTCGGTGGCGATGGATTCGTTCCCGAACATCGAGCTGCTGGCCGCTGCTTTCGAAATCAAGGGCAAGTCGGTCGACAAGCCCGCCGAGCTGGACAAGGCGATTAAGGAAGCGATCGCGGAGCCCGGCCCGTACCTGTTGAACGTGCACGTCTCGCCCGAGGAGAACGTTTACCCGATGGTGCCCGCCGGCGGCGCCGTCAACGAAATGATTTTGCAGCCGTCCAAGCCTGTGGCGGTGGGAGATTGATCGTCATGCAACAACTGATATCCCTTTTGGTCGAGAACAAGCCGGGCGCGCTGATGCGCGTCGCCGGTGTGCTCACTTCCCGCGGCTACAACATCGAGAGCTTGACGGTAGCGCGCACGCTCGATCCGACGCTTTCGAGCATGACGATCGTGGCCAACGTCGATACCCCGATGCGCGAGCTGTTGATCAAGCAGATCAAGCGGCTGGTCAACGTTGTCCACGCGTACGATTTGACCGAGGGGCCTTCGGTCTCTCGCGAGCTGGCGTTGATCAAGATCCTCGTGTCGCCCGAAATGCGGCCGGCGCTTCTGAAAGAGGCCGATATTTTTCGCGCCCGCGTCGTGGATGCGTCGCCGACTTCGTATACTCTCGAAGTCACGGGGGCGACGGAAAAGCTCGACGCACTGATTGCCTTGCTGCACAACTACGGCGAAGTGGAGATGATCCGCTCCGGCGCCATGGCTATGGCCCGCTCGGGCCAGCAGCGGCTGCCCAACGGGTTTTCGAACAACCTCTCTCGCGAGGCGGAGTCGGCAGGCTCTGTCGAGCCGGAAATGGCCAAGCGCGAGTAAGCCGCGACGCGACGATTCGTTTCGAGGCGAACCCTTACGGCAACAACCGCAGTGCGAGCCGTGTCCGCTGGCACTCCGCGATAGCGAGTTTATTGAAGGCAAGGGGAAGTCGTGCCCCTTGTTTTGTTGAGGAGAAGAAATGGCAACGATCTATTACGAGAAAGACGGGAACCTGGACGACCTCGCGTCGAAGACGGTAGCCATCGTCGGCTACGGCAGCCAGGGTCACGCGCACGCGCTGAACTTGAAGGACAGCGGCATGGACGTGGTCGTCGGCCTTTACGAAGGCAGCAAGTCATGGCCCAAGGCCGAGGCCGCCGGGTTAAAGGTGATGACGGTAGCGGAGGCTTCCAAAGCCGCCGACGTGATCATGATCCTCGTGTCCGATCACCTGCAGGGCGATCTCTACAACACGGAAATCGCGCCGCATCTGTCCAAGGGCAAGACGTTGATGTTCGCCCACGGCTTCGGCATTCACTACAAGCAGGTGAAGGCGCCGGCCGACGTGGATGTTTCGATGATCGCGCCGAAAGCGCCCGGCCATCGTGTTCGCGAGCTGTTCGTGGAAGGCGTCGGCGTGCCGGGGCTGCTCGCGATTGAGCAAGATGCTTCGGGCCGCGCCAAGCAGCAGGCGCTGGCCTACGCCATGGCGCTCGGCTGCCTCAAGGCCGGCGTCATCGAAACGACCTTCAAGGAAGAGACCGAGAGCGACCTGTTCGGTGAACAGACTGTTCTTTGCGGCGGCGCGGCGGAGCTGATTCGCGCCGGCTTTGAGACGCTTGTCGAGGCCGGTTACCAGCCCGAAATCGCTTACTTCGAGTGTTTGCACGAGCTGAAGCTGATCGTGGATCTGATCTACGAGGGCGGCCTGGGTTACATGCGCTATTCGGTCAGCGATACGGCCGAGTTTGGCGACTATACGCGCGGCCCGCGGGTCATCGATCAGCACGTTCGCGACAACATGAAGAAAATTCTGGGCGAGATCCAGTCGGGAGCATTCGCGAAAGAGTGGATCGACGAGAACAAGGCCGGGCGCCACAAGTTTTTGGCGACGCGCGAAGCGCAGCAGAAGCAGAAGGTCGAGGAAGTAGGCGCCAAGCTGCGCGAGATGATGTCGTTTCTCAAGAAAAAACGCGCCGTGGGAACGCCCACCGCGTAAGGGGGGCAAAAAGCGAACCGCGCTTGATCACGCGGTGGCAGAGATCGCCCCATGGATTGGAAGGGCGGCCGGGAGTTACGGCCGCCTGAGGACGAAGCGATTGGATATTTGAGGCGCTTGCCTGATAGGGGCCGCCGACGATTCGAGTCAACGCTGAGGAAAGGAATTCGCAGGCATCATGAGAATTCACATCTATGACACCACGCTCCGCGATGGAACCCAGGGCGAGAACGTCACATTGTCGGTGGACGACAAGCTGACGATCGCCCGGCGTCTGGATGAGCTCGGCATTGACTACATTGAGGGCGGCTGGCCGGGATCGAATCCCAAAGACAAGGAGTTCTTCCGCCGCGCCAAAGGGCTCACCTTGAAGCACGCGCAGATTGCGGCCTTCGGTTCGACGCGCTATCCGCGTAACAAGGTGGAGAAGGATCCCAACGTCAAAGCGCTGTTGGAGTCGGAGACGCCGGTCGTTACGATCTTCGGCAAGAGCTGGGAGCTGCACACCACGCGGGCGCTGGAGGTCGACGAAGCGACCAACCTGGCGATGATTTCCGAAACCGTCGGCTATTTGAAGCAGCACGGCCGTGAAGTCATCTACGACGCCGAGCACTTTTTCGACGGTTATAAGTCTAACGCGGATTTCGCGCTGCGCACCCTCGAGGCGGCCCAGAAGGCCGGCGCCGACGTGCTCGTGCTGTGCGACACCAACGGCGGCACGATCACCGGGCAGCTCAGTGAAATCTTCGCCGAAGCGCGCAAG
>JBBDWJ010000161.1:25112-30680 GCA_040902925.1 Bryobacterales bacterium | reverse complement strand
CGTCAGCAAGCCCGGCGAAATCGTCTGGAGCCGCATCTTCGTCGCCGCCGGCAAGCTGCAGGCCGACCTGGGGCGCGCCAAGGTCGTCGAGCTGCCGCTGGAAGAAACCGAGCGGCGCTGGCGCATCACCACACCGCAGTGGCCCATCATGCACGCGGTAACCTACGGCGTCGACCGCGACCGCATGATGGCCCGCCACAAGGCGAACCACATTCAGGTCGCCTACGCGCCCGATGCCGCGGGAGCCAACCTTGCCCTGGCCGCCAAGCTGGCGGCATTTCGCGAGATGGGAATTCACTGCCATGTTTGCGGCGACGAGAACGGGCTCGTGTAGCCTTACAGGGCGCCCGGTCGCGTGATTGGCGGCTCGCCGGCGGATTGGCGGCTCAAGCCACGTCGTGTGTAGTAGTTCCCCAAACCGATGTTGCGATTCCTAGTCAGCGTGGCTTGCCTGCTTCTGAGTTCGCCGCCGATCGCGCGCGCCTGGGCGCAGGCTAATCCGCTCCAAGACGTTCCCGATCAACTGGTGCGCATCGAGGAAGGCTTTTCGCTCGACCTGCAGGGCGGCTTCCAGTTGGGCAAGCAGCAGGACGGCTACTATCTGCTGGGCTCGCGAACCATACCGGGGTTGGTTCTCGTAAGAGCGATGCCAGGACTCACGGCGGCCGAGCTCAACAAGACGCTACGGTCCGGCTATTCCGATCCGACCGTGCAGTTGACGCCGGAGGGGCCGGTCACCGAACTGTCTTTTCAGGGCGGATTCGGCAAACTCGCCGAAGTGAGTGGTTCGGTGCTGGAGGGCGAGGTCGAGGGTTTGCTGGCCGGCTATCTGCGGGAAGGCGGCGGCGGCTTGTTGCTGTTTGCCGTGACATCGCCGGAACAATGGCCGGAGTTGAACTCCGCCGCCGAACAAATGGCTCGCAGCGTAAGACTGTTCGTTCCCGATCCGCAGGAGCTGATCCGGCTTTGGACCGAACGGCTGGCAGGATTCAAGTTGGTCCGCGCACCGGCCGCAAACGAAACGCGCAGGCCGCCGGAAGGCGCCGCGACGAGGGAGTATTTCGTATGCAGCAACGGCGCTTTTCTCTTTGAGCAAGGCGCCGCCGCGGCACGATCGGAAGCCCAACCGCCGAATTCAGCAGCAGACGCCGTAGCGGGCAATTGGGAGATCGTCCCCGCGCGGCTGCGGGTCGATCTCATCTTCAGGTTCGAAAACGGAAAAAGCGAATCCTACCGCCTTAGCCGCAGCGACGAAGAGACCTATCTCGAAGAGCAAAGATACTTCGTCCTACCGAATGATCGTTGCCGCTGAAAGCTTCAACGAAATAGCGGGATCAACTGATAAACCGATCAACGGATCAACGGATCAACGGCCGAAATACTTCCCCCGGGCCACCAACTGCGCCGGACCCTCCAGCAAAACCTCGTCCTCCCAACGCAGCCTCATCTCGCCGGCAGGCGTTACGACGGTCACGGGGCTTTCCGCGCGCCCGGAAACAATCGCCGCCACCACGGCCCCGGTCGAGCCCGTGCCCGAGCTTAAAGTTTCGCCTGCTCCGCGTTCCCAGAAGCGCACATCGATGCGATGGCGATCGAGCACGCGGATGAACGAAACATTGGTGCGGTTGGGAAAGCGCTCGTGGGTTTCGATCTCGCGGCCGAGAGCACGCCAATCGAAATCAAAATTGTCGACCAGCAGCGCCACCTGCGGATTCCCCACGTCGAGAATCGTGAGCTCGCCCATATTGAGGCCCACGTTGCCCAGGAAAGCGTGGGGTTCCTTGCGATAAGCCGGACGGCCCATCGACATCTCGAGCTGAAACACAACACCGCGGCGCTCGATCAGCCGCAGCGGCTTTACGCCCGCCTTCGTCGCGATGCGAAGCGGGCTTTGCATTCCACGCTCCAGCAGATAAGCCGCCACGCAGCGCGTGCCATTGCCGGAAATCTCCGCTTCGCTGCCGTCGGAATTGAACAGCCGGATCGATGCGTCGGCCTTCGCACGCTCTTCAGGCGTGTCGACAATCTCGACGCCATCAGCGCCGGCGCCGCAATGCCGATCGCAGATGTTCTGGGAAAACTCCGGCAAGCCATTCTTGGCCACGCCGGCCGAAGCTAAATCTTGCGCCTCAACGATCAGAAAGTCGTTGCCAACCGCCTGAGCCTTTGTGAAAGGGATATCCATGTCAAGACGAGCCGAACGCTGTTGCGAGGGCCAGACGGCCGGCAGCGAATCTCGCGGCGCGGACATCACCGCAGCCATCGCCGCAGGCGATCCGAGCCCCACCCGCCAGGGTGGGGTCAGTCAAGGGCCCACCCTCCCTCGCTTCACCCGTACTAAGAACTTTCTAGCCCGCGCCTGCGGCCTCGGTTCACGATGGGCGATCCACGGGTCCTAAAAATCCGTGAAGCCTTTGAACTCGTGATAGCGCGCGTCGATTTCCTTGCGGGAAAGCGTCCGCAGCCGCTCGACGCCGAACTTCTCGCAACAGAAACTACCCATTACCGAGCCATAGATCATCGCCCGCCGCAAATGCTGGTGAGAAGCCTCGTCGAGCTCCGAAACACCTTGCTCGGCCAGGTATCCCATAAAGCCGCCGGCAAACGAGTCGCCGGCGCCGGTGGGGTCGAAGACGTCTTCGAGCAGGAACCCCGGGGCGACAAAATAGCCGTCGGGACGGAACAGAATCGCGCCGTACTCGCCGCGCTTGATGACCAGGGTTTTGGGACCCATCTCGATGATCTTGCGCGCCGCCTTGCGCAAATTGTGCTCGCCCGAAAGCTGCCGCGCCTCGCTGTCGTTGATCAGCAGGAAATCCCACTCGCGGATCGTTTCCGCCAGCTCGCTCGGCGTACCTTCGATCCAAAAGTTCATCGTGTCGCCGCCGACGAACCGCGGCGAGTTCATCTGCGAGCGAACCTGCTTCTGCAACGTGGGGTGGATATTGCCGCAGAAGGCGTAAGGCGCGGAACGGTAAGACTCCGGCAGCGACGGATTGAAATCGGCGAACACGTTCAGCTCGGTAGTGAGCGTCGTACGCTCGTTCATGTTGTCCGAGTAAACGCCCTCCCAAAAGAAAGTCTTGCCAGGCACCTTTTCGAGGCCGGCAAGATCGACGCCACGTTCGCGCAGAATGGCTTCGTCGTCAGCGTGAAAGTCTTCACCGACGATCCCCACCAGATTGATCTTTGTGAAAAAGCTCGCCGAAAGCGCGATATAGGTACCCGCTCCACCGAGCATACGGTCGACCTTGCCGTGCGGCGTTTCAACGCCGTCATAGGCAACCGACCCGACAACAAGTAAAGACATTCTTCCCTTTCTGGAACGGGACAGTGACGCGGTTTTCTTACCTGCACCGGACGCAACGCCGCAGGCAGAAAACCCGGCCGTCCCCCTGCGCACTACGTCAGATACTTTCCGATCAACAAACCGTATTTCTTGCGCGCCGCGGCGGAGATCTTCGAACGGTCGCTGATGATGGCGTTCTTCAAAGCCGAGGCATGCGGGCACGCCCCGCCGGGCACATTGCGGACCGCCTCGACAGCGACCTCCCTGGCATGCTCGGCGTTCTGATTGAGATAGTCGATGATTTGCTCGACCGTCACTGCGTCGTGATCGGGATGCCAGCAGTCGTAGTCGGTGACCATGGCGATCGTCGCGTAAGACATCTCCGCTTCGCGCGCGAGCTTCGCCTCCTGCAGGTTGGTCATGCCGATCACGTCGAAACCCCAGGTGCGATAGAGCTTCGATTCGGCGAGCGTAGAAAACGCCGGCCCTTCCATGCAGCAGTAGGTGCCGCCGCGATGTACGTTGACGCCCACGGCCCGGCAGGCCTTTTCCGCCACGCCGGCCAGCACCCCGCAGATCGGGTGCGAGAAGCCGATGTGCGCCACTACCTCATCGTCAAAAAACGTGGAAACACGGCCCCGCGTGCGATCGAAGAACTGATCGGGAATGCAGAAATCGAGCGGCTTGAAATCCTCCCGTAGCGATCCGACGGCGCTGAACGAAAGCACCCACTGCACGCCAAGCTGCTTCAAGCCGTGAATGTTGGCGCGAAAATTGAGGTTCGAAGGCATGACGTGGTGACCGCGGCCATGCCGCGCCAGAAACGCCACGTTGCGCCCAGCCAGTTCGCCGACGACGTAGGCGTCCGAAGGCTTGCCCCAAGGGGTGTCCAACTCGACTTCGCGCAATACTTTGAGCGCCGGCATCGAGTAAAGACCGCTGCCGCCAATGATTCCAATTTCCGCATCCATAAACGGTTCATTCTAGCAGCGTGGGGCAGACATCCTGCCTTGAGTCTTGCCCGGTGAGGTCCGGCCTCGGAGGCTCTTTCCACCGCAGCCCGTCACTGGTACCCTTGGGCAAGCCGGCCTGCGCTATAGTCATCGAAAGGAAGAACCATGATCCGCAGGCTTCGTCCAACCCTCCTCCTCTTTTTCCTCGGCGTCGCGGCGACAAGCGCTTGGCTCCAGGCCGGCGAATGGCCACAATTTCGAGGGCCGCAAGGCCTGGGTATCGCGGGAGTAGAAACCTTGCCCGCGGAATTCGGCCCCGAGCAGAACCTCATCTGGCAAACGCCCGTGCCGCCAGGGTTCTCCTCGCCGGTGATGACCGAAGACCGCATCTTTCTCACCGGGTACGAAGGCGCGGAAGGTAGCGAAGTTCTGCTGACCATCTGCATCAACCGCGCCGACGGCAAGGTTCTGTGGCGCAAGGAAGCGCCGCGGCCGCGCCAGGAACCGTTCAACCGCATCCACGGACCAACTTCGACCAGCCCAGTCACCGACGGCGAAAACGTCTACGTGTTTTTTGGCGATTTCGGCCTGCTTTCCTACGACGGCGAGGGCAGCGAGCGCTGGCGCGTGCCGCTAGGCCCGTTCGCCAACCGCAACGGTCACGGCTCCTCGCCGATCATTGTCGGAGACACGCTGATTCTGATCTGCGATCAGGACACCGAGTCCTATATCCTCGCCCTCAATAAAGACACCGGCACGGAGCGCTGGAAAGTCGATCGCCCGGGCATCACGCGCGGCTACGCCACACCGGCGATCCTGCGTCCGGCGAACGGACCCGCCGAAGTGATCGCGCCCGGCGCCTATCGCCTCGTGTCCCACTCGCTCGAGACCGGAGAGCCTCTGTGGTGGGTGCGCCAGATGCCGTGGCAGGTGCGCGGCGTGCCGGTCATCGATGGCGAGACGATCTACTTCAACGCCTGGGAGTCGGGCGGCGGCACCAGCAACGACGAGATTCCGGCGTTCGAAGACGTCCTCAAGAATCACGATGCTGACAAGGACGGCAAAATTTCCCCAGCCGAGCACCCCAACCCGCGCATGAACAAACTGGGGCCGACATGGGAAGATTTCGATCTTGATGACGACGGCTTTTTCGATGCCCGGGATTGGCAGTTCTACCGCGGCCGCCTCACCAGCGAATCCAGCATGAGCGCGATCCGGCCGAACGGCGCGCGCGGCGACCTTACCGACACGCACGTGCTGTGGCGCTACTACAAATCGCTGCCTAACAGCGCCACGCCGCTGCTGTACGAAAACGTGCTGTACCTC
>JBBDWJ010000161.1:19078-25102 GCA_040902925.1 Bryobacterales bacterium | reverse complement strand
GCGGCATCCTGACCACGCTCGACCCCAAAACCGGCAACGTGCAGAAGCAGGACCGCTTGCGCGACGCGCTCGAAAAGTATTGGGCCTCTCCCGTGGCCGGCGACGGCAAGATTTATATGATCGACGAGGCCTGCAAGGTCAGCGTGCTCAAGCCGGGCGCCGAGTGGGAAGTTGTCGTCACCAACGATCTGCCGGGCCAGTGTTTCGCGACGCCGGCGATCGCCGACGGCCGGATCTACTTGCGCACCTCCGAGGCGATGTACAGCTTCGGAATGAGCGAGTGATTTTCCCTGGAGTTCCGAAGTCGTGGGCGGAATATGGGCTGCGCAGTCCCTCGTGCCCGCGGTAGAGGGGATAGCTGCCAGCGGGCGGTTCCGGCGGCGAAATCAGGCCTGCAAACACCCTGAAATCACATCCTGGTATCGCTAACAAACGGATTCCGGTACAATATATACACCCCCCGCTTTCGGCAGGGGCGTTTTCTGCCCTCTTGGTTTTTGATCCATGAAGTATCTTTCGCGGACGATTCCTGTCTTGCTTCTCATCACCGTAGCCCCATTGGCGGCTCAGTCGGTTGATCCGCTTGAGTTCTTCGAAAAGAGCGTGCGCCCGGTGCTGGTTGAAAAGTGCCAGGTATGCCACAACCCCAACCTCAAGACCGCGGAGCTGGACCTGAGCTCGGCTGCCGGGTTCGTTCACGGCGGCGCGAGTGGTCCGCTGGTCTCCGCCGACAATCCGGAAAAGAGCCGTCTGCTCGAAGTCATCGGCTACGAAGAACGGCTGAAAATGCCGCCGACCGGCAAGCTCAGTAACGAGGAAATCGCCAACATCACGGCCTGGGTGAAAGCCGGGGCGCCATGGCCTGGTGCGGAGCACGTCGAGGTCGCTAAGAGCCAAAGCACCTCGAAAGAGTTCACCGAAGAGCAAAAGAATTTCTGGGCCTTTCAGCCTGTGAAAGATCCGTCGCCGCCCAACGTGAAGACTACGGACTGGGCTCGTTCGCCGATCGATCGTTTCATCCTGGCGAAGCTCGAAGAAAACCGCCTGGAACCGGCGCCCCCGGCCGACAAACTGACGCTGTTGCGCCGCGTCACGTTCGATCTGACGGGTCTGCCGCCGACGGTGAAAGAGATTGAGGATTTCGTGGCCGACGACTCGCCGCAAGCCTTCGAGCGCGTCGTGGATCGCCTGCTCGCCTCACCGCGCTACGGCGAGCATTGGGCACGCCACTGGCTCGATGTGGCGCGCTACGCCGACTCTACCGGCAACGATGAAGATCATCGCTACCCTTACGCCTGGCGCTACCGCGATTACGTGATCGATGCGTTCAACGCCGATCTGCCCTATGACCAGTTCGTTCGTGAGCAAGTCGCTGGCGACCTGCTGCCTCCCGACGGCTCGGGGGCGGAAATCAACCGCCGCGGCATCGTGGCAACCGGCTTTTTGGCCTTGGGACCGAAGGCGCTCGCCCAGCAGGACAAAAAGAAAATGCTCTACGACATCTACGACGAGCAGGTCGACGTGCTCTCGAAGGCGTTTTTGGGAATTACGGTGGCCTGCGCGCGCTGCCACGATCACAAATTCGACCCGATCCGCACCAAAGATTACTACTCGATGGTGTCGATCTTCGCGAGCACGCGCAATTTCTCGGACTCCGAGACGCACGTCTCGAAGATGCTGTATACGCCGCTGGTTGCCGAGCAGCTCTACGAAGACTTCAAGGTCCACCGCCTGAAGATCATCTACAAGCACCTCGATGTCGATGAAGCGCTGGCGGAGGATCTGGAGAAGTACGCCCTCGACGTCAACACGCGCCTGGCCGACTACATGGTTGCGGCTCGCGAGCTCGAAACTAACGGCGGCAGCCCCGCCTCGCTGGCCGCCGAGCGAAATCTCGATGCGGCAGCGTTGAAAAAATGGGCCGACTACCTCAAGCCCGCCGAGTCGGAGCGCGAGCACCTCGCGGACTGGCGCAACGCCCAACCGGACCAATGGAGGCAGGTCGCCGCCGGCTATCAGGAGCGGGCGCAGAAGCAGTTGGACGATTGGGTCGGGAGCCAGAAAAAGTTCCGGTCGAGAATCCGCGAATCGGCCAAAGACCGCGTCATGCCGGTGAAGCCGCGGCAGTTCAGCCGCGAGACCGACGCGTTCGTTTTTGAAGTCTTTTATGAAGAGAACGGTCCTTTTGCGGTCAGCGAGCAGCGGGAAGAAGCGGTGCTGCCGCCTGAGAGTCTCGCCAAGGTACGGGCGTTGCGCGCGGAGTTGAAGCAGCTCGAAGACACAGCGCCGCCCGAGCCCGACATGGCCTGCGCGGTGCAGGAGGGCGAGCGGTTCGAGCAAGCGGTGTTCATCCGCGGCGACTACAACAGCCCCGGCGAGCCTGCTCCAAAGGCTTTCCCCTCTATCGTTGCCGGGGAAGAGCCGCCCCAGGTCAAGAGCGTCAGCGGCCGGCTGGAATTGGCCAACTGGATTGCCAGCCCAGACAATCCGCTGACGGCTCGCGTGATGGTGAATCGCATCTGGCAGGGACACTTCGGCGAAGGTATCGTCCGCACGCCGAGCAACTTCGGCAAGATGGGCGAGCGGCCGACGCATCCGGAGCTGCTTGACTACCTGGCCGAACGTTTCGTCGAAGGCGGCTGGTCGGTCAAGAAGATGCACCGCCTGATCCTGAACTCGAGCGCGTATCAGATGAGCAGTGAAGGCACGGCGAAGAAGGCCGAGCAGGATCCTGAAAACCGGCTGCTTTCGCAATTCAGCCGCCGCCGGCTCGCGGTCGAGGAGATTCGCGACGGTTTGCTGGCCATCGGCGGCTCCATCGATTTCGAGATGGGCGGCACGATGCAATCCGGCTTTGGCACCGACGGCGAGAACAGCAACGACCGGCTGAGCATCGATCCCACGACGGTCAGCCGCCGCATGGTCTATATACCGCTGCGGCGGTCGAACCTGCCGACGTTGCTGAACCTGTTTGATTTCGGCGACGCGACGATCCCCTCGGACAAGCGTCCGCTGACAAACGTCGCGCCGCAGGCGCTGTTCATGATGAACAGCGAGTTCGTCGCCGAGCGCGCTCGCAACGTGGCGCAGTCTCTGCTCGATGACGCCGATCTTTCCGACTCCGCCCGTATAGACCGAGCCTACTTGCGCACGCTCAATCGCCGCCCCGACGCCGAAGAAATCGATACGGGGCTGACTTACATGGCCGGGCTGAAAAGCCGCTTCGACTCGATGACGGACTTGCAGGCCTGGCAAAGCCTGTGCCGGATCTTGATCGCCTCAAACGGATTCGTCTACGTGGACTAAGCATCATGGATTGGAAGCAGTTATATCACCCGAAATCGCCCCGCCAGCTCAGCCGTCGCGCCATGCTCCGCGAAGCAGCCTGTGGCTTCGGCTATGTGGGCCTGGCCGGATTGCTGGCGCAAGAATCGGCATTCGCCGACGTGAATGCGAATCCGCTCCTGCCTCGTGCGCCGCATTTCGCGCCGCGGGCCAAGCGCGTCATCTTCCTGTTCATGCACGGCGGCCCTTCCAGCATCGATACGTTTGATTTCAAGCCGCGGCTGATCCAAGACGACGGTAAGCCGTTGCCGATGAAACGGCCGCTGGCGTTCGCCGACGGCGATCCCGGCCCGCTGATGAAGAACCAATGGGAATTCCGGCCCGGCGGCAAGAGCGGCATCCCGGTCAGCGATCTGTTCCCGCACGTGCGGGACGTTGTTGACGAGCTGTGCATCATCCGCTCGATGGTCGGCGAAGGCGTCGATCACGGCGCGGCGCTGCTGCAAACCTTCACCGGCACCAGCACGTTCACGCGGCCCAGCATGGGCTCCTGGGTCCTCTACGGGCTGGGCAGCGAGAACCGCGACCTGCCAGGCTTCATCACGATCAAGCCGGCGCTCTCACACGGCGGCGCAAAAAATTGGAGCTCCGCGTTTCTGCCGGGCGCCTACCAGGGCACCTCGATCGGACACGCCGGCCTGAAGGTCGATGACATTCGCGGCGAGCCGATCGAATACCTGCTCAACAAGAAGCTTTCGACCGAACAGCAGCGCTACGAGCTCGACATGCTGCAGAACATCAACCGGCGGCATGCCGACCTGCGTAAGCACGACCCGCAGCTTGAAGCGCGCATTCAGTCGTTCGAGCTGGCGTTTCGCATGCAGATGCGCGCGCCTGAGGCTTTCGAGGTCGAAAAAGAATCCGAGGCCACCAAGAAGCTTTACGGGCTCGACGACCCGACCACGGCGGATTTCGGATGGCAGTGCCTGCTCGCGCGGCGGCTGGCTGAGCGCGATGTGCGGTATATCCAGTGCACCCACAGCTACAAGTGGGACCAGCATAGCGATCTTTACGAAAAGCACACCGAGAACGCCAAAGAAGTAGATAAGCCCATCGCGGGGCTTGTTACCGACCTCAAGGCGCGTGGCCTGCTCGACGATACGCTGTTGATCTGGGCCGGCGAGTTCGGCCGCACGCCGGTGTCGGAAAGCGGCAACGGCCGCGACCACAATCCTTACGGCTACACGATCTGGATGGCCGGCGCGGGTTTGAAAAAGGCCTTCGTCTACGGCGCAACCGACGAGTTCGGCTATCACGCCGTGGAAGATCGCATGCACATCCACGACTTCCACGCCACGGTGCTGCACATGTTAGGCCTGGATCACGAAAAGCTGACCTACCGCTACAGCGGCCGCGACTTCCGCTTGACCGACGTAGCGGGAGTCGTCCACGACAAGATTTTTGCTTGATATTCGCGCCGCCGTGGGCGGGTATGCCGCGGCGCGGTCAAGGCGTTCGGTGCGCGGCGGGCGCGTTACACCGATTCCAACATTCTGTCTACAACCTTGACCGCTAGCACGGTCTCACTCACCTCGTGCACTCGTAGCAGGTGCGCTCCTTGCGCGGCGGAAATCGCCGCCACCGCCGCTGTTGAAAAAATCCATTCGCTTTCCGGCGCTCGCACGCTCTCCACCACGAACGGCTTGCGTGAAGGACCGACTTGCAGGGGTTGACCGAGGGTCGAAAGCTGCTCGAGATTCCGCAAAAGCTCGTGGTTTTCGGCGCCGCGTTTTCCCATCCCGAGGCCCGGATCGACAACGATTTGGCGTGAGTCGATACCCGCGGCGCGCGCCCGGGCGATCGACGAGGCCAAACCCTCGGCCACGGTTTCCAATAAGTTCGAGATCGGCAGCAGCTTCTTCCATGTCTCCGGCGCGCCGCGAATATGGCCCAGAATCAGCCCCGCGCCGGCGCGGTTGATGACCCCGGCAAGATTGTGGTCGAACGCCAGGCCGGTGAAGTCGTGAATGACCGCCGCGCCGAGCTCGATCACCCTCTCCGCCGTGGCGGCGTGGCAGGTGCTCACGCAAACCGGCGTCCCCAAATTGTGCCGCAGGCGCCGCAATACGGGGACCAGCCGGCGCAGTTCATCGTCGGATGAGAGCACCCGGCCTTCCAGCGGATCGTGTTGTGCCGTCACATCGATCAAGGCCGCCCCTTGTTCTTCCATCTTCTGGGCGGCGAGTAGCGTATCGTCGCGCTCAGGCTTACCGGCATCCCCCAGGAAGCGGTTGAGGTCGAGGATTCCAGAGACGAGCGTACGTCCGCCCAGAGAAATCTCGGCTTCTCGAATTCGCCATTGGTGGCGTTGACGCGTCCAATTCATTGGTTGTGAAATTATCCCTTAGTTGGCCTGAATCCCGCGCTCGTGTGCGGCCCTTTGTTGGGACCAACGCATCACTACAGCCAGGGCGCTCCGAGTAAACAGGGTGAGCTATCAAGCCCGAGGCCTTGGCTAAGCCGTACCGAAGAGTGCCGTCAAACGATCGATCCGGCGCTAGCCCTAGCCGAGCGGCCACTCTTCCTAACCGTACTCAAACCCCGCCGTGGCGAATTGGAGGGATTCGTCCCCGCGAGTGGATTCCGCATGCCCGGCCTCGCCGAAGACCATGCGAATCAGCCGGCGCTTGCATTCGAAACCGAGTTCGGCGGCGAGGCGGACCGCTTCGGCATTCGCCG
>JBBDWJ010000161.1:0-19068 GCA_040902925.1 Bryobacterales bacterium | reverse complement strand
CAGGTCCCAGAACACCGCCTCGCCAGTGCGCCGCGCGAGGAGGGTCTCAATCAACGCGCGCGCAGTTGCCGCATCGTGAGCCACGCATGGCCCGAGAAAATAGGGCCCCGAGCCGGGCCGCTGCATGCCAAAACCCTCTGGCACGCCAATTCCTTCGCCGGGAAAACAGGCGAGCAACCGACCGAGCACTCGAGTGCGGTCCGCGCCAAACGCTCTTTGGTCCAGCGCCGCGATCGCGGGCACGCTTTGAAGACGTTCCGCCGGCACTGGCGACTGCGGCCGCAAAGCTCTTACCGCCGACGTGGTCCAGCGCTCAATGCCGGATTCTTCCCGAAACCCGAGCTTGGCATAGAGCGGACGGCCCATTTCCGTGGCATCCAGGCGTGTGACCCGGACGCGGCGCTGCTCGATAAATCGCAGCGCGTGTTCCATCAACGCCCGGGCATAGCCGCGCCCACGGACCGCCGGCAACACCAGAACCATGCCGATCCAGGCCAGATCCCGGCCATAACAAATCACCGTGGTCGTAGCGGCTACCTGCCCTTCGTGCTCGTAAACCCAGCAGCCTTCCGGCTCCAGCGCCAGAATATTGGCCCAGTCCTGCTCGGTCTGGTTCCAGCCCGCGGCTCGCTTCAGTAGCATGGCGGCGGGAATATCCTCCGTCGTCATCCGGCGAATCATGTCGCTGTTCGCCTCTTCTGGTAGAGGTAGAAGCCCAGAGTTACCAACGCACCCACGACCACAATGATAGCGACTGCCGTGTAGTTGCGGTCGTAGAGCTGATCGCCGATCATCGTGCTGAAAAGAAGTGCTGGCAAGCGACCCAGGCCCGAGATCGCGACGAACTCGCCTAACCCGATCTTGGTGAGTCCGGCGCCGTACGACATGGCGTCCTTGGGCATGCCGGGGATAAGAAACAGCACGAACAGCGCCGATCTTCCGCGTTGCGTCGAGAGCGCTGCATCGACACGCTCCAGGGTACGTTCGCCGAGAATTTTCCGCACGACGGGCTGTCCCACGGTGCGCGCGAAGGCGAAATCGAAGGCCGACCCCAGCATGATGCCGATCACCGAGTAGAGCAGCCCAAGCCACGCGCCAAAAACATAACCGGCGGCGATCTGCGTGATCTCGCCCGGCACCATGAAGAAGACGACTTGGAGAAACTGGATGCCAATGCAGATCAGCGGCCCGCGAACGCCGCTCTGCCGCATGGACGAGACCAGCTCTTCATGGTTGCTGAGGCGCCCAAGCAGGCCGGTCTGCCACGCCGCGTAGAACGCCAACAGGAGGGCGGCCGCCAACCCTACGGCCAAGAGCTTCTTCATGAGGGAGGGGACAAACTCATATTCTAACGCGTAGGCCGGTTACTTCCCGGATTTAGCGGCGGCGATCGACGAAGAAATGGACCGCAGATGCAGCCACAGTCGTTGCGCGGACCGGAAAGATGCGGGGCTCCGTGGCGCCAATTATTCTAGGCGTGCCGGGAAGATCCATGGTTTTGTTTGGGAAAGGTGTTTTCGATTTATCCGCGTATTGTTGTGCGCATCCGTGGCTCCGTCCCTATCGTTTAAGCCATCTGTCGATGTCGGGGAAGACGATTGCTTGCATTTCGGGCGTATCGATGTTTTCGGCGTCGATCAGGTACGCCCCCGAGTCCATCTGGCGCTCCGGCTTTTCTCCCCTCAAGTGCAGGGCCACGTTTTTGGTGCTCTCGTAGCCCATCTTGAAGGGATCCTGTACGACGATCGAGTCGATCGCCCCGTCTTTGAGTTCCGAAACGAGCTCGGCGGAGGCGTCGAAGCCAACGATCTTGACCTTCCCAACGGCGCCGCGCTGTTTGACAGCGCGCACGGTGCCGTCGGTGCTGGATTCGTTGTCGGCGAATAAACCCGCCAGGTCGGGGTGCGCTGTCATCAGGTTTTCCGCTTCCGCCAAGGCCTTGGCGCGGTCGGCCATAGGGAAGCGGACGCCAAGCAGCTCGATCTCGGCATATTCCTTCCCGATCGTTTCCATGAAGCCGGCCTCGCGCTGCATCGTCGAGGCGCTGCCGGGCATGAACCCGATGATGCCCACCTTGCCCGCGCCACCCAGGATTTCGGCCATCCGCCGCGCGGCCATCGCTCCGGCGGCATAGTTGTCGGTGGCGACGTAGCTGATGATCTTGTCGGTCTTGATGCCCGAATCGAAGATCGACACCGGAATGCCGCTGTCGGCCGCGCGCTCGACGATGGTCACGAGCGCTTCTTCATCCACCGGCGCCAGTACAATGCCGTCGACCTGGCGGGTGATGAGGTTTTCGACGATGGAAATCTGGCGGCTGCTGTCGATTTCGAGCTGCGGAGCGTTCCAGAGAATCTCGAGATCGAACTCCTCCCCAGCCTTGAGAGCCCCCGCGTGGACGGTCTGCCAGAAAATGTGGTTCGTACCCTTGGGCACGACTCCAATGACCTTTTTGCCGCTCGACCGATTGCAGGATGCGGCGGCCATGGCAAAAAAAACTGTCACCAGAAGAAGGCGGCGGACCAGCATGGAACCAGTTTTGCACAGAACTACGTGGCTGAGCCGTTGCTCGGTAGTGTCCTAACCCTCGTGCGGACTCTTCATTTCTCCTCGGCCGGCTTATCGCCTCCGCTGGTTCCGTGTCATTCGGAGGATTCTGAAATCGCCGCAGGCGATCCGAGCCCCGTCCGCGAAGATGTGTTCACAGAAAGACTTCCGGATCAACGAGCTCATTGCGCGACCCTAACATACGCGACCCTGACATAATGGATGCCTCACGAAATATGCAATCGGGCGCCAGGGCAAAAGTCCAGCGGCCATCCAGGGAAAGACCGACAGAATCGCCTGTCCCAACGAAATGAGACTCAAAGATCAGGTCGCCATCGTCACCGGCGCGGGCACCGGCATGGGCCGGGCCATCGCCGAGTTGTTTGCCGCCGAAGGAGCGCAGGTCGTGGTCAACTACCGCGCCTCGGAAAAAGAAGCCGCCGAGGTCGTCGCGCAGATCCGGTCGAGTGGCGGGAAGGCGATGGCGCATCAAGCTGACGTCTCGAACGACGCCGAGGCCCGCGCAATGGTCGCAGCCGTCGAGAAAGCCTGGGGCGCGCTCCACATTCTGGTCAACAATGCCGGCTGGAGCCAGGTCACGCCGCACGAGCGCCTGGAAGACCTCACCGACGAGATCTGGGACCGCACCATGAACACGAACGTGCGTGGCGTCTTCTACGCCACACGGGCAGCGGTCCCGCTGATGAAAAAGAGCGGCGGCGGCGCCATCGTCAACAACGCATCGGCGTCAGCGTGGCATGCCCAGGGCAGCTCGATCGTCTATTCGGCGTCGAAGGCGGCTTTCGTCAACATGACGAAGTCGCTGGCGCGCGCCCTGGCCCCCGATATTCGCGTCAACGCACTGGCGCCTGGGCTGGTTCATACCCGATTCGCGGGCTGGCCGGCGTCCTCATTCGAAGAGGGCAAGAAGACGTCACCCCTGGGCCGGATCGCCACGCCCGAAGAGGTTGCGCGAGTGGCGCTATTCCTCGCCGCCGACGCTACCGCTATCACCGGCGAGACGATCCTGGTCGATGCTGGTCGAACCCGGCTGGGCCCTCGCCGGGCGTAGCCGCTCAGAGCAGGCAACAACAACAAATTTATTTCGATGGGAGTGTAACAGCAGCGGCGCGAAAGGACTCAAAGCAGAAAGAAGCCACACGAAAAGAAGCACGAAGGAAGAGTGCCGGTACCAGAATCCCCCCAGGGAATGCCGCAGCACCCCCGCCCGGTACCGGCTCTTCCTTAACACAAAAGGCACGGTCGACTAGCACCCTTGCGTCGCGTAGAAAGAAAGCAACGCGAGTGCCAAAGTCTTCGGAGCGGCAGGCCTGCCGCGGGCCAAACTGCAATCTTTTGAATCCAGGCAAGTTAGTTGGCGGCCTTCGATGGCCCGTCAGAGTACTTGTAAATTTCCTCTAAGGAAGCCTGATGAATAGGTAATGAAATCCTGACGTTTTCATCCTGTCAAGGGCGGAAAATCGCGGCGCTGATTTATTTGTAATAAACCAAACATTTGATGATTTGTTTTTTAAACAACACACCTGCCGAGCGGGGCGCTGTGGAACCTACAAAACCGGCTTCCGCGGCTCTACTTAAGCGCCTCGGCCTTTTGAGGAGCTGGAGAGGCCGCCGGTTCGCCCCAGGCTTGAAGCTGTAGGCGCAACTCCTGCGAGGTTGGCAGGTTGGGATGCAGCGCGATGAATCGGCGGTATTGCACGGCTGCCTCGGCCCGTTCGCCGGCCTTGGCCAGGATATCTCCGTACAGCGCGTAAGCCGCCGCACTTTCGGCGATATCGTCGGATTCGACGGCCTTGCGGGCGTGGTAGCGCGCCATCTCCTTGTCGCCAAGTTTGTACTTGGCCAAGGCCAGGTGGTAGTGAAGCTCCGAGCTCAACGGATTGAGCCGCACGGCCCGTTCAGCCAACTCGCCGGCCTGCTCGTAGTTTCCTTCCGCGATCTCGATGCGGATGAGCGGAGCAAAGGGCCGCAGATACCGCGAGTCGGCTTCGAGCGCGCGCTCATAGGCTTCGCGAATGCCCGATTCGTGGCCAAGCTGCTGCCGTAGTTCGCCGAGCAAGCTCCAGGCGGCGGCGTAATCGGGATACTCCTCGACGGCAAGATCGAGCTCCGCGGCGGCCTTTTCGAGCTTGGCATCGCGCAGATGCTTGAGCGCCTTCTCGTAGTGTTTTTTCGCCAGTTTGGGGGCCGCCAAGGTCGTGAGGCTTACGGCGGCGCCCTCGATGCCCGGCTGGCTGGTTAGCCGGAACTTGCCGATCTCGGGCTAGGCGTAGGGGCCACGATTGGCCAAAGAGAACATCGGCGAATAGAAGCCGGGCATATAGGCGCGCAGGCCGCAGGAGTTGAAATAGCCAAAGCCAAACGCACCGGTAGGCGTCAGCGACCACGCGTTGCGCATGAGATTGAAGTTGAATCTTCCCCGCCGGTCGCAGTACGCCACCGTGTCGATCTGGCTGCCGCAAACTCTCTGAATCCTGGGCGGCTCGGGCGGGTCGCCACCTCCGGGCATGTCCACTTGTCCCGAAACGCTGTAAGGATCAGGCTGGGGGACAGCAATCCCGCTACCATACGGCCCTCGGCTTCGCGGATAACTTGCTGTAGTCGAGCCGCCACCGTAGGAGCCTGAGCCTGACGACACGGAGGGCGAAGAACTCGCCGCCGGCGCGGATACAGCGCCACCTCCCGAGGAGCCGCCACGGGCGCGCGGCTGTCCCCACAAAGACGAGCTGAACAGCAGCGCAAAACTAACTGCCAGAATGGTCTGCCGGCTCATAGGCGGCCTCCCTGAATTGCTTGGCACTGTACTGCTGCTTCTCCGGACGGCTGCTTCTGGTGCTGCTGATGCTAAAAACCCCGCCAATCCCAAGTATCAGCCCTGGACCTGAGAAAACCAAGCCTGGGCCCCGCAAATCGTCCATCGTTCGTTGGCAAGCGACCGGCCACTCCATGACCTGTTGATTCTATTCGGGTTACGATGTAAGTCACGGACCACGAAATCGGTTCTGATCCACCAAGCCGGCCGAAATCCACCACCTCCCTCGTGAAAGCTCATCCGGCCCGCATCCGCTTCTGAACGGGAAGTCTCGTGGCATACTGATTAGCTTCATGCCTCCCTCCGCCGGCGCGCCGCCGCCTTTCCTTTTGCCGGATGATCCGCTCAGCCGCTACGCCTTTGGCTTTGCGTTCCTTTCCGCGGCAGCGGGAATGGTCTCGATCGCGGTCTCGCACTTCTGCTTGGGAATTGCGCTCCTATTGCTGATTTTCTCGAAGACGCCGCTGCGGGTCCCGCCCGTCGTGTGGCCGTTCGCCGGATTCCTGGCCTGGACAGTCCTGTCGGCGGCGGTTTCCGGCGATGCCGCGGCGGCCTTGCCGCAATTCAAGAAGTTCTTCGTCTTTGCCGTGCTGATCGTGGTTTTTTCTTTGTTTCGGACGATCGATCAAGCGCGGCGGCTCAGCGAGGCCTGGTTCGCCTGCGCCGTGGCGGCCTCGCTGTGGAGCGTCGTGCAGTTTATCCAGAAATGGGAGGCGGCGCGATCAGCCTCGGCCGATTTTCTTGCCTTCTACACTCCCGACCGGATCACCGGCTTCTTCAGCCACTGGATGACCTTTGCCCAGGCCTTGCTGCTGGTGTTCTTGTTGCTCCTGAGCTACCTGCTTTTCTCCGACAGTGGAAGGCGCGCCGGCCGTGGCGTTTGGCTCGGCTGCGCGGCCGTCTGCGCGGTCCCGCTGGGGCTGAGCTGGACGCGTAGCGTCTGGATCGCGCTCGTCGTTACGGGAGCCTACCTGTGCTGGCACTGGCACAGAAAGCTGCTGTGGGCCATACCCGTCCTGATTGCGGTGGTGTTTGTGGCCGCGCCTGGCGCCGTTCGGCAGCGCCTCGACTCGATCATCCATCCCGGGCCGACCGAAGCACGGCCGATCATGTGGCGAACAGGGGCGCGGATGATCGAGGCCTACCCGTGGTTCGGCGTCGGGCCTGAACAAGTGGGGCCGCGTTTCCGCGAGTTTGTCCCGGCCGGCGTCGGGACGCTTCCGGACGCCTATTACGGCCATCTTCACAGCATCTACGTTCACTACGCGGCCGAGCGGGGCGTGCCCGCCGTGCTCTTTCTGTTGTGGTTCTTCGCGCAGTTGCTGTGGGACCACGCGAAGGCTCTAAGGCTGCTCGCTCGATCAGGCCACAGCGACCGGCGGTTTCTTCTGCACGGCGTGGTGGCGTGCACGATCGCAGTGATGGTTGTCGGGTGCTTCGACGTAACGTTGGGGGATAGCGAAGTGCTCGGGATTTATCTGGCCATAGTGGCGCTCGGGTATCGCGCCGTGGATAGCGTGAGGCTTTTGGCCGGTCTGAGCCGTGTCCCGCTTGGTTCGGCTTCTCGATGAAGGGCAGGGGATTCGATGGCTTCACAGTATTTCGACGAAACAGTGGCCGAGCGATACGAGCGGTTTCAGTTCGAATTTGGCCATGACGCCTTGCGCGGGCGTGTGATCGTGCTGGCCGGAGGATCAGGCGGCCTGGGTGCGGCGGCCGCAGCGCTGCTGGTCAAGGAAGGCGCTTCCGTCGTGGTGGGATATGCGCGCGACGAAAGCCGCGCGCGGCGCCTGCAGGGCGCTTTGCGCGCCTACGGCGACGGCGCGATCGAGCTTTGCCGCGCCGATTTGCGTGAGGCAGCCGGGCGCAAGGCGCTGCTCACAGCCGCCTCGCCGCTCGGATCGCTCTATGGCCTCGTGGTGTTCGCAGGAGATCCCGCGCGCGGCGCAAGCGAAACAGTCCTGAGGGAATCCGCCGAGATCAACTACCTGGCGCCGCTGCTGCTGGCGCGCGAAGCCGCTGAAGCCATGAGAACAGCGCAGACGGCGGGCTCGATAGTACTGTTTTCGAGCATGCAGGCAGGCTACGCCTTTGAAGGCTCAACGGCGTACTCGTGCGCCAAAGCAGCGCTGGTGCACGGCGCGAAAGTCTTGGCGAAAGAGTCCGGTGGCGGCGCCAACATTCGTGTCAACGTGGTGGCCCCGGGAGCCACATTGGCTGGGATGGCTCAAACAAGCCTGCGCAGTGGTAAGTACGACCCTTTTGTCGCCGGCGGCGTGATTCCCCGCTTCGGCCGCGCTGAAGACATCGCGCGGACCGTGCGTTTTCTGCTCGAGCCCGACAACTACATCAGCGGTCAGGTGATTACGGTGGATGGCGGCATGACCTTGCGGCGCGACATGCGCTGAGCCGCCGCGCGAACTCAATCCGTCTCTGCTGCAATCCCAACGCCGCCGAAGATCGCGGTAATGAGCCGCTGGCCTTGCACGGCGGGCGCCGCGGCCTGCTCTACGTGTTGAAGGCGGCGGAATACCTTCTCGAAATTCGTCCTCGGGATCGAAACATCGCCAGGGCTGACGACAACGTAGGTCTTGCGGAAGCGGTAAGAAAAAACCTCGCCACGATCGGTGAGCAATGTCTGGCCTTCGAACTCACCGACTTTCTGCCAAGCGTCGCGGAACTCCATGATGGGGCAAACAAATGATGGGACGAGAAACGCCGATCCTGGTTCGAAACCGGCCCTTGCGACAGGAGTCAGTTGGCGCCTTTGCCGGCCAGCACTCTGGGAATCGATCGCAGCAGGATCTTAAGATCAAGGGCCAGCGACCAGTTGTCAATGTATTCGAGATCGAGCTTCATCCAGGTATCGAAGTCGATCGCGTCGCGGCCGCGGATCGCCCACAGACAAGTCAGGCCGGGCCGCATGCGGAGCCGGCGCCGCTGCCAGGCTTTGTACTGTTCGACTTCGCCGGGCACGGCCGGGCGCGGCCCAACGAACGACATATCCCCTTTGAGGATGTTCCAGAACTGCGGCCATTCATCGATCGAGAACCGGCGCAGGTAGCGGCCGATAGGGGTCAATCGCGGGTCCCGCGAACTCTTGAATACCGGGCCGTCCTTTTCGTTCAAGTGCGCCACCTCGGCCTGCCGCTCGTGGGCGTTGTTCACCATCGAGCGCAGCTTGTAGACGGTAAACCGCCGCCCGTTGAGCCCGCAGCGCACCTGGTGGAAAATCGCGGGACCGTGCGATGTCAAGCGCACCAGCAACACCAACACCATCATCGGCACGCTGACTATAGCCAGTGAACCGAGCGCCAGAGTCACGTCGAAGACACGCTTGAGGAACAGGCGTATCTCGTCGTGCGGCGTGGCCGTAAATGTCAGCATCGGCTCGGCGCCGAAGCGGTCGAGGTAGAGGCGGCTGTGGACGTGCGGAAAAAAGTCGGCGGCGATTCGCGTGCGGATGCCCTCTTCGTCGCACAGCAGGAAAATCTCCTCCAGCTCCGCCAATTTCTGGCCGTCGACGACAAAAAGGATTTCGTCCACCACACGCTGCCGCAGCAGCCGCGGCAGTCCGGTGAGCGGAATCACCGAGTACGTGCTCCGCAGGGTGATTTGGGCCGGGCAATCCTGGTCGCTTCCGTTGGATGCGTCAACGAAGGTCAACAGGCGATGTCCGAACTCCGCTTCCGCCTCGAGTTGGCGCCCGAAATCGACCGCCTTCCCGCGGCAGCCGACGATGACGTAAAAAACCTCCGCGCCGAACTGCCGGCGGATATAACCGCGTAGCCGGTCGGCGCTAGCACGGTAGGCCAAAAGCGCGATCAGGTTGTAGAGCGCGAACAGGCCGATGAAGCCGCGGCTGATGTTGAGCCTTAGTAGGTACTGAAACACGACCAGCCCCAGAGTCCCAAACACCACTTGCCGGCCGCTGTCGTAAAAGGCCGCCCAGAGGTTCGTACCGTAGAGGCGCTGATAAACGCCGATCCAGTGGCCTGCCAGCAGCCACAGCAGCAGGGTCACTCCCAGCAAAAGGGCTTTAATCGGGGTCAGGATGTAGAAGTCGAAGTCAAGCGGCAGGACGGCGCGGGTTTGATAAGCCGCCTCAAACGTCAGGATGGTAATGAGAACGTCGGCCACCGCGAACAGCACGGCGGCCTTGTGCCGATGGGGATCGAACACGGTGTTTTTCCTGGCCGGACAAAAGCGAACTTACAGAATACCAAAGGATTACGCACCGGAAGGCAAGGCGTGGCCCCAAGATCTGTTTGCCAGCGGCGTCATGCCGGCGGGCGGCTCCGGCGCCTGCTGAGCGCGCGTCCTGCCGATAAGACTATGACGGCGCAATGTCGGAATCCGTGCAAACCCCGGTGCGCCTGCCCGTGATCGACGGCGGGCGCGCAACACTGTCCCCCGACCACCGCCGCGCGATCTCGCATTTCGCCGATGTGATTCGCGAGCTATCGCCCCTACAGGTCGCCGCTCTCGTCAAGCTGGTCAACGAGTTCCTTGATGATGACTACCTGCAACGGGTGCGGGGCTTCGAAGTGCCCGCGGTCAAGATCCTCGCGGAGGTCATCAATGGTTGGGAGCCCGACGGCATCTACGAGTTCGCGCGCGCCTGGGTGAGCACGCTCGTAGCCCGGCAGGATGGCTTTGACTGGGAGCGCTGTAGCGACGTCGAACGCCAGGAGCACCGATACCGTGTGCTGGCCGAGCTGCAGAGACGCGGGTATTAGCCGCAGGCGGGCTGCCGGGGAAGAGGCGAAAAACCAACAATCGTCAGTTCCCGCATGAAATTGCAAGCCAGTAAGTCGCACTTCGGCACGTACCCAACTTGAGCCACACCCGGGCGGGCGGCGCAACGGCGAGGCCAGACCCGCCATGCTAGACTCACTGCCTTGTGCTGAGCTTTCTGTTCTGGTTTTTCGTCGCTCCCGCAACTCTCGCCGCACTGTTCTCGATCCGGACAGGCCGTAGCTATCTCGAATATGTCGAAGCCGCCGTCCGCGCGCCGGCTGAAGATAACGATCCCGATGATCCGCCCCCGCCTCCCTACCACCCGCCGGTAACGTTGATCGTGCCGGTGAAAGGACTCGATCACGACCTGGCCAAAAACTTGCGCTCGCTCGCCGCGCAGGACTATCCCGATTACGAGCTGATCGTGGTCTGCCACGGCGCCTCGGACGAAGCGTTGCGCGTGGCGCGGCTGTCGCTCGAGGACCGCGCGAGAGTGGTGCTGTCGGGCCAGCCGCCTGGCGATACGGGGGAGAAAGTCCACAATCTGCTGCACGCCGTGCGGCTGGCGCGGCTCGAAAGCGAGGTGTTTGCTTTCGCCGACTCCGACGGCCAGGTTACGGCCGGGTGGCTGCGGGCGCTGGTGAGTCCTCTGGCGGAAGATGCCGTCGGCGCGACGACCGGATTCCGGTGGTACTTTCCCGAGGACGGCGGTTTTTGGCCGTTGCTGCGCAGCGTTTGGGATTCGACCATTGCCGGCAACATGAGCCCCAAGGACCGCAACTTCGCCTGGGGCGGCGCTATGGCCGTGCAGCGCCAGACGTTCGAGCGAGCCCGCGTCGCGGAGTTCTGGAAAGGGTCTGTCAGCGATGACTACCGCCTGACGGCGGCGCTCAATCAAGCCGGCCTCGGCATCCGGTTTGTCCCGGCCGCCATGGTTGCGACCACGGGCGGCTGCTCGCGCGCGGAATTTTTGGATTGGGCCAAGCGGCAGCTTATCATCACCAAGGTCTATCGCAAGAAGCTCTGGATCGCGGGTTTCGTCAGCCACATCTTCTACTGCGGCGCGATGGTGATGAGCCTCACGATGGCGCTAGCGGGCAACCCGCTCGCGCTGGCCGGGTTCGTGGTAACGGTCGTTCCCGGAATGGGTAAAGGGGCGACACGCGGCTATGCCGCGCAGATGATGTTTCCCGAGCGGCAGGAGTGGCTCGACCGGTTTTCCTGGGTTTATTTTTGGCTGGTTCCGATCGCAACCTGGGTTTGGCTCTACACGTTTGTCGGCTCCGCGATGACGCGCAAGATCAAGTGGCGCGGCAACGTCTATGAGTTAATCGCACCCGACCGCACACGCACCCTTTCGGACCCGGCTGCTTCGGCTTAACCCTCCCGGTGCAGGTATAGCGCGCCGGCCACGCCGGCCGACCCGGCGCCGCCAGCCCCCTTTACAACCGCGAGATGGCAACCGCGACATGGCAACCCGTGACCTTCGGCCCGGGGTGGGTCTTGGCTCGACCCGCTCATTCAGTCGTCCCGGTGGCGGCCTATACCCTTGCTACAATGCGCGTAGACGCGATGTTTACCTGGGAATGTCCGACATGCAAGCGGGAACTGGATATCGCTGAGAGCGAGTGCCCGCATTGTAGCCAGAAGGGGAAGGCCGCTTCGGCGGCGGTGGCTACCGAAAAGGCACCCGCGCCTAAGGTCAGGGCCCCGGAGAGTTTGCCCGCTCCATCTCGTGCCGCCGCGCACCGGCCGGCGCCGCCGGCGGGTTCCTGGGGACTGCAAGGTAGGCACATCGCGATTTTCGCCGTGCTGGCCGTAGTAGCGATTGCGGCAGCGGTCTTTTTCGCCCGGCCCGACCTGTTTCGCTCCGCGTCGCCGTTCGAGGAGGTGCCGTTGGGAGAAGGAGCGGGTGAGGCCGGCAGCGCCTACATCGGCGACATCGAGGTCGCTGGCGTGCGCACCTGGTACGACGCGGAATACAAACCCAAGGTAAACGCCGTCGTTATCAACCACAGTGAGAGCCCGCAAGCAGCCGTTAATCTGCTGGTGGAAATGCGCACCCGCGAAGGTTCCACCTCCGATACTCCCCTGGCGAGCTTCGAAATACGACTGGACGAGGCGCTCGGTCCCCGCGAGGCCCGAGACGTGCAGTTTGATCTACAAGCGATGGGGACTCTCGCCTCGCTGCCGCCCTGGCACCAGATGCGCGTGGACCTACAGCGGCCTGAATCCGAGTAAGCGATTCAGGTTGTGCGGCCCCACTCTTGCGGGTAAGGCTCGGATCGCCGGCGGCGATTTTCCCCAACCATTGGCGAGTCGTCAGACTCCGACCGTGGCGGGCTCCATTTGCGAAAACACGTAGGGACCTTCGGGGATCACGACCAGCGAGCCGCCGGCGGGAATCCGGGCCAGTAGATCGTTCACGGCCTCCTGGGGCGTATCGAAAGCCGGTCCCCAAAGGCAGCGATGGTCGTCCCGCGAGATGCCAGGCAGGCAGAATGACAGCTCGGCTTTGGCGGCAACCAGCGCCAGCTTTTCGGCCTGCCATTGGTCGATGCGCACCGGCGAGTTGTCGAGATCGGCCAGCAGGGTCTTCCAATCCGCGCCACGCCGCACGAGCTCGGCGAACTCGGGTCCGCCCAGCCCTTCCGTGCACGCCGCCACTAGCAGCACCGTGCCGCCTGGTTTGACAACATGCGCCGCGGCGGTGATGCCTTTGATCGCCTGGTAGTAGGTCAAATCCAGCGGATAGCCTCCCGAAGTCGTCAGGACGGCGTCAGCCGGCTCTTCCACCGCAGCCAGCGTCGACTCGCGAACGAAGCGAACCCCCTCGGCGTGCGCGGCGACGGGATCGCCGGCGAACACCGCGGCAATGCCGCGCGTTCGCGTGAGCGACACATCCACGAGAAAGTGATGACCCGCCAGACGGGAGATCTCGATCAGGTCGCGGTGCAGCGGATTGTCGGGATAACAGCCTTCCGTGACCCTTGCGTCACGCATGAAATGCGGGCTGTGAAGCCGCTTGATGGTGGTCTCGCCGGCACACCCCGGGGCGATGAGCTTGCGCCCGCCCGAGAAGCCGGCCATCAAATGCGGCTCGATGAACCCGAGCGTGACGTGGAGATCGGCCTCGACAAAGCGGCGGTCGATATAGACTTTTGTGCCGCTGGAAGTCTCGCCCAGAAAAACCTGCTCGGCTTCGACGCGCGCCCGATGCGAAACGGTTTCGTAGCGCGAGAGCATCTCGGAACCGACGATCTCTTCGAGCTCGGCCGGGGTTGCTTCGCGATGCAATCCCGTCGCAATGATGATGCGAATGTTCTGGCGCGGAATGCCGCCCTTTTCGAGCGCTGCCGTGACGTGAGGCAAGACCAAGCGATTTGGCGCGGGCCGCGTGATATCACACACCGCGATCGCGGCGCTTTTCTTGCCGCGCGCCAGATCTTCGAGCGGCGCCGACGACAGCGGGTTGCGAATCGCCTCAGCGAGCGCGGCGCTGGCATCGGAAACCTCGCCCGCGAAACGCGGCTCGATAATGGTGGTGCGCACGTTCGCCGGGATCTCCACCTCGGCCCCGGATTTGTCGAAAGCTAGCTTGATCTTCATGGCTGTCCGTCGGTTTATGCTAGCAAAAGCCCCAATTCGATTTGCGGTTAACGCCTGCCAATCTGAGCGGCTAGAGCTTGGTCAAACCGTAGGCCCTGTGCACGTCGTTCAGCGTCAGCGTGCCGAGCAAGCGATTGGAATTGGCGCGGCTCGAAACGGGCAGGATCGGATATGGTCCCAGCAGGCGCATCGCGGAGTCCAGCGAGAGGTCAGGATAGAGACGAATCACCGACCGGGCCATAATGGCCTGATCCAGGGTTTCCTCGCCCCGGCCGGCTTCGATCGCCTTTTCGAGATCCTTCCTTTCCAGCCACGACCACTGCCCCCAGTCAGCGGCGACTAGCGCTTGAAGCATTTCATTGGCCTGCATCTTGCTCAGCGCTTCATCGACGGTCGTGCGCGCTTGCAGCACGCGCGACGAATCGCTGCTCAGAGCATCTTCGACCGTCAGCATCGGCGCCTCGCGCTGTTCCTCGACAGAAGGCAGATCGAGCCCGTCCTGCAGGCCGACGATGTGGAACATCGATTCACGCTGCATGTGCCGGGAAATCATGTAAGCGATGGTGTTGGCGATCATGGCCGGCAGAATGATGACGTAGCTGGCGCTGACCTCAAAAACCATGAACACCGAGGTCATTGGCGCGCGAATCGAACCAGCGAAGAACGTGCCCATCCCGACGAGCACGTAGGAGCCTACCGAACTGGTAGGAAGCGGCGAATAGGTCGTCGCCATGCCTCCGATACCGCCCCCGATCATCGCCCCGATGAATAATGCGGGTGCGAACATTCCGCCGGGCACGCCGGAGCTGAAACAGAGCGCGACGATCAGCACCTTGAGGAAGCCGAAAACCAGCAGCGTCTCCCACGTGAACTGGTCGTGCATGGCGCTGTCGATAGCGCCGTATCCAGCGCCCAAAACGCCCGGAAACCAGTAGCCCACGATTCCGGCGACCAACCCGGCCGCGGCCGGCAATACGTAACGGCTTCGCGGCGGGAGGCTAATAAATCGAGCGCGCAGTTGCGTGGTATAGCGCGTGAACCAGGCAGAAAGCACTCCCCCTACCACGCCGATTAAGGCATACACCAACAGCTCAGTGGGATGCTCGATCGAAAACAGCGGTACCTGAAAGAGTGGCTCGTCGCCCAGGTACCAGCGGCTGACCACTACGGCGGAGACGGCTGACAAGACGATGGAACCGAGCACGCCCGCGTTCCAGGAAGCGACTACCTCTTCCATGACAAACAGTACGGCCGTAATCGGTGTATTGAACGCGGCGCCGATTCCAGCGGCCGCGCCGATTGGCGCGATCAGCCGCATGTTTTCGCGGGTCAGACGAAACAGCCGCCCGAGCAGCGAAGCAATGCCGGCGCCCATCTGCAGCGCCGGGTCTTCCGGCCCCATCGGATTTCCCGATCCGATCGAAACCGTGCTCGCCAGGAATTTTCCGATGACGCTGCTGAACGGCACGTAGCCGTCCGAAACGTAAAGCGCCGCTTTGGTGTAGTTGACGCCGCTGCTGCGCGCGGTCCGAAAGAAAAGAATCACCAGCAACGAGCCGATTGCCGCGCCTAGCGAAGGCAGGAAGACGCTCCCCCAGCCCTGCGACCCCGGAACGTGGATCGCGTTCCAGGCGAGAAATTCAATCGAGATGTGAAAACATACCACCAGCAGGCCGGAGAAGACGCCGATGATGATGGAAAGCAGCAGGAAGCGCTGCGTCTCGCCCATCTTGGGAGCGTTGCGCAGAATCTCAGCGAGCTTTTTCGGAACCGCAAGGAGTAGGTCTGGCGGCCGCATCATCTACCGCGACAAGTTCTCGACTACCAGCCGCAGCGCGCGGTCTTGGTTGCCGGCGCCCGGACAGCGGCTTTCGGCTGCTTGCCAGAGCCGTTCGGCCAGGGAAATGTTGGCCTCGATGTTCTCATCGCTGGGTGGCTGGGCCTTTCCGCTTCGGAGTTCGCGCGCTTGGGCAAGCAGCGGCTGCAACTCCTTGGGCGGCGGGACCGGGGGGCCGACCAGCTTGTCGCCTAGCGGATTCAGGCACTCCTGCAACAGCTCGGTCGATCGCGCGGCCATTTCAAGGCTACGGCGGTAGCGGTTGCGTGAGCTGATGCCGCGGCGCGTCGGGTCCAAGCGGTTGATTTCCTGGCTAAGCGCCAGCCGGCTTCGAACTTCGGGGTCGTCGCCGTCGAGAGCCAGGGCGCGCTCAAAATGCGTCTGCGCCGTCACGTAGTTGCCCAACGCGAACTGCGCCTGTGCGTAGCCCACGATGACTTCGCGATCCTTAGCATTGCGCGACAACAGTTCCTCGAAGACTTGGGCTGCATTGTCGGGAGCACCGGCCTCCAACAGCAGCCGCCCGATCGTTTTTTGAACGTCGGGGCGGGCCGGCGCCTCTTTCCTCAGATCGAGCAACTCTCCGACCGCCCGCATGTTTTCGCCGTGCGCCCGCAGCAGCTCCGCCAGCTCGAAGCGGGTGGCGAGCCGATTTCCCGCCGGATCGCGCCGCCACTCACCGAAAATCGCGGTGCGATAGTAACTGACAGCTTCATCGACGCGGCCGTCTCGCGCGGCGATACGGGCGAGCAGGCGGTTGACGAGCGCCAGCGTGGGATGGTCCGCGCGGAGGTCCAAGAGGCGATTCTCGGCTTCGCTATAGCGTTCCATGTCATACAGAGCCAACGCTAGGCCGAGCTGGTATTCGACGTTGTCGCGAGCGTAGGTCAGCGCCTCGCGGTAGTGCTCAATTGCCTGCCTGTGGTAGCCGTAGTCGGCCAAGGTGCGCGCCATGCGGGCGTGCTCGGCGGCCCGCTCGCGCTGCTCGGCTCGAAAAGACGAGTTATAAAAGCCCGTGACGATGAACAGCAGAATCATGGTGACGAAGATAGCCACCAACATCTGCGGCGTAGAGCCAACCGTCGAAGAGATACGGCTTTTACAGTGAGGGCACTCGGCGCCCGCGTGAGGGATCTCGTTGTAACAAATCAGACAGACGTACTTCTGCGCCATTCGTCTGGTTCCAGCATAGCCTTTTAACCGGCGAGATTGCTACGCGCTGAGAATCAGTGGATGCCGCATAACACAAGAAAAGCCGCATGGCAGAGAAAGGCCGGCGAGCCGGCGTCAACCGCGTTTGGCGGACGGGGTGATGGTGGCCAGCGAGGCGCGAATTGTGTCCGAGAAGTTTTCGAGCTTTTCCGCCGTGGCCTGGTGGTCGGGCAGCGGCAGCCGGCCGATCAACTCGCCCACGGATTTTTCCGGCGGAGCATCGAGGACATGAAAGCCGATACGGTTCGCAACGTTGTGGGCCGCAGTCACAATCGAAGTGAGCGAGGCATCGACCGGTTCACGGCCGTGGTGCTGTGAGATGGCCTCGACGAAATCTTCGGGCAGGTTCCAGTGGCGGGCGAGCCAGGCGCCGGCGGCGCAGTGGTCGACGTCAAAAAGCTCCCATTCGCATTCCAGTTCGTCGAAATCGTTCTCGCGGGCCACGACGAACAGATTGTTGTATTCCATCGGATAGCAGGTGAGCAGAGCCAGGCGGCCGATATCGTGGAGCAAACCAGCCGTGTAGGCGCGGTCCTTCGGCTGGTTCATGGCCTGGGCCAGCTCTTCGGCGATCAACGCGCAGGCCACGCTGTGGTCCCAACAGACTCGCAGCCCGTGTACCCGCATGAAGCTGCGTGAAAAACGGCCGAGCGCCACCGTCAGGGCCAATCGCTTGACCACTTCGGTGCCCAGCACGACCACGGCGTGCGACACATTGTCGATCCGGCGGCTCAACCCGTAAAGAGCCGAATTGGACACCCGCAGGATTTCCGCCGACAGCGCCGGATCAATGCGCAGCAGGGTGACGATCTTCTTGATCGGCGCGTCGGTGTCGTCGAGCAAGCTCATCAACTGCAGCGCCACCGCCGGAAACGGAGGCAACGCATGCAGCGCCCACGGTCTTTTCTCCTCCGACGGTGTGGTAGCAGTTTCGGGAGCAGGGGGAGGGGCAGAGGTCTTCATCCGATACCTACGTTCGCTTATCGTCTGCTCTGCACGGGACCTTTATTGTTGTCCTCGCGCGGGGGGCGTAAGATAGCCAATTAAGAGCGCCGGCGTATGCGGGTCGAAGGCCCAGCCGGGCACTCGGCCCTTCCCAACGTGCGGCAACCCTTGAGGCCACTCATGGATTTGCGAACGCTCCGCCTGCTCGGCCTGGCTTTCCTGTTCAGCCTGGCGTCCGCCGCGGCCGGCGCGCCGCCCAGTTGGACTTTCGAGCAGATGGAGCAGTTTCTCGCCCGCGCCGACGTCGTCGAGTCCCGCCCGGTTGTCGAAGGCGTAACCCGCACCGTGCGCGCGACCTTGCGCCAGGACGGCGTCACTCACGACGCCCAGATCCAGCAGGTCGATATCTCGAAGCCCACCTATCCCACCGCCAACGGTTGGGAGAGCAATTTCCGCGACTACTGGGGATACAATGTCGCCGCCTATCGCCTCAGCAGAATGCTGGAACTCGGCCGCCTGCCGGTTTCGGTACGGCGGGAAGTCGACGGTAAACCGGCCGCGGTGACCTGGTGGATCGACGACGTGCTGATGACGGAAAAAACCCGCTTCACCTCGAACCTCAAGCCTCCCGATGTCACCGCCTGGAATCGCCAGATGTACACGGTCCGCGTATTCGATCAGTTGATCCATAACACGGACCGCAACCTGGCTAATCTGGTCATCACCCGCGACTGGAAGATCTGGATGATTGACCACACCCGCGCTTTCCGGCTGAATGAAGACCTCGGGAACCCGAAACACTTGGGCCTGTGCGAGAGAAAACTGCTCGATGCCCTGCGCAAGCTGGACCGCCGGAGCCTCGCTCGCGAGATGGGTGAATACCTGACCGGCGCCGAGGTGGACGCGCTTCTGTCACGGCGCGACAAGATTGTCGATTACTTTGATCGACAGGTCGCCGAGCGTGGAGAGCAGGAAGTGCTGTTCGATGGCCGAGAGCCGTGACCGGTTGTGGTTTAACGAGACCGCCAGCGGCAGGACATCGCCTTTAACGGTCCGAGACCCATCCGCAAGGGTGGGGCCAGCCCCGGGGACTCGTCAAGGAATAGGACGTTTAGCGGGCTGTCCAAAAATTAAGAGCCGCCAGGAATGAGCATCCCGCTAAGTCGCGAGATCCTGCTTGCGCTCTTTGCGTAAGACCAGAAGCTCGGGAGGCGCTGGCTTGGGAACGGTGCGCACGCCGTCTACCTTCGACCAGAAGGCGCGGAAATAGTCGATCATCGAGACGGTCGCGAACAACACGACGAGCCAAAGCGCAATGTAGGCCAGTTGCTCGAGGAGCCAGTTG
>JBBDWJ010000160.1:0-31044 GCA_040902925.1 Bryobacterales bacterium | reverse complement strand
AGCCAACGGCGCCAACCCCCTTAACTCGCTGTCTCACTCCAGGGGTTCAGTCCAGCACGACTGTCCCCACCCCCACCCCCACCGGTGACGCTCGGCACAGCGACACTCGGCAGAGCGACGCTCGGCTCAAGACCCCCGCTCTCCAGCTTTTTCACCAAAATCTGCGAGATTCCAAAAGCGCCGCGTTGAGCCATGACGCGAGCGACGTGCTCTTCGGCGATCTCCACGTAGCCCTCGGCGCCGGCTTGCGTTGACGCCGTTCCGAGCGCCTCGCCGGCTTGGCGGGCGGTTTTGAGCAGCCCGGCGATCAATAGCGCCTCGAACTCCCGAGCTGCCGCCGGGGCGTCGATCTTGGTCCCCGCCGGCGCGAACGAGAAGCCCTGAGGCAGGTTGGTGATGGTCATCGCTTCCTCCGCTGAAAACCCTGAGATCCGGGATCGTGCCACGGCGTGCCACGGCGTGCCACGGGATCGTGCCACGGGATCGTGCCACGGGATCGTGCCACGGGGACAGTCACCCGAGCAGCGTTGTGCCCCGATGGCCAGCTTCATCGTGGAGGGTGACTGTCCCCACCCGCACAGTCGTGGAGGGTGACAGTCCCCACCAGCACGGTCCCCACCCGCACACTCCGCCACGTTGCCATGTTTTATCCGTGTCCATCCGTGTTCATCCGTGGTTCCAACAAAGCGTCCGGCTCAGATCATCTCGAGCTCGGCGTCGAGCGCTCCGGCCGCGGCGATGCTTTGCATGATTGCAATGATGTCGCGGGGCGTCGAGCCGATCGCCATCAGCGCCGCGACCAGCTCCTCGACCGTTGCGCCGTCTTTGATTTTTACCTCGCGGGCGCGCTGCTCCTGGACCTGCACTCCGACCTGCGGCGTCACGACGGTTTGGCCCGGCGACAGCGGCGCCGGCTGCGAAACGCGGTAGTCGGTAACGACCTGCACCGTCAGGTTGCCGTGCAGCACCGCGACGGGCGCTATTTTTACGGTATTGCCGATGACGACGGTGCCGGTGCGCTCGTTGAGCGCGACTTTCGCGCGGCGGTCGGTTTCGACGTCGATCGCATCCATCTCGGCGATGAAATCGACCGGCCGCTGCTCGAAGGCCGTGGGCATGCGCACGGTGACGACGGCGGCGTTGGCGGCTTCGGCGACGGCGTTTGGGAAGGCTCGATTGAGCGCTGCGGCGATGCGCGAAGCGGTCACGTGGTCGGGCCGGCGGAGCTGCAACCGCACGCTGGCCGGGTCGGGGACGACCGACGGCGCGTCCTGCTCGATAAGGGCTCCTTCGGGGATGCGCCCGACGGTCGGATGGTTGACCTGCACGCCGGTGCCACCCTGGCCGGCCGAAAAGCCTCCGATCGAGACCGGCCCCTGCGCCACGGCGTAGATTTCGCCGTCGGCGGCTTTGAGCGGCGTTAGCACGAGCATGCCGCCTTGCAGGGTTTCGGCGTCGCCGATCGAGGAAACGGTGGCGTCGATGCGTCCCCCGGGGCTCGCAAACGGCGGCAGCGTGGCGGTAACCATGACGGCGGCGATATTGTTGACGCGAAAGCCGGCCGGTGGGACATTGACGCCCATTTTACGCAGCAGATTCGAAAGCGATTGGACCGAGAACAGCGTTTGCTGGCCATCGCCGGTGCCGGCCAGTCCGACGACCAGGCCGTAGCCGATCAGCATGTTGTCGCGAACGCCTTCGATGGTAACGAGATCCTTGAGCCGCGCCGCCGGCGTTGGTAATGCCGTTACGAGCAGCGCCGCGATCCACAGCGCTGCAATGGATTTTAGAGTTTTCATGACCGGGCCCACAACGGAGAAGCCACAATGGAGAAGCCACAATGAGAGAAGAATGAGAAACCGCAGATGAACGCAGATGAACGCAGATGGGGAACGGGTATTCTTATCTACGTTTATCTGCGTCCATCTGTGGCTCCTCTTTCTCTCCATATACTTCGAGCGCCGGGTCCTTCCTGCGTTCCTAAAAGGGCAGAATTTTCTGGAAGATCCTGTACAGAATGTTGGGCCTGCGGATGGCGTCGTTGACGACTCCGCGGCCGTTGACGCGCAGATCCATCAGCGCGATGCGGCTGGAGGCGACCAAGTTTTCCGGGCTCAGGTCGGCCGGGCGCACGACTCCGCGCAGCCAGACGACCTGGCGCTCGGAGTTGACGGCGATTTCCTTGCCTCCTTCGATGATCAGGTTGCCGTTGGGCATCACGTGGGTGACGTGGGCGGTCAGGACGGCGCTGACGCTGGTTTGGCGGCTGGTGCTGCCTTGCCCTTGCAGGATCGAGTCGCCGCCTAGCTGCAGCAGATTCGTGAGCGGGCTGCGCGGGCCCGGGATGCCCAAAAAGTTCGTGATCGCGTTGTTGGCTTCCGAAGACCGGGTTTGCGCCGTCGAGCCGCTGGTCAGCGCGCTGGCCTGCTCGACGATCTGCACCGTGACCAGGTCGCCGACCTGCGCCGCCTTGGGATCGCGCGACATCTCGGCCAGAAAACCCGTGCTGACGTAGAGCGAGCCTTTGGCCGGTCCGTTCTGGCGCGTCACACGCAGCGAGTCTTCGATGTAGCGGTCGAGGGCGGCTTCGTTGTTTTGCGCGCTGAGCCGGGGTGTAATGACGAGCGCTGCCAGTAGGAAGGCGGCCAATAAGAGCGCGGCCGGCAAAAGCGCGGACGACAGAAGAAATCGAAGTCCAAGCGCCCGGACGCCTGCGAGGGTGGCGATGGTTCCCGGCTTGGTTAAGCTGTGATGGATTCTCATCGGAACGAAATCACCTCCGCCTGGCGCGAGCCGGTGATGACGGCTGGAACGCTGACGCCCGATTCGAGGTTGCGGCAGCGGATCGTGTCCCCGGTGGCGCCGGATTGCTCGGCCCGCGCCGGCGTCCGCAGCACGATGGCGCGCGAGCGCAGTTGCAGCTCGATCAGATCGCCTCGCTTGACGGTTTGCGCTACTTCGATCATGCGCCGTTCGAGCGGCTGGCCGGCCTTGAGACTTTGCTTGAGCTGTTTGCCGTCGAGGTCTTCAGCGTTCATGAGAAACTCCCGCGGGTCGCCGGGCAGCAAGCCCTCGATCAGCTCGAAATCGTTCGACGAAATCTCGCTGCGCGCTTCGAGCGCTTCGCGGGCTACGGCGTAGGAGCCGCGGACCTGGGCCGTGGCCCGGAATGACAGGTTGCCGCTGCGGCCGTTCGAGTTGGTCCAACGCAGCATCAGGTGCGTTGGGCGCCCCAGGCGGGTTAGCGGCGAGGTGAGCTCGAAATCGAGCGGTTCGGCTGGCAGCAGCGGCTCGGCGAAGCTGTGCAACTCGACTTCGACTTGATCGGCCGAGACCTGGTAGCGTTCGGCGACCGCCGCGCTGACCAGGCCGCGCACTTGCCTGCTTGGCAGACGCTCCATCTTGCGCGACAGAAGCAGGGCTTCGGGAAGGGTTTCGGGTTCGAGAGCGAGCCCGAGATCGGCGCCCCATTCGACGATCTCGCGGCGCGAGACGCGGCGCTCGACGCCGGGCAGCGGGGCAAAGCCTAACTCGGCGGCGGCGTCCGCCTGGTGCATTTGAGGGACGGCTTGGGCGAGATCACCGGCCCGAATGCGATCGGACGGCAGCTCGACGCGGACAGTGGCCGCGAGGGCGGCTGACCCCAGAAGCGCCGCCGTGGCCGGCAAGAGGAGAATCAGCCGCAGATGCACGCAGATGCACGCGGATGAGGGATTGGTTTTCCATCCGCGTTTATCTGCGTTCATCTGCGGCTCCAAACTTTCTGTGGAGGCGAGTCAACGCCCTTGCCCATTGCTCGCGCGCCGCTTGGCACGGTCTGGTCTCTATCTGAGTGCATCGGTGTTCATCCGTGGCTACACGCTCAGGCTATTGGCTTGCTCATACATCTCGTCGGCGGTTCGCACAACCCTTGCATTTGCTTCATATGCCCTTTGCGCGGTGATGAGCTGAATGAACTCCTCAACCACGCTGACGTTCGAGTTTTCGAGAAATCCTTGGCGCAGCGTTCCCAGGCCCTCTTGGCCTCCGGGCAGGCCCGTGATCGGGTCGCCCGACGCTTCGGTCGGCTGGAACAGGTTGTTGCCCAGGGCCTTGAGGCCGGCGGGGTTCTGAAACATCGCGATTTCGATCGTGCCCGCTTGTTGCGCCTGGTTTTGGCCGGGTTGGGTGTAGCTGACGGTTCCATCGAGGCCGATGCTGATGTCGAGCACGTTCTGCGGCACGGTGATGTTGGGTTCGAGGAAGTCGCCGTTGTTGGTGACGAGCTGGCCGTCGCGGTTGAGCTGGAACGACCCCGCGCGTGTGTAGGCCAGCTCTCCGCTGGGCTGCCGGATCTGGAAAAACCCGCTGCCCTCGATGACCAGATCGAGCGGATTGCCCGTGCCGACGAAGTCGCCCTGGCGGAAGATGACTTCGTTGGCGACGACGCGGGCTCCCAAACCCAGTTGCAGGCCTGTCGGGAAGACGGTTTGCTCGCCGGATTGTGTTCCGGGGGCGGTCAGCGTCTGGTAGAGCAGGTCCTGGAATTGGACTTTGCGGTTTTTGAAGCCCGTCGTATTGGCATTGGCGAGGTTGTTGGCGATGTTGTCGACGTTGAGTTGCTGCGCCAGCATGCCGCTGGCGGCGCTGTATAAGGCTCGAATCATGGGCAACTCCTCTTGAGTGGCACAGGCAACCGTGCCAGTGCTCTGGCGTGCTGGCGCGGCGGTAGCTTTCGCGTGCTCGAGGCGCGGGCGTAGCACGCTAGGCCCCTACGCGGATTTTTGACGCTCACCTTGTTCGTGATACTCCAGCCTGCTCATCGCAGCGATCCCAACTGCTCGACCGAGCGGCCGTTCATCTCGTCGGCGACCAGGCTGGCGATGCGGCTCAACATTTCGAAATTCCGGCTGGTCTGAATCATTTGCACCGCAGCCAGCGGCACGTTGACGTTCGAGCCTTCGAGATAGCCCTGCTGTACGGCCGTTTCGGGGGCGGGCTGTGTTTGGGTTCCTTCGGGCGCCTGGAAGTAGCTGTTGCCGGCCTTCATCAGGGGACGGCCTTCGAACGTCACCACGCTGAGTTGCGCCACGTTCAGGCCGCCGGCCCGCAGCATGCCGCGTTCGCTGATTTGGATCTCGGTGCCCGGGGGAATCGTGATCTCCGACTCGCCGCTGTCGAGCACGGCATGGCCGTCGGCCGTCTCCAAGCGTCCCGTGGTCGATAAATGAAACGCGCCGTTGCGGGTATAGAGACGCGAGCCGCTGGCGGTTTCGACGGTCAGGAATCCGGGGCCCGCCAAGGCCACGTCGAGCGGCCCTTCGGTGCGCTGCAGCGGGCCTTGTTCGAAATCGATGGCCGAGCCTTGCACGACCGGCATCCAGCGAATCTCGGCTGTGTTGGGGTCGGGACGAATGCGTTCGGTTTGAAAGAGCCGGAAGAATTCGCGGTCGCCCTTGAACCCGGCCGTGCCGGTGTTGGCGAGATTGTTGCCGAGCAACTCGAGCGTTTCGATCTGCGCGCGCATGCCGGCGGCGGCAATCAATAGGCCCTGGTCCATGGCGGGTAGGCCGTGCAATTGTCGCGCCAATGCGGAATTGCCGGCCGGGCCGTTGAAAATCCGTGGAATTTTCCGGAAAAGGCGTGAGCGGATCTTGCCGCTTGGCATTTTCTTGGCGCGGCGCGAACGACGCGCCCGGCGTGTAACTCATTGAAGGCCGTACCCCGGCTGTTTTGGTCCGCGGCATGCGTGGCAGAGGCCAATGCTGAACTCGGTCATTCTGGCGCAGCCGGCGATGCAGCATGCGTTCGCTGGCATTGCGCCGGGCGGTATTGCGGCAGGCAAGTTGGCCGCCCGCGCGGCTGGAGCGGGCAGCAGCAGGAGTGAAGCGGAGAGTTTTGGGTTTCGGCTGGCCGAACAGACCCGGCCGGACGCTTCCTTACTATCACGGGAGCCTGTTCGGTATTTGCCCGCTCGCGAGGACCGCGACTCGCGCCGGGCGTTTTCTGCCAGCAGCGCCGAGTCGTCGACGGCCAGGAGCGCCGCGGAGCCCAGGGCAGCCGGGTTGGCTAAGGCCGGCGGGTCTCAAGCCGCCAGGTCCCAGACCCACCGAGCTCAAAATGCCCACCGGGCTCAACATGCAGCAGCCCAAACCCGCGAGGCCAACGCCCGCGGAGAACGAGGGAATCGCCGCGAGGCGAGCCCAAGGGACGAGGAACGAGAGCCGCGAACCGGCGGTGTGGATCGAGCAGCCGCTAGCGGCTCGAATGCGGTCGACGCGGACCGGGGGCCGTCGCCGCACAATCCTCTGGCTGAGAGCACTCCGGTTTCCGGAAGCCAGGAGCGCTCCGCCTCGCGGCCGCCGGTCGAAGCCGCCCATCCACAAGTGGTTCGGCAGGATACCACAGCGGAGGGTGACCAGGAATACACTAGCAGCTCATTCGGCGGCGAGGCAGCCCGCGTGGAGGCCCGTATGGATACGGCTCCGGCTGCCAGAGTGGTTCCTGACATACACCTTGACGGTATTCTTTCTCACGGCGCAAGCGCTGTTGGCAGCGAATTTCCTGGAGAGGGGTCTGGATTCGAAGCCGCTGGCGGTCAGCCGGGAACACCTGTTGAGGGCGGGCCGGGAAGGAGCGATCCGGCGGCCTGGGAAAACGGCGGGGAGGGCCCGAAAAATCGTATCCCGCCATTCGTTCCACGGGAAACAATAAACCAAACCCTCAATCCGTATATGTCTCCGGTAGTACAGCCCGATGCCGCCAATGTACTACCTAACACCCACGCGCCTGTGGAAACCGTGGGTGATGCCTTGGGCAGCGCCGCGCAGCACGTATCCCGTTCATTCTACGTGGAAAAAACAAATCCTCTGGATCTCGGAGCGGACGCCGGAACGGGCGATCCACAGAAGTTTCCACAGGGCGTGACGGTCGCGGGCGAGGGCGGGGAAGCCTTGCCGTCGGCCCGGGAGGTTTTGGGGCGGATGGACCAGCTTGGAAGCGCCGGGAGCGAATCCGCCGCTGTGTCGACGGCGGAGCGGGGCACGCCGGCAGCCACGTTGGATCCCGGCATCCTCGAACTGGAGTCCCTAGCGGGTACGGCCGAGGACGGCGATCCGGTGCGCCAGACGGGGCAGTCGAGCGGCCGGGCTTCGAGGCAACAAGCTCAGAGCGGCCGGGCTTCGAGCGAACAAGCGGCGAGCGAACAAGCTTTGGGCGGCCAGGATGCGGTCGTTCAGCGTGCGGCCGTTCAGCATGCGGACAGTGCAGAATCGGCCAGCCCGCCGGCTGAAGCTGCCTGGCAAGTTGCCGCCGCCGCGCAAGTTGCCGCCGCCAGGGCGGCCAGCGTGCCAATGGCAAGTCTATTCCCGGGCTGGTCGAATGTGTCGGGCCAAGCGGCCGGCCAAGCCGCGGGGATTGACGGGCCGGGCGGCTCGCCCGAAAGCGCAGCAACAAATTCAGAATCGGCGCCCGCGGATGGACGGCTGCGCGGCCTGGGAAGCGGGCAAGGCGTTCCAACCGAGGCGGGCAGCGGCCTGCCGGTGGTTGAGCTCGAAAGAACCGCATTGCGGCTCCAGATCGCCAGCGCAAATCCCGGCCAAGCAGGCTCGCAACACGAGGAAGATCCGCCGAACCAGATATATCGGAGCATTTCTTCAACCTTGGCCAGCGCCAGGCTGTACGGGAAAATTCCCGCCAACACGGTTGTGGGGAGCGGAGGCGAGGCAAACAGTGCCGGGGGAAAGCAAGCGGAGGCGGCCCAATCGTTAGCCGCGACCGCGGATTCCGCTTACCGCTCACAGCTCCGGGCGGCCGGCGATGTTTTTCGGCTGCCAGGGGCGGAAAGCGCCTTCGAGCCGTTGCGTCCGCCAGCGGGTCCGGACGGCAGAACCGTAACGCAGGGCACGGTTCTATCGCAGCATGTCTCGAAGCCGCTGAGCGCGTTGACTCCGGGCGCGGCGGCTGGTGCGCCGGCGGCGGGGTCGTCAACCGCGGGATACGGGGGATCGTCCGGGGCTTCCGAGGCGGAAAGCGCGGCCGAGTCCGCCAGCCGTTTTGTACGGGCCGCGGCGCTCGCGAACGCTTCGGGCGCGCAGCGCCTCCAGGTGCTGCTGCAGGACGATCAGCTTGGGCGTATCTCGCTGCGTATGGTGGACCGCGCCGGGCTGATTCAAGCCGTGGTGCGGACCGATGGAGCGCGGGCCGCCCAGCTCATCAGCGAGTCTTTGCCGGTGCTGCTCGAGTCGTTGGCGCAGCGCGGGTTGCCGGCTTCGTGGATGTCGTCCCAAGGGCAGAGCCATGAGCAGCCGGGCGATCCACGCCAGGGGCAACCGCGGCGGCAGCGCCAGCCGGGCGGGCAGGGTTCGGGCCCCGGCGGCGGTCGAAGGCCGCAGAGTAGCGATCCGGTGTTTCGCGTCGAGGTGAGATAGTTTTACGTCGCGATGAGATAGCGGGCGGGCGCGTGTGGGTTTGCCCAGCGCCTGGATTTCGAGCCAGCACAGGAGATCAAAAATGCCGGATGCCATCGGATTGACGACAACCGCGGCGACCACGCCATCCAACACCGAACGCGCTTCCATCGCCGCGCTGTCGGAAAAAGACACCTTCCTGCGGCTGCTGATCGCTCAGGTTCAGAATCAGGATCCGCTGAACCCTCAGGAGCCGGTGGAGTTCGTTAGCCAGTTGGCGCAGTTTTCGCAACTCGAGACGCTGCTGGCGATGCGTACTTCTTTGGAGGGCATCGCAGGGAGCTTGAGCGATCCGGAGCCTCCGGCCGAAGATCCCGGGGCGAGCGAGGACGATGGGGCTGGAGCGTTGTGAGCCTCGCGGTTGTGCAGGCCGGATGCGGTCAGGAACTCGGAGCCGCGGAGGAACGCAGAGGAACGCGGATGGATGGAGACGGATCTGAGATTGGATTCGGATAGGTGCGGATTGAACGAGTCGCGGGCGTAGCACGCTACGCCCCTACGTGGGTTTTCTGACCCACGTATTCACGCGACACTCCATATGTCGCGGGAACAAGGTATAGGCCGTAGGGGACGGCCAGAGGAGAGATAGCTCATGCCGAGTGCATTTTTTACGGGACTATCGGGCTTGCGATCCCACCAAGGAGCGGTTCAGGTGGTGGCGAACAATGTGGCCAACCTGAACTCGGTGGCCTTCAAGGGGAGCCGGGCGGACTTTCGCGACCTGTTTTACCAGAACATCGGGTTGAGCCGCTCGGGCGTGGCCTCGCAGATCGGTTTGGGCGTGTCGCCGATCACGGTGTCGCGCCGTTTTGAGCAGGGCACGATTCAGAGTACGGCCGGTTTGCTCGACGCGGCGATCCAGGGCGAAGGATTTTTTGTCGTCTCCGACGGTGGCGTGTTGCAGTTCACGCGGTCGGGAAATTTCCAGCTCAACTCGAACCAGGAGCTGGTGACGATCAACGGCGAGATCGTGCAGGGTTGGAACCGCGACCCGGCGTCGGGGGCGGTGAATTCGAGCCTGCCGATCGCCGATATCAACCTGCAAGGCAACGACCGCATCGAGCCGCGCGAGACGACGACGCTGCGGATCAGCGCCAACCTGGCGACCGGCTCGACGCTGGCTTTTGCGCGCCCGGTGCAGGTTTTTGATTCGTTGGGGGCGTCTCACATCGTGACCCTTGTCTTTAATCCCGTCGTGCCGCCGCGGGCGGGCTTTTCGAGTTCGTTCGACGTGACCGCGACGCTGCCGACCCAAGATTTGATCGACGCGGGTGGAAATCCGCCGGCCTCGGTTCCGAATATCGCGGTCAATGCGGGTGCGCCGCCGATCGGATTCCCGATCGACTTCGATGCCAGCGGAGACCTGGTCAACCCGGCGCCGGGCACGCCTTACCAGATCGTTCTGGATATGGCGCAGGCGAACGATTCGACGACGCCTGGCGCGGTGAACGCGCTGCCGGTGACGTTCGCCAATGGCGCCGCGGATCTGGTGGTGACCTGGGACTTGCTCAACCTGCAGCTACAGCCGACGATCAGCAGCGTGGCGGCCAGCTCGTCGATCACCGATATTCTGCAGGACGGGCGGCCGTCGGCCGAGCTGACCTCGATTTCGGTGGCCGACGGCGGCCGCATCTCGGGCTTGTTCAGCGACGGACGCACGCTGGTGCTGGCGCAGTTGGCATTGCAGCGGTTTACCAATCCGCAGTCGTTGTTAGCCGTCGGAAATAACAACTATATTCCGACGGCGGCGTCGAGCGTATCGAGCCCGGGAGAACCCGACAGCGGCGGACTGGGCTCGGTCATCGGGCTATCGCTCGAATTCTCGAATGTCGATATTTCTCAAGAGTTCACGGACTTGCTGACGTTCCAGCGAGGTTTTCAGGCCAACTCGCGGGTGATCACGACGGCCGACCAGCTCAACCAGGAGGCCTTGAATCTGATCCGGTAGCCGGCCCGGCTTTGGGAGATGACCTGATTCCGGCGCGAGCCGGGTGTGGAGTTGGGCCGCGGGCTTGACGGGCGGCTGGGGGGCGGGCTGGTTTTTTGGGCTGGAGTTTTGGGAGCGCGCCCGCGGGAGATGTTTGTGGGAGATGCGCTCAGGAGAGCAGAGTGCCCGCTAAGAAACCGCCTCCGCCGGTGACGGCCGAGAAGGCCGCGGCACGGCCGGCCGACGAGGGCGTGGTAGACGAAATGCGCGCGCTGCTGCCGTTTCTGGACGTGCCCGTGAGCGTCACCGTCGAGCTGTCTCGCAAGAAGCTGCGGGTCCGCGAAATTTTGAGCCTGCAGGTTGATTCGGTGATCCATATGGACCAGTCGGCGGGCGAAAACGTCGATTTGCGGATCAATGGCGTGGCTGTGGGCACCGGGGAGATTGTTGTGATTGAAGACACGATGGGACTGCGCATCACCGATTTGAAGGCCTGCCCGCCGGAGCGCGAGTAGGGTTGCCGGGGCAGCGGCTGGCTGAACTCGACTACATCGAGGACCTGAGCCACTTCCTCACAGTCACTAAAAGTGGGGGCCGGCAAACTGCCTGCGGCGTCCGCCGGCTGGCGAGAAGATTTGAGCCGTGATGAAGGTTGAGCCGCAGATGAACGCAGATGAACGCAGATGGAAAACGACGGACTTGCCTGCGGTTTGCGCCGCGGGGCCGATCGAGTTGCGGCATCGAGGCTGAAGATGGGCAGTTCCGTAGCTGCGGTTGTGTTTGTGTTCGCCCTGTTGGGCGTGGTGCTGGTTTGGGCGCGCCGCGCGACGGGTGGTGCGCTGGCGGGAATTTCCCTGCGGGTCGTGGACGCGGTGCATCTGGGCGGCGGGCGCTCGGTGACCGTAGTCCGCAGCGGAGAGCGGTTTTTTCTGCTGGGGACCACAGCCCATTCGGTTTCGTTGATAGCCGAGCTCGAGGCCGGCGACGTTGCCGGGATCACGCACCCGGCGGAGCGGCCGGAGAGTGTGGTGCGTTTACCGGCGATCAACGCGTTCTTTAGGTTGTTGAAACATACCCGATGAAAGAGAAGCTGGCGGCTATGGCCTGCTCGACGATCGGGCAATTGGGACAGGATGGCGGGGGTGCCGTGCCTGGCTCCGGTTGGCTTGGCGCGGCGTTTCGTTCTGGGATTGATTATGTCTGGATGCTCTGCGCCCGGGTACTCTGCGCCCGCGTGGCCCGCGCCAGGGTGCGCTACAACCGAATCCTCGGCTCGCGAACCCTCGGCGTGTTGGTGCGCTCGGCCTGTCTGGGCTGCTTGTGGATAGGCCGCGCTTGGATAAGCCGCCATGGGGCGCGTCGCGCCGGGGTGGCCCGCCGCCGGCCGCGCCGTACGTGGATGGGCCGCGCCGGCTGGCTTTTGGGCAGGTGCCTGCTCCTCGTTCTCATCGGCTCGTGCTGCCGGTTAGTGGCGCAAAATGCGCCGACACCGCCGCAGGCGCCACAGTTGCCGATCCCAGGGATCACTGTTAGCGGCGAGCCTGGAGAGTTGGGTCTGTCGATGCAGATCCTGCTGCTGCTGACGCTGTTGACGCTGCTACCGGCGATGATTGCCTCGTTGACGCCGTTTCTGCGGTTGCTGATCGTGCTGCATTTTCTCCGGCAGGCGGTTGGGACGCAGACCGCGCCCGGCAACCAGACTCTGCTGGGCCTGGCCCTGTTTCTGACGATTGTGCTCATGCAACCGGTGGCCGACCAGGTGCACGCCGAGGCGATTGTGCCGCTCGAAAAGCAGGAAATCGGGCAATGGGAAGCATTCGAAAAGGCGCAGGGGCCGATCAAGCGCTACCTCAGCCGTTACGTGCGCGAGCAGGATGTGGCGCTGTTTCTCGAAGTCACCAAACAGCCGCGGCCGCGGAATCTTGACGACTTGAGTTTGAAGGTCTTGATGCCGGCCTATGTCCTTTCGGAGTTGCGCATCGGCTTTCAGATCGGCGCCGTCTTGTTTCTACCGTTTCTCGTTATTGACTTGCTGGTGGCCTCGATCACGCTGTCTCTGGGCATGATTCAATTGCCGCCGGTGATGATCTCGGTTCCCTTCAAGCTGCTTTTGTTTGTGCTGGTGGATGGCTGGAACTTGGTGGTTGGGTCTTTGGTGAGGGGGTTTTATTGATTGTTGATCGGTTGATCGGTTGATCGGTTGATCCGCGTGGGACCTGGGCATATTGCCCGGCGCCCGCTCTGGGGTCGGCGCAAGTACGTCAGAGCTATGTCGCTGCGCGCCGGTCGGCACAACGGGTCTGCGTTTCAACATAGCTGCACATGGCGTTGCGGCTGAGTTTTCCTCCTGCTGGTGCAGTTCCAAAGGCTGGACTGCGGTCCGGCGGATCGACCTATCGACCGATCAACGGATCAACGGATCAACGGCTTATGACTACTGATGCTGCTGTCGAAGTTGTGCGCATGGCTTTTTGGACCGCTTTGATGGTTGGCGGGCCTATTCTTTTGGTTGGTTTCGTTGGCGGCATCCTCGTCAGCCTGGTGCAGATTCTGACCTCGATGCAGGACCCCGCTTTCAATACGGTGCCGCGGCTTTTTCTCTTTTTGGCGTCCGCCATGTTACTGATGCCGTGGATGGCGGACCGGCTGGTGGTTTATACGAGCCAGTTGCTTGGCGGGCTGGAGCGGTTTGCGCGCTGATTAGGATGTTGATCGGTTGATCCGTTGATCGGTTGATCCGCGCGCTGGTTGACGCCTGATCGGTTGGTGACGCGCCCCGTTGGCGACTTAATCCGTTGCTCTGGACCCTGGCCCCAAGGCGCCGCCGAGCGGCGCCCGGATCAACCGATCAACGGATCAACGGCCCAATGACCTTCGATTTCTCCACGACGCTTCTTCTCAACTACACGCTATTGCTGGCGCGCAGTGCGGGCTTTGTGGTGTTTTTGCCGCTGCCTGGTTTGCGCGGTTTCCCCGCGCCGGCTCGCATTGTGCTGGCGGCGCTGCTGACGGGGCTTGCGGGACCGCTAGCCCTGGGAATACCGGATGCGCGGGTCATTCTCGACAATCCGGCCGCGATCTGGCTGCTTGCGCAGATGATGCTGGCCGAGGCTGCGTTGGGCGTCGGGCTCGGGGCCGCCGTGGCGCTGCTGCTGGAGGCCTTTGGGCTGGCGGCGCAGATTCTCGGGTTCCAGGCGGGCTATTCCTACGTGAACATGATCGACCCGACGACACAGGTGGATGCTTCGATTCTGAACGTGATGGTGGCGTTGCTGTCGAGCCTGCTGTTTTTTGCCTTCGACCTGCATTTGCACTTGCTGCGCGCCTGGTTTGCAAGTCTCGCGGAATGGCCGCTGGGGTCGTTCTCGACGCGGCCGATCGACGCGCTGCGGATGATTCAACTCGGTGGCGTGGTGTTCACCACGGCGGTTCGGCTCTCGTTTCCCGTGATCGCGTTGCTGCTGCTGATCGACTTGACGCTTGGCTTGCTGAACCAGATCAATGGGCGGCTGCAACTGCTGACATTGGCGTTCCCGGCCAAGATTATTGGCGCGGTGGCGCTGCTTTACCCGCTGCTGCTGACGGCTCCGCGGCTGTTTCATGATCTGTCGGAGCGGGCCTATGAGGTGGTTTGGGGTTTAGTGCAGCGTTGATGGTTGGAAGCGGTTTTCTCTTCGCGTGTTGATGGCCGATGCCCGCCGAACAGGCTCAACGAACCGAACAGCCGACTCCCCGGCGCAAGCAGAAGGCTCGCGAGGAAGGGCAGGTTCCGTCCAGCCGCGAGTTTACGGCGGCGGTGCAGTTCGCGACGACGGTGCTGCTGCTGGTTGTGTTTGCGGGCGAGGTCGGCGAAGGGCTTACGCGGTCGATCCGCGGGATTGTCCGCGAAGCTTTCCGGGTGTCGCTCGATGCCGAGCGGTTCTATGTTTTGTCGGCCACGCTGCTCGAAGGCCCGCTGTCGTTCGTGTGGGCTTTGGGGACGGTGCTGATCGGCCTGAGCTTGCTTTCGCATCTGGCGCAAACCGGCTTTGCGCTGGTTCCCAAACGCCTGACGCCTGACCTCTCGCGTCTGAACCCGATGTCGCGCCTGCGCGAGATCCCGGGCGAGAATCTGTCGCAGACTTTTCGAGCTCTATTGCTGCTGCCGTTGGCGGGCTGGGTGTTCTGGTACGTGGTCGATACGCGCGTGGAAAGCTTTCTGCGGTTGCCCAAGCAGGGGGTGGAAGCGGGAGCAGCCGTGGTCGGCGAGGCGCTGCTCGACTTGCTCATGCAGGCGGCGGCGGTATTGCTTCTGCTGGGCGCCGTGGACCTCTACCGGCAGCGGCGCAAGGTCCACAAGAAGTTATTGATGACGAAGCAGGAAATCCGCCAGGAACAGAGAGACCTGGAGGGCAACCCGCAGATCAAGGCGCGCCTGCGGCGTTTGCAGCGCGAGATGCGGCGGCGCCAGATGATCCGGTCGGTGCCGGAAGCAACGGTCGTCATCACCAACCCACAGCATTATGCAGTGGCGTTGAAGTACGACTCGGAAACGATGCCGGCGCCGCTGGTGCTGGCTAAGGGGCTCGACCATTTGGCGCTACGGATTCGGGCGATCGCGGAGGAGCACCGCATCCCGATCGTCGAAAACCCGCCGCTGGCGCAGGTGCTTTACCGGAGCAGCCAGGTAGGCTCGGAGATTCCGCCGCATCTGTATCGCGCGGTTGCGGAAATTCTCGCTTATATCTACCGGCTGACGCGCCGCCGCGGATGATATCGCCTCAGGAAACAGCGGCGCGGGAACGGAGTCTCAAGCAGCGCGATATAGATCGCGCTTGCGCTCGCTTCCGATCGAGGCCGGCTGGTCCGCTCAGAGGTGATTGCGGAAAAATTCTATCGCGGGCTGAAGGAAGAACTCGTGACCTCCGGGCTCCATTTCGAACTGAAACCGGTCGGCTGCGTCGAGCGCGCGATAGCCGCTGCCGACGGCTTCGGTGAAGGCTTGGCGGTCGCCGTGGAAATCCTGGTCGCCGCGCACGCCTAACAGGGGCCTCGGCGCTGCCAGTAAAAAGAGATCCTCTTGCCAGAGGTATTTGTTGTGTCCGGGAATTAGATGGCAACCGTGCGGCTGGTCCTTGTCGGTTCCGCGGGCGGCGGGGTAGGGGCCGAGGGCTCCGCCATAGCCTTGGAACACTACGGCTTTGACGCGCTCGTCGAGTGCGCCATAGGTTGCCGCCATCTCTCCTCCGTAAGAGACTCCGGTGATTCCGATCGACTCGGGATTCACCTCCGGCATCGAGCGCAGCAGGTCAAAGGCGTAGCGGATGTCTTTGGCGACGATGGCTTTGTAGAAACTGCCGCCCAGCAGAGCGTTGTGGGCAACGACGCGGTGCTCGGCGGCGGTTCGGGACCCCAGGTATCCGAAGCCGCGGAACTCGAACGTCAGGGTGACGAACCCTGCCTTGGCGAGTTCGAGCGCGGCGCTGTGCTGGTACGAGTCGAAGAAGCCGGCCGTTTGAGCGATGCCCACTTCCCAAGTTGGCACATGACCATGCAATACAAGGACGGCGGGGTTTGGAGCCGCGGCGTCGGGAATAAACAGAAAAGCGGGAATCTCGGTTTCGTCAAACGCTTTGAATGCGAGCAGAATCCGTTTGATGTTTCCGTCTACGCGATCGGTTTTGAGGATTCGGGAACGCACCTCGACCGGCGCAGCGATGGCGGGCAGATCGAACAGGCCGAGCAGCGATGTTCGGAGCGCCGATTGCCAGGCTCGAAAATCATCGGAACTCGAGAAGCCGGGGCGGGGCAGCAGCGGCGGGTCCTGGTGCGACCACTCGAGCAGGCCTGGGTCGCCTTGCAGGATGTCCGGCTCTAGCTCGGCGATGTGATACGTATCGAGCGCCAGCACCCTACCGGAAAGGTTCCAACGCATTTCCACATAGGCGCCGAATGCGAGCAGGGAGACCAGCAGCACATGCCCGGCAAGCAGGGTCCAGAGACGCCGCCGGCCGTTGCCGGGAACCCAGGCAAGCTGACGGCGGCCGAAACAAAGCAGGACGAGCGCCGCCTCCAGGGCCAAAATGCTGATGACCCCGGAGACTAGAATGATCCAACCCATAGTTTTCCTTTTTCGAAAAACCGGCCCAATTTCGCGGCCATTGAGGCAGGCCGGTTTCGCGATGGCGAGGGGCAGTGCGCTGCTTGAGGTTTGGCCTACAAGGCTGCCAGCACGTCTTTCATGAGACGCTGCGCGCCTTCGACTCCATCCCAGGGGCCGTCTTCATATTCGAGCGCGAACTTGCCCTGAAAGCGGCTGGCGGTGAAGATGCGCACGCAGCGGGCGAGGTCAACCGAATCCCAGCGGTCCCAATATTTGGCGTGTACGGTGGTGTGCGCGTAGGGCGTGAGCGCTTCGAGCCCGTGGTAGAGCATGTACTTGTGCTCCCAGTTGCAGAAGTCCGGCGAGGCCTCGCAATAAGGGTGGTTCACCTCGTCGAGAATGATGCGGATGTTCATGGCGTTGGCGCTGAGGCCCCAATGGTTCTCGATGGTGACTTTCACGCCGACCTTGCCGCCGTGGTCAGCTATTTCCTTGAATGACTCGATGGCGTTCTTGAAATAGACTTCGATCTCTTCGTTGCGGGGATAGCCGGTGTCGGCGGTTGCGGCGGGAGCGATGCGCGGTCCGCCGGTGTTGACGCGCATCGTTTTGGCGCCAATCTGGGCGCAGCCGTCGAGCCATTTCTTGGCGATTTCGATGCCCGCGCGTCGCGCATCGGCGTCGAGGTCGGAGATATTGCGCGGCGCGTTGTTCGAAACGTGATGGCAGCGCACGCCGGCCTTGACCATGCTGTCGTTGAGCTTATCGAGCCATTTCTTGCCGGCCGCGGGGGACGGATCGAACTCATACATGGTTCGCGAGGTCTCACCGCGCGTAAACGTGAACTCCGAGTACATGGACGCGTCGGTGACATCGCCGAACAGCGACGACCACAGGTCCATGTGGCGGACGCCGGGGAATTTGTCCTTGGTGAACTGCGGGAAATCCAGCAGCGTGATTTCGCCGTACTTTTTCTTCATCTCGTCGTAGCGTTCGCTGCCGCGGCCGCCGCCGCCAGCGCCCTCGCGGCGCTTGAACAGCCAGCGGATGGGGTAGGTGTTGGACGCCAGGCGGTCGAGCTTTTCGTCCGCCGTCAGCGCGCCGGGGTCGGCCTGAGCCGCGCCCGCCGCGAGGCTTGCGGCTACGGCGAGGCCGGCGCCTTTCAAGAAATCGCGGCGCGCCGCGCTGTTTTCCGTCGAAAGGCTGGCTGCTGTGTTCGGGTCAGGCATCGTTCCCCTTTTCCGGTCGAAACGGGCCGTTGGGAAGGGCCCACCGATGGGTTGAGTCTAGCGCCCCGCAACAGTGAGCCGCAAGGCGGTAGTGTCCTAACCTGCGTGCCGGGTCTGTGCATTCGCTGGATTCCGAAATCGCCGCAAGGCGATCCGAGCCCCATCCGCAAGGATGGGGTTGACCAGCTTTCCTGCACTGTACCGCGCGATCGAGAATGTGACCCCACCCTTGCGGATGGGGCTCGGATCGCCTGCGGCGATTGGATTGGCCCAGCGCCACGCCCTCAACTGAAACCAACGCAAGATCAGGACAGTACCCGCAAGGCGGTACTGCCCCGGTCTGGCGTTGGTTTTGGAGGCGAGGCGCTGGCGTACTCCATCGCCGGCAGGTTGTGCCGCATCTTCGCCACCAAGAAAAAAGGGGCGCCCACGACGGACGCCCCTTTGGCTCGAAGTGATTTCGAGTGTTAGAAGTTAAGCTTCAAAGCGAACTGGTTGGTCCGCATTGCACGAGCACTGGCGATAAACCCGTAGTTCAGGGAGTTGACTCCCGTGTCGGGGTTGTTCCAATTCGGGTGGTTGGCGAAGTTGAACGATTCGAATCGGAACTCCACTCCCATCCTCTCGGTGACCTGGAAGATCTTGGTGAGCGAGAAATCCCAGTTGGTCAGGCCCGGACCGACGTACATGTTGCGGTTGATATTGCCCTGCTGGTACGTGAGTTGATTGGCGCCGGTGGCGTCGGGAATGTTGCAACTGATCGCCGCCGGGCCGCGGCCATCGGTTGTATCCTTGCGGAAATATTCCAGGTTGGTCGGGCTGTCGAGGAACGGGCTGACGCCGGTGGCGTGGCCGCGGTTGCCCTGCTCGTTGGAGTCGAGGTCGCCGCAGTTGCCGCCGTTGAACGGCGTGCCGCCCGCGATCGTGATGATCGAGCCGAGCTGCCAGCCGCCTGCCAGGGCTTGCACCGCGCGATTCTCAAACCGCAGCGGAACCTCGTACAGGATGGACGCCGTAAAGCGGTTGGCGACGTGAAACTGCGCCAGGCCGCGCTCGAGCTTGAGGTTGTAGCTCGAAGCCGGGAACAGGTTGTCGCCGTCGTTGGTGCGGATTCCCGAGCCGGCGTCGATGGCGCGGCTCCAGGTGTAGCCGACCAGGTAGGTGAGGCCCTGCGTGAAGCGTCTCTGGAACTTGACGCCCAGAGCGTTGTAGCTGGAGTTCACCACGTTGGCGATGGTTTGGAGGCGGCCGTACTCGTTGCGCCACGGGATGCGGTCGAGGCGGGTGGACTGATCCGAAGCATCAGCGCGGTCGAGCGGCGTGTTGAAACCGTACATGCGCTGGATCTTACGGCCGAGGTTGCCGGAGTAGCCGACCTCGAGCAGTGTCGAGTCGTCCAACTGGCGTTGCACATTGAACATGAACTGCTGCACATAGGGCGTGCGGCGGCGGCTGTCGTTGGCGAACGTATAGAGCCGCGAGACGCAGACGCCGTCCCAGTTGGAGCACTCCAAGCCTGCGGAGCCGCTGGTCGACCAGGGCGAGTCGAGGTTGACGTCGGGTCTGACGTCCAAGCCGCGAGCCGACTCGCGAAAACCGAAGTTGCGAGCCATATCGAACATCGGGTTGGTGGTGTCTTGCGTGTAGAAGACGCCATAGCCGGCGCGAATGGTGGTCTTCTCGCCGAGCTGGTAAGCCAGCCCTAAACGCGGCGCCCAGTCGTTGCGGTCGTTCTGAATGGTGGCGTGGTTGAACAGAACGTCATCGCCGGTGGCGAGAGGAACGTTGTCGGCAAAGCGGACATCTAGGCCTTCGTAGAACTCGCCCTCGCCGGGACGCACCATGACGGGCGTGCGGCAGTCTTCGTCGATACCGGTTTCATCCACGCCAGGGCAGAACATCTGTACGTTCATGATGCCCCGGTTGCGGTCTTCGTAGGGCGGGGTGAACTCGTAGCGCAGCCCGATATTCATCGTCAGCCTGGGCGTGATTTTCCAGGTGTCTTCGGCGTACAGGTGCGGCGATTTCTGGCGGAACTCGACGCTGGGCAGGCCGAGTGAGCGGGTGGCTTCGGTCATCCATCCCAACAGGCCCGTGGCGAACGAATCGCCGGTGTTGTTGACCTGGCCCGGATACGCCGTGGCGCGTCCGCCGAACTGGAAGAAACCGCGCGGGAACTGGTTGCCGATCAGGTTATAGTGGCGCAGCGTGAACTCTCCGCCAAACCGGAAGGTATGGTTGCCACGCACCCAGCTCACGTTGTCGGTGACTTGGTAGGCGCGGCTGTTGTTGAGGAACGGCGCTTCGGTGGCTTCGCCCCAGCCGGCGACCGAACCCTGGTCGGTGAAACCGATGGACGGCGTGCCCCAGGCGGCCTGGTCGGGCGCGGCCAGACCCGGGACAGCGAGTTCGGAGGTGACGTCGCGGATGCCGTTGAAGAAGGTCTCCAAGTTGTTGTCGAAGAAGTTCACGCCGAAGCGAAACTCGTTGACGACAGTCGGCGAAAAGGTGCGCGTGTTCGACACCATGAACTGGTCGACCTTGGTGACGATGCGGCGATCGCCGATCTCGAAAGCGCCGCCGTTGAGAATGGACTCGTCGCCCCAGCTATAGCGGCCAAACCACTGCGAGTTAGCTCCTTCATTGAAATCGATGCGCGTGGTGAGCTGGTCCCAATCGACGGGATTGGGGTTGTTGCGCGTATAGTTGTTGGGGTCGCGCTCGACGACGGCGCCCGGAATGTTAGGCAGCGGATAGAACTCGAGCATCTTCACGAAAGGCGACTTGAAGCGTGATTGCGGAATCTGCTGGTTCGGGAACTGGTCGGCTGTGAAGCCTACGGTGCTCGAATCGGGCCGGATGGTGTCGGGGTCGTAGATCTTCAACAAGGCCGGGTTCGAGAAATCCCCGTTGCGCATTGCCTGATCGGCGACCGTGGACTGGCTGAAACCTTGGACGCGCTCGCGCAGGGCCTCGTAGTTCGCCATGAAGAATAGCCTGTTCTGAATGATCGGCCCGGTGACGGTGCCGCCGAATTGATTGCGGCGGAACGGCGCTTTGTCATTGGCGTTACGCCAAGGCCGCGCCTGGATCTTGTCGTTGCGCAGGAACTCGAAAACCGTGCCGTGGAGCTGGTTCGATCCCGAGCGGGTGGTGACGTTGATCTGCGACGTCGCTTTGCCGTATTCGGCGGAATAAACGCCAGTCTGCACCTTGAACTCCTGCAGCGCCTCGATCGAGGGCCGCACCACGAAGGTGTTGAAATCGGAGTCGGTGTTTTCGATGCCGTCCAGCGTGAAGCGGTTGAACTGCTGGCGCTGGCCCGAGATCGAGATGGCCTGATTGGCGCGCTCGCCGCCCTGCCGGCCGTTGGCCTGGCCGCCGGCGGGCATGTCGGCCGACACGTTGGGGCTGAGCCTGACCAAGTTGAGATAGTTGCGCCCGTTGTTCGGCATAGCGACGATACGCTGCTGGTCGACAACCGTCCCGAGAGCCGTGTCGGCAGTGCTCAACATCTGGGCCGACGCGGCGACTTCAATCACCTCGGTGACGGCGCCGATCTCCATCGCGAAGTTGGCTCGGACGGTGGCGCCGACCTCGATCTGCAAGCCAAGGGTGGTTGCTGCCTTGAAGCCGTCGGCTTCGGCCTTGAGATCGTACAGGCCAGGGTTTAGAAAAGGGACCGCATAGTTGCCGGCCTCGTTGGTTTGCACCGCGCGGGCAACGTTGGTTGCCTGGTTGGTGACGGTAACGTTGGCCCCGGGAACGACAGCTCCCGTGGAGTCCGTTACGGTTCCTGTAATTTCTCCAAAAGTTTGCGCTGCGGCAGGCAGCGAAAGAAGCAGCAGGGCAAAACAAAGCCCCGCGTTCATGACGCGCTGGATCATTAGCTAATCTCCCGTATCATGTTTGTCTACGCGGCAACAGAGCCGCACTACACGCCTCCGCTTCCTCGCGGAGGAGGTTCAAAATGTAAATCGGAGCGAATCCTTGCCCCAGGCGCCCTGGCGGGCAGCGAGAAATGTTCCGGCCGGAAACCGGCGGCTCAAGCAAGAACTTGAGGGCCCCTGAGGAGTCCAGTCAAAACCGATTGCACCTGGTCTGGTACCGAAAAGGAAGGAACATACGCGACCCGTTGCAACCCCAATCCCGCAATCCCGTTAGGGAACTACATCACCTTGCCTGAGATCATAGGAGGTACGAGATGGAATTGCAAGCGCTCTCACAAAGTAATTTTTGGGGTTCGGGGGGCGCTGGCCAGCCGCTATTCCGCCCCGTGCCGGCGAAGATCTAGGAGCTTGAAAGCGCGGCAGTTGGCCCGCCTAACCGAACGGGGTTGCGGGAGCGGTGAAACTTGGTGGGACCTAGGGGGACTGTAGGGCCTTGGTCGCGCGGCCCTTTACAGCTCATTTCGGCGGTAATGAGAGCGCGAAATCCAAGCCGAGTTTCACCCACCCGTTGAGCTTCGCCGAGGTACGGCAGCCTTCCGGAGAAACGTAGACAAAGCCGCGCAATGGCCGGCCTGTGAAATCCATGGGGCGGGCGTGAGGCCGTTTCAGGGCTTGCTCGAAGATGTCCGGGCCGACGCGCACCATCAAATCCTGGCCGGAAATACCGGAGCACATGTGCCCATTCACCATGAAGGCGAGCCCGCCGAACATGCGCTTTTCTTCGACCGCGTAATCGCCGCGGATCAAGCTGCGGGTGCGTTGCGCCAAAGCTTCATCGAAAGGCATAAGTCATCACATAGTGTAAGCGCCAACAAGAGGATGCCATCATTTTGATTCCTGCAAAGCCCATGGCCGAATTGCGGCGGATGTTTTGCGGAACGTCAGGCAAACGCTAGAACGGCCAAATCCGAGGCGCGAGCAACAGCGCCGTCGAGCCGACCAACAGCGTCATCGGAATGCCAATCCTCGCGTAATCGGTAAAACGGTAACCGCCGGGGCCATACACCATAAGATTGGTCTGATAGCCGATCGGCGTGGCGAAGCTGGCCGAGCCGGCGACCATCAGCACCATCACGAAGGGCAGTAGATTGACTTCGAGCTGTTGCGCGGCGGAGATCGCGATCGGAAACATCAGCGCGACCGCGGCGTTGTTGGTGAGGATCTCCGTCAGCAGCCAAGTGACCAAGTAGACGCCGACCAGCGTCAGATAAGGGTTGCCGCCGGCGATGCCGAGTACGCTGCCGGCCAATAGCTCGGCCGCGCCCGACCTTTCGATTCCGGCGCCGAGGCCCAAGGCGGCGCCGATGACGATCAGGACGGGCCAGTCGATGGCGTTGCGCGCTTCGGCAAGCCCGCAGCAGCGCGTTAGCACCATCAGCGCGGCGGCAAGGACGGCGGCGACCAACATGCTGACGACTCCCCAGGCGGCCAGCACAACCATCCCGGTGAGAATCAGCAGCGCGAGCGGGGCGCGCTCATGCCGCCGCGGCGTTGAATCTTCGATGGTGCTTACCAGAAAAAAATCACGCGAATCGCGATGTTGTTGAGCAAACGTCGCGCTGGCTTCGATGAGCAGGGTGTCGCCAGGACGCAGCTCGATGTCGCCGATCTTGCGCCGGATGCGCTCTCCACCGCGCGCCACCGCCAGTACGACCGCGTTGTAGTGGTTTCGAAAACGGCCGTCGCGAATTGTCTTGCCCGCCAGCGGGCAGGTGTTTGAGACCACGGCTTCGAAGAGTTGCCGGCGATAGCGCGGCGAGTCGAGCTTGAAGACCTGGTTGGTGGCGGGCACCAGTCCTCGAAGGTTCTGCAAATCGCGGATCGACTCGACTATGCCGGCGAAAATCAGCCGGTCTTCTGCCTGCAGCGTCTCCTCAGGGCCGACGGCAACGATGCCCGTGCCCTGGCGGTCGATTTCGACCAGGAAGCAGCCTGGCAGTTGCCGCAGGCCGGCCTGCTCGATCGACTTTCCGATCAGCGGGCTGCCAACCGGCACGATCATTTCCGCGGTGTACTGCCGCGGATCGGCGAGTTGCGCCGCCGGCGAGCCGCGGGTGGGCAGCAGCTTGGGGCCGAATAGCACCAGAAACAACGATCCAACGATGGCGCACGGCAACCCGACCCAGGTGATATCAAACATGCGCAGCGGCGCCATATCGGTCTGCGTCATCACCAGGCCGGCGACGACCAGGTTCGTGCTGGTGCCGATCAATGAGCAGGCGCCGCCCAGAATCGCCGCGTAGCTAAGCGGAATCATCAGCTTCGACGGCGCCAGATTGAGCTTCTTCGCCCAATCGCTTACCGCGGGAATGAGCATCGCGACGACCGGGGTGTTGTTGAGGAACGTGCTCAGCCCGACGACCGGAAAAAGAATGCGAAGCAGCGCTCTGCGCAGCGAACCGGGGCGCCCCAGCACCGATTGGGCGATCCAGTCGATGCCGCCGGTTTCGCGCAGCCCGGTCACCACCACGAACAGGACGCCGACGGTGAGCATACCGGGATTGCTGAAGCCCGCGAAAGCTTCGGTGGTCGTGATGACGCCAATCTTCCAGCCGGAAGCGAGCCGGACGGGCGCCACCAGCAGCAGCGTCAGGCCGCCAACCAAAATCGCGTCGGGAGCGATGCGCGTAAAGATCAGCAGGCCCAGCACAAGCGCCAGCACCCCGAGAACAATAATGGCGTCAACGCCCACGTTGAGGCTCCTGGCCGAAACAAGCCGGCGCAGGCGGCGGCGCGGGTACAAGAACTCCTGGGGGTGGTGCGGCGTGGATTCGCATCGGGATCGGGGAGGATGAAGCCGGTTGGCAGGAATCGAATAGGCGGCTTCCTAGATGGTAATGCGAAACCGGGTGAAAGGGTGGAAGCCCGGCCGCGACGCCGTTCCGCGGAAGTCCTGATCGTCGCCGGCCTGCGAGCCCGACCATTCGTGGGGAGTTGGAGGAGAGAGTGCCTCCGAGCCGCGGGTGAATCTGGTTTCAGCCCGCAGCCTGTCGAAAAACAACAACTTAGCCATGTTATAATGCCGCCTTGAATACCCATCCTGGCCAGAGGGGTTGCCAATCGCGTCGATGACGAGCGAGGTCGAGATCGTGGTGCCTAGCCACCCCCGCTGGTTGCGGATGGTTCGAACGGTTGTTCAAGAGTTTGTTGCCGAGATGGGCTGCGACCCCAAGGAGCGCCATGACATTGCCCTGGCGGTTGGCGAGGCCGTCAGCAACGTCATCAAACACTCCTACAAGGGGAACCCTGACAACAAGTTGACCCTGGTTTGCCGCGACCACGATGATAGCTTCGAGGTCGAGATCCGGGACCGCGGCGAGGCTTACGACCCCCACGCCAAGCCGATGCGCCCGCCCGAAGAAATTCGCGTCGGCGGACGCGGCGTCTACCTGATGCGCGCGCTGATGGACGAAGTCGAATACCACCGCGCAGGAGACGTTAACTGCGTGCGGATGAGGAAGCTGCTCAAGACGCACGCTTAAGGCGTTGGACGATCATGGAAATCAACGTAAAACGGGACGGCTCCTCGTCGGTCATCTATGTCTCGGGCGACGTGGATCTGTATTCGTCGCCGCAGTTGCGCGAGACCATCCTCGACCTGTTTCAGAACCGCAGCCAGGAAAAAGTCGTCGTCAACCTGAAGGCCGTTGAGTACATTGACAGCTCCGGGATCGCCAGCCTCGTCGAGGGTTTACAGGAAGCGCGCAAGCACAAGGGGCGGTTCGTGCTGATGGGGCTGAACGAGGGTCCGCGGCACGTGCTCGAGTTGACCCGGCTGCTCAGCGTTTTCGAGATCGCCAAGACGGAAGAAGAGGCCACGGCGTAGGGGCGTCCCTGCGCGGCTTGCCGCCGCTGGCCGGGCGGGCGGAAATCCAAGCCCATCCGCGAGCAGCGCTGGGTTTTTTTGGTTCAGCCACTTTCGAACACCCTCTATGATTCTCGAAGCCGTCGGCCGCACCACACTGGAATGGGTCGAGTACGTCGGCGCACTCGCCATTCAGTTTTGGAAGACCCTGTTGCTGGTTCGCAAGGCGAATCCGTTCAGTGGCAACCGCGCCCGCTGGAACACCACCATCAAGCAGATGCTGATCGTCGGCGTGCAGGGCCTGCCGGTGGTGACGCTGATCGCCGCGTGCACCGGCCTGGTGATGGCGCTGCAGGGCGGCGCCGAGTTGCGCAAGTTCGGCGCGCTCTCGCTCACGATCAATCTGGTCGGCGTCAGCATGACCCGCGAGCTGGGTCCGCTGATGGCCGCGATCGTCGTGATCGGGCGCTCGGGTTCGTCGTTCTCGGCTGAGATCGGAACGATGGTCGTCACCGAAGAGATCGACGCGCTGCGATCCATGGCGCTGTCGCCGCTCGAATTCCTGCTGGTGCCCAAATACCTGGCGATGCTGGTGATGATGCCTTGCCTCACCATCGCGGCCGATTTCGCGGGTATCGTCGCCGGCGGTATTTTTACTTACTACACGCTCGATATGAGTTTGGGGATGTATCTGCGGGCCACACTCGAGATCTTGTTTTTGCGCGACATCGTAACGGGCCTGATCAAAAGCATCGCTTTCGGCACGATCATCGTTCACGTCGGTTGCTTCGAAGGCTTCCATGTTACCGGCGGGCCCGAGGGTGTCGGCGCGGCGACCACCTCGGCCGTCGTCAAGTCGATCTTCCTGGTGATTATTGCCGACCTGCTGTTCACGGGGTTCTTCTACTTCTTCTGGACATGAGTGACTCGCCGCCAGCAACTTCCGTCAGCCGATCGCGGCCCGACCGCTCCGAGCCGTTGATCTCGGTGCAAGACGTGGTGGTGCAATATGGCGAGCACATGATTCTCGACCATCTTCACCTCGACGTCTACCCGGGTGAAACGATGGTGATTCTGGGCGGCAGCGGCTCGGGAAAAAGCACCTTGCTGCGCCAGATGGAGGCGCTCGAAAAACCCACCTCGGGGCGGGTGATCATCAAGGGCGTCGATGTTACGACCCGCTCGGAGGCTGAGCTTACCGACATTCGCCGCATCATGGGCGTCTCCTTTCAAAGCGCGGCGATGTTCAATTCGCTGACCTTGGCCGAAAACGTGGCGCTGCCCTTGCGCGAGCACACCAAGCTCGCGGAATCCACGATTCAGCTCATCACGCGCATGAAGCTCGACCAGGTAGGGCTTGCGAAAGCTGAGGATCTATATCCGTCGCAGCTTTCCGGCGGCATGCGTAAACGGGCCTCGGTCGCCCGCGCGATGGCCATGGATCCAGAGATTCTGTTCTTCGACGAGCCGTCGGCGGGCCTCGACCCGATCATCGCCGCCGGCATCGACGAGCTGATTCTGCACCTCAAGAACGCCTTCAAGATGACTATCGTCATCGTGACGCACGAGTTGGCCAGCGCCTTTCTGATTGCGGACCGGATGTGCTTTTTGCACAAGGGCAAAATGATCGCGGTGGGCTCCCGGGACGAGATCCGCAACAGCGAACACCCGCGTATCCGTCAATTTCTGGACCGCAAAGCCGACGACATGATGGGCGACGAGAAGACATTTCTAGAGCGGCTCACCCGCAAATGATAAGCTGAGGAAGAAGTCATGAGTACCGAGGCGAAAGTCGGCAGTTTCGTAATCTTGTCGATCGTCCTGTTTATCTATACGTTCATCTCGGTCGCAAACGTTCGAGTGCGCGGCGATCGGCACGTCTACAAGACGTACTTTCGTTTCGCGGGCGGCCTGGAGCCGGGCAATGTCGTGCGTTTCGCGGGACTGAAGGCTGGCGTGATCACCATGGTTCAACCTTGGGCCGACGATCCGACGAAGATCGAAGTCGTCATGGAAATCAACGATGAGGTGCCGGTGAACGCCGAATCAGCGGCGCAGTTGGCTTCGCTGAGCGCGCTGGGTCAGAATTATCTCGAGATCACGCCTGGCACGAAGGATGCCCCGCTGCTCGAAGATGGCGCCACGATTCCTTCCTTGGATACTGTCACCATCAATGACATCACCAAAAAGCTGGCGGATGTGGCGGACACGGCGAACGTGGTGATGACCAACTTCAACGCCGAGTTCACCAAGATGTCGGACGACATTCAGAAGGTGCTCGAAAACGTCGAGGAGCTGACCGGCGAGACGAATCAGAAAAGCGTCGAAGCGTTGCTGGCAAACGCCAACGCCATGGTGGCAGAGCAGCGGCCGAAGTTCGACCGCATCACCACGCAGCTCAATGAAACGCTGGAAAAGGTCGAGATGCTGACCGAAGATTTCCGGCGGGTCGCCTCGCGTGCCGAGACGATGGTGGAAAGCGCCAACAAGACAGTGGACGAGACCCGAGAACCCATCAAGCGCGACCTGGCGGAACTGGAGCGCACGCTGACCGAGGCGCGCGTGCTGCTGCAGGATATCCGGGCGCTGGTGGCGGTGAATCAGGAAGACATCAGCCAGACGATTCAGAATTTCCGCTCCGCCTCCGACAACGTGCAGCAGTTGACCGACGAACTGCGCCAACGACCCTGGAGCCTGATCCGCGTCAAGCCCAAGGCGGAACGTGAAGTGCCGGTGGCGGGTCAGCGATAGCTGTCGCGCGGCCAGGCATATGCCACGACATATGCGGCCAGACATATGCGGCCAGATACAGACTGTCCCGCCGCGCTTGATTTTCCCCGCGCCTTAAACCCGCCTGCCATTTATTCGTGTCCCCAAAGCCCTGCCGGAATACGCTACATCCAATAGCAATCATCTGATCGGGAGGTATCCAGCGTATGACACGTAGCTGCCATTGCCTGAATTGCATCACACCCCCTCATATCCTCAAGAAATTGTTGGAGAACCGAGATCGGGATGTCCGCGAAAGCGCGTTGAACAGCCTGCTGATGACAGCCCGGCTTCGCGGCGAGAGAGCCGTGCGGGCGGCCACTTTTGCGGCCCCGAGCGGCGCCAGCCGGCGCACCGTCTTCGACTGCCAAAATGGCACTTCGCTTCCGGTCGCCGTCGTGGCTCGTACCGAGGACGGCCCCGCCTCGGCCGATGAATCGGTCAATCTGGCCTTCAACGGCCTGGGCGCCACGCGACAGTTCTATAAGGATGTGTTTGACCGCAACTCAATCGACGGCCGGGGTATGCGGCTGGATGGCTACGTCCACTTTGCCAACAGATTCAACAACGCTTTCTGGAACGGCCAGGAAATGGTGTTCGGCGATGGCGACGGCGTGGTCTTCACCGACTTCACCAAGTCCCTCGATGTGATTGCGCACGAACTGGCGCATGGCGTGACGGAATTCACCGCCAACCTCGAGTACCACAAGCAGCCCGGTGCTCTCAACGAGTCGATGTCCGACGTGTTTGGCTCTCTGGTCAAGCAATGGACGCTGGGACAGACGGCCGAGCAAGCCGATTGGCTGATCGGGCCCGACATCTTTACTCCGGGTATCGACGCCGACGCGCTGCGGTCGATGAAAGAACCGGGAAAAGCCTTCGACAACGAATTCTTCGGCAAAGATCCGCAGCCGGATCATATGGATCGGTTCGCCATGCTTCCCGACACCGATGAGGGAGACTGGGGCGGGGTACACATCAACTCTGGTATCCCCAACAAAGCCTTCTATCTGACTGCCATGACGATTGGCGGCAACGCTTGGGACGCGCCCGGACATATCTGGCACGAGGCGCTGCTGGCGTCTCACGAGACCACCCAATTTCAGGAGTTCGCCGAGTCCACTTACGCGAAAGCCGGCCAGTTGTTTGGCTGTGATGAACAGCGCGCGGTCGCGGAGGCTTGGCGCGAGGTGGGCATCCGCCTGGCAGGTGTTCCCACGGGCGGACGCACGCGGCGGCCCGGCCGGGCGCGCGAAACCGATGAGGGCCGCGCAGCGCCTGCCGAATACGGCGATTCGCTGACCGCCCTGAGTAAACAGATTGAGTCTTTAACCGTACAGGTCAAGACTCTGTCGCGAGACGTCAAGGCTCTCAAAGAGAAATAATATCTTTGGAGCCGACAATCAGCTCCGCGGAGCCGAGCATGAGCTTGCGAGCGGATTTCCTGAGATGAAGGTGAATCTAGCCAAACACGGCGGCCTGGCGGCTGCAATCCGCCGGCCGCCGGTGACCGTCGATTCGTCTGCACTTCCCGAAAACAAGGCGGCGGAGTTGGCGCCGCTGGTGGCCGCGGCGAAGGCGGAACTGCAAGCTGCGGAGGCGGGGCCGGGTCGCGCCCGCGACGCTATGAGCTACACGATTACGCTTCAGGATGACAGCGGCGAGACCACCACGCTCCGCGCTTCCGATACGACGATGTCTCGGCCGTTCGCTGCTTTGCTGGAGTGGCTTGACCGCAACGCCGCCGGGAAGTAGATCGCCGGGCCTGGTTTCTCCACCGCTAACCGCGCATCTTGCGATAAGTTTCGAGACACCGTTTGGCCGTTTCCAACGGTGCAAAACGGCTGCCTTCCTGCTCGATCAGGTAGTGCTCGGCGCCGCCGACTGATTCCGCCGCCGCGAAGATTTCCTTCCAGGGGCCTTCGCCTTCTCCGAGCAGCGCTTTGTATCCCACCGCCGGGTTAGCCGACCACTCCTTGAGATGGTAGGAATTCACGCGCCCGGCGTTGGCTTTGATAAACGCGACGGGGTCTTGCATTGCTTCCAGGCAGGTTCCGACGTCGAGTTGCAGTACGAAATCTTTGGGAGTGTTGGCCGCCAGCACGTCCATGGGCCGCTGGCCATCGATGGACTTCCACTCGACGGCGTGATTGTGGAACCCGGAGCGCATGCCTGCCGGCCGCAGCTTCTCCGACGCCTTGCTGAGCGTTTCGGCGACGCGTTTCCAGTCGTCGATGGTCTCGACGCGGCGTCCCGCGGATGCCATTACGAGGATCTTGCTGCCGATGATCTGGTTTAGCTCGATGGCGTGAGCCAGACCTTCGGGCTCGAACGAGCGCGCCGAATTGTGAGTCGAGTAGCAGCGAATTTTCAGTTCGTCGAGAAGCGCGCGAACTTCCTTGGCGTAGGCGGTGGTCCACTCGTAATAGGGCGAATAGAATTCGACATCCTGGTAGCCCATGGCGGCCACCGCGCGCACGGTGCCCATCAGATCCTGCTTTAATTCGTCGCGCACGGAATAAAGCTCGAGTCCGACGGGGATTTGCTTGCGTTGCGCGGAGACGCGGGCCAAAGTAGCCGCTCCAGCCGCCGCAAGAAAGGAACGCCGCGTGAATGCCGTGGATGCCATAGGGATTATCCGCCTGAAATCCATTAGAGCACAGTGAGCAGGGCCGGGTTCGCGACGGGCAGGAGCAAAAAAGAAGCGAGCCGAACCCAGCCACTTTTGGTGACTCGACTCGGCCCGCTCTACCACGACAAACAGCGCAATATGAAAAGTATTTAGTTCAATCACCAGGTCTAAACCCACCGCCTTTCAGGCGGTGAGCTTCGAGC
>JBBDWJ010000159.1:0-31300 GCA_040902925.1 Bryobacterales bacterium | reverse complement strand
GCTTCGCCGAGCGCTTCGAGAATGCCCACTCCGTCGCGGATGGAGACGCGCTCGCGCAACAGGTTCTGCACAACTTTTTGAATCACCGCCAGCGACACGGTCTTGGGCACCAGGTCTTCGACGACGCGTGGGCTTTCGCGCGCCACGCGATCGCAGTAGGCCTTGGCGTCCTGCCGCGAAAACATCTCGTTGGCGTGGCGGCGGACCAGCTCGATCAGATGCGTGCCGAGCACTCCGGCGTGATCCACAACGGCGTAGCCGGCGTGCAGCGCCTTCTCGATGTTGTCCTTGGCGACCCAGAAAGCGTCCAGGCCGAAGGCGGGTTCCTTGGTGGCGCGCCCATGCAGAGCGGGCTCGACCTTGTCGGCCGGAATGCCGAGCTCGTGGCCCGGCACAAGCTCATAGCGGGCGATTTCGGCGCCGCGCAACTGCACCATGTATTCGCGCGGCTTCAAGCCGAGGTTGTCGTTGACGCGAATCGGCGGCAGCAGGTAGCCCAGCTCGGTGGCGATCTGTCGCCGGATGGCCGCGATGCGTTTCATCAGCGGTGATTCCGGCCCGCCTTCGACCAGATGCACCAGGCCCAACCCCACCTCCACGCTCAGCGCCTCGGTCCGCAACAGCGATTCGAGGCTTTCGGATTCGCTGAGAGCCTTGGCGTGCTGCGGCCTCGCCGCGACGTCGCGCGCTTCGGCGCGCTGGCGCATCTGCCAGGTGACGGCGCCGAGACAGCCGCCCAAGGCCAGAAACGGAAATGTCGGCAGGCCGGGGAGCGCTGACAGGCCGACCGACACTACGCTCGCCAGCATCAGAAGGTTGGTGTTCCCGAAAAGCTGCTTCTGAAAGTCCGCGCTTAGCCGGGTATCGGAGCCGCCGCGGGTCACCACGAGACCGCCGGCGACCGAAATCATCAGCGCGGGAATCACCGTCACCAGTCCGTCGCCGATCGTCAGCACCGTATACGTTTCCAGCGCGCGGCGCAGGTCCATGCCGAACTGAAACACGCCGATCAGAAAACCGGCGGCGATGTTGATAATCGTGATCAGAATACTGGCCACCGCGTCGCGCTGCGTGAACCGCGAAGCGCCGTCCATGGCGCCGTAAAACTCGGCCTCCAGGGCTAGATTCTTTCTGCGGCTGCGCGCCTCGGCCTCGTCGATCAGCCCGGCGTTCATCTCCGCGTCGATCGACATCTGCTTACCGGGCATGGCGTCGAGCGTGAACCGCGCGGTGACTTCCGAAATACGTACCGCGCCATGGTTGATGACGACATACTGGATCGCGATCAGAATCAGGAAAATAACCGCGCCGATGATGTAGTTGCCGCCGACCACAAACACGCCGAAAGCCTCGATGACGTGCCCCGCCGCCTTCGTGCCCGTGTTGCCGTTGAGCAGAATCAGCCGCGACGAAGACACGTTCAGAGCGAGGCGGAACAGCGTCAGCAACAGCAGCGTCGTCGGAAAAACGCTGAACTCGACCGGCCGCGTGACGTACAGCGAAACCATCATGACGATCACCGACATCATGAGGTTCACGACGATAAGAACGTCGAGCAGGAAGGGCGGCACCGGCATGACCAGCGCCAGCACGATGGCCAGGACCGCAACGGGGACCGCAATCTCGCCCATGCCTGCCAGGGAGAATCCCGGCAGGCGAGTCGAACCAGGCAGGTTCGGGGCGAGAGCCTTACTTTCCGGCATTCCTAGCACGCCTCCTATTCACGGCGCTTCCGTCAGGCGCACGCCTGCAGCGCCCTGACCTTGGAAACCAGCGTGCTGCGTTTCAGTCCCAGCATTTCCGCCGCGCGGGCTTTGTTGCCCTGCGATCTCTGCAAGGCGCGATCGATGAGGGCCCGCTCCAACTTGGCGATCGTTCGCTCCAGATCGATCCGCTCGCTTGCGGCGTCTTCCAGGAATCCGGAATAAGGGCGCAACGGCACAACTTCGCAGAAGGGCGGGAAATCCCACAGGTCAAGCACTTCGCGTTCGCCGCTGAGGGCGATCGCCTGCTCGATGCAGTGCTCCAGCTCGCGCACGTTGCCCGGCCAGGGCTGCTCGGCGAGGTGGGATACGACCCCGGGTTCGATTCGCTTCGCGCCCATCCGCTCGCGGCGGCAGATCTTCTCCAGCAAGTGATCCACCAGCGCCGGAACGTCTTCGGGACGCTCCCGCAGCGGAGGAATGTGCAGCGGGACGACACGCAGGCGGAAGTACAAATCGTGGCGGAACCGGCCGTTGTTCATCTCCTCGCGAAGGTCCCGATTCGTTGCCGCCAATACCCGGACATCCACTTTGGCGGGCGCCGAGCTGCCCACCTTTTGGATTTCGCGTTCTTGCAGCACGCGCAGGATCTTTGCCTGCAACTCGAGCGGCGTGTCGCCGATTTCGTCGAGAAATATCGTGCTCTGGTGGGCCTGCTCGAAGCGGCCAATGCGGTTGCCGACGGCGCCGGTAAAGGCCCCCTTGGCGTGGCCAAACATTTCCGACTCCAGCAGGGCGGCGGGGACGGCGGCGCAGTTCACCGACACCATCGGCCGGCTGGCGCGGTCGCTCGCCAGATGCAGAGCGCGGGCCACGACTTCCTTGCCGGTTCCACTCTCGCCGGTGATGAGCACCGTGCAACTGCGCGACGCAATCAGGCGGATCACTTCGCGAATGTGCTGGATTGCCGGGCTCTCGCCGATGAGAATCTGTTCCCAGCCCTCGGCGCGCGGAACCGGCACCGGGCCGGGCTTCACGGCAGGCGAACCGGCCGCATCCAGGGCGGCCAACAAATCACCACGGCTCAAGTCCTCAATTCCCCGAAAGGAAATGTCGAGGGCCAACAGCCCCGCTCGTAAAGTAGCCGTCTGCTCGCTCAACGAGCAGAAGACTGAGGGCGGCTCAGCCATCCGGCTCAGCTCGGACTGAAAAACAGCCAGGTCTTCGTCCTCGGCGGCCTCGGTCAGCAGCACCGCGTCGTATCGCGTTTGGCTCAGTTCCAGCGCGCCTTCCTGCAGGCGGCTGGCCGAGCGTATCTCAAGCATGGGTGAGCGCGCGCCCCCCAGCCCCAACTCGGCGACGGGATGGGGGCTGATCAATAAGAGTTTCTTGGGGGACACAGTTTTACCTCGAATGTTTGCTTCGCGAAGCGACAATACTAGTTCCGGCGCATGTAGCTCTGTAAGCATCCATTTAGACATCCCGGGCGATGCCCTCCAATCGGTATTCCTTTGTAGAAGGGTGGTCAATTGCCCTGATCTTGCTACGGCTTACGTAGAAACCAGCCCGTTGGTACCTGCGCTCTGTGGGTCGTAGGACTTTAGTTAGGAGCCCTAGCCGCATCCCATTCGTAAGAAAGCCTTTATCGATTCCCTAAGGAGGCCTCTGCGCAGGTTGCCGGAGTACCTAAACGGTATCCCTGCGCGACTTCCTAAGGTTGGTGCACTATATCTGGAAGCTAGCACCAGATCCGCCGTTGAAATATGACGGGTGTACAGGCGGATATAGGGGCTCAGAGGATTGGTAACGTCCCACAATGGAGGGCGGCGCGGAAAGGTCGGCAGCAGGGGAGCCGGAAGCCGAGTCACCGCGACCATTGTTCAGCGGGTTTCGCCGGCAGGATTTCCTGAATCCGGATCGCCTTCTTGCGCCCGGCGTCGGTGAGCCGCCCGCCAAAACGGCTGACGCCGTTGACGGCGATGTCGATCGGCTCATCCAACGGGATGTCGAGACAAAGCAAGTCTCCGGCCCGCAGGTCGCTGAGGTCTTTCAAGCGCATGGTGGCGCCAAGCAGCCTTCCTTCCATCGTCAACAGCGACGATTTGAGCCGCTCGAAAACCGCTTGCTGCAGGACTTCCGGCCGCCTCACGGCGTCGTTCACGGTGGAGGGATCGGCGCCTTGCATCTCGCGCCCGATGCGCGCCGGGTAGAGCAGCCTGATCCGGCCGGGCGTTTCCTCAACTTCGAGATCCACAACGGCGAGCAAGGAGCCGTCCGGCGAGCAACTGGACTTCCTCGCCTGGGGATCTGTTTTCTGTTCGACGACCTGCAGCGTAAACCGCGCGGCGTTGCGCCATGCCCTCTCCAATTCACGGGTCAGCACGGCATGCAAATCCTGCAGCACCGACAACTCGATCTCCGTTAGCTCGCGCTGGAAATCCGAGCCGCCGGCGGCGCGCCCGCCGAGCAGCGATTCGAGCAGCGGAAAGACCAGGGCGGCATCCATGCCCAGCGTGATACGGACGTCCAAGGGTAGGGCGTCGAGCACGATCAACAGCCCGCATTGCGCCAGCTCGCTGTCGGCCGCATCGCGCTCCACTTGGGAACAGGAAACCGCGAGCGGCTTGATCGTCTGCCGCGTGAGCGCCGCAAGGCTCGTGGCTAGCTCTTTCGCAAAGCGGTCATGGACCTGCTGCAACTGGCGAAGCTGCCCCTCCGACAGGCGCTGCGCCTCCCCAAAGTCGTATCGTGCGGACTCGGCGGGCGCCGCCGCTGGCTCGGGCGCCGTTGCGGCTGTCTCGACTGGCTCGTTTTGCTCGGTCAATTGCTCATCCATTCCCAGACTCGTTTCCAGCGCGGCGACCAGGTCCTGCCGGGCAGGTTTCGCTGCGCGCGTATTTGGCTCTAAACGCGTCCACCGCCCGCGATAATCCAGTTAGGGTGCGAAACGTGGACGAAGTACATCGCGCATATCTTCGGGGCAGAGTGCAGACGGCCGATCCCATGGCGTTGATCTGCCTGCTCTACGAGCATGCCGGCAAGTCGGTGAGGTCCGCCCGGGAACTGCTCCAGGCTAAGGACATCACCGGCCGGTCGAATGCGATTTCCAAGGCTTCCGGCTGTGTTGGACTGCTGATCGAATCGCTGGATCTCGAAGGCGGCGGAGAGATCAGCCGCAATCTGCTGGGGCTCTACGGCTACATGCAAAACCGCCTGCTGGAAGCCAATCTCAACCAAAGCGATGCTCCGCTGGCGGAGGTCCAAGGGCTTCTTAGCGAATTGCATGGAGCTTGGGCTCAACTGGCCGATCTGGAGTCTCCGATGTCGCGGCCGCAAGCGGTTCCTCAGGCGACCCGGGTCTGATTTCCAAAACGCCGCGCTCCGCGATGGCAGCGGTTTTGCCGGCCGCATCGAGCGCAGCCGCGTGTGCTCCGCGCACCGTGTGGGTTCCGTGCACGGCGTGGGGCGACACCGAGCTCGCCAGCAGCTTCCCAATTCCCAAAGCGCCTTGTTCCGCCATTGCCTGAGCGAGTTGGGTCTCGGCTAACTCCATCGTCGAAGTCATGCCGTGGCCTTCCCCGGCGCCGAGCCATCCGCCCGAGCCCGTTTCGCGCGCCGTCTTCAGGATCTGGGCCAACAACAGAGACTCGAATTCTTTGGCGGCCTGCGCCAGCTTCTGGGGGTCGTTTTCTATGCGGCCGGCGGCGCTCTCCGCCCTCGTTACGCCCAGCGAGCTTTCCGGTATGCGGCTGGACTCGCCGGCGGCAGCTCTCGCGCGTGGCGGTTTTCCCCCTGCCGCGCTGCTTGCGTTCACGATCTCCGGGAGCTCAACGCTCGTGTGCGGCCCAATTGGGTTCATCATGGTTTTATTGGACTAAATGACTTCGAGGTCCGACTCGAGCGCTCCCGCGGCGCGAACGTTTTGCAGAATGGCGATAATGTCGCGCGGTGTCGATCCGATGGCCATCAAAGCGCGAACCAACTGTTCGACGGTGGCGCCTTCGGGCAGCACGATATTGCGGGCCTGCTCCTCGCGGATACCGACGTTTACCTCGGGCACGACGGTCGTCTCTCCCTGCTGCGAAAACGGCGCCGGTTGAGACACCACGAAGCCCGTTTCGATCTCGACGGTCAGGTTTCCATGCAGCACGACCACGGGGGAAATCTTGACCTGTTTGCCCATGACAATCGTGCCGGTGCGCTCGTTAATCACAACGCGCGAGATGCGGTCGGCGTCAACTTCGAGCACCTCCATCTCGGCGATGAAAGCCGGCGGACGGTTGGCGTAGGCGGCGGGAAGACTGACGCTCACGACCGCGGAGCTTTCGGCCACGGCGAGGTCGCTGCCCGATCCAAGCGCTTCATTGATGACCTTGCTGATGCGCGCGGCGGTGGTGAAGTCCGCGTTTCTCAGTTGAAGACGCACAATCTGAGTGGGCGCAACCGAGGGCGACTCCCGTTCGACGATGGCGCCGTTGGGTACGCGTCCGACAGTCGGATGATTCACCGTTGCGCTGGTTCCCGCTCGGCCCGCAACAAATCCGCCAGTCACTACCGGCCCTTGCACCACGGCGTACACCTGTCCGTCGGCTGCCCGCAAGCTCGTCAGCAGCAGCAGCCCGCCCTGCAGGCTCGAAGCATCGCCGATGGCGGCCGCGGTGGCATCAATGCGCGTGCCTGGCTGCCCGAATGGCGGTAGTGTCGCGGTCACCATCACCGAGGCGGTGTTGTTGACGCGAATAGCGTCCGGCGGCACCGATACGCCCATGCGCTGCAAAAGGTTCGTCAAGCTCTGCGCGGAAAATATCGTTTGGAGACGGTCGCCGGTTTTGTTAAGGCCCACCACGAGTCCGTAGCCGATCAACTGGTTGTCGCGCACGCCTTCGATCGTGACCAGCTCCTTGAGACGCGCCGAGCCAGGCGCCGGCACCGGCCGCGACGCGGCCAGCAGCAGGAAACAAAGCGTTGTAGTGATTAGAGTGCGCATGGTTAGAAAGGGAGTATGCCCAGGATGAAGCGATACAGGAAATTCGGGCGGCGGATCGCGTCGCCGACGACGCCCTTTCCATTGACTTTCAGCTCAAGCTGAGCGATCTGCTCGGAACTGATCGCGTTGGCGACGCTGACGTCGTAAGGGCGAACGACCCCGCGCAGCTTGATGACCTGCACTTCCGAATTGACGCCGACGCTCTTTTCCCCTTCGATGACGAGGTTTCCGTTGGGCAGCACCTCGACGACGCGGGCCGCCATCGTCGCCGTCAACACTGTGCGGCGGCTGGTTTCCCCGGTGCCTTCGAGGGTCTTCTCCGAATCCACGCCCAACAGGTTTTGCAGGCCGCCGACCGGGCTCGGGATGCCGGCGAGTGCGCCAATCGAAGCGTTGGCGCTCGAGCTGCGCTCCGACGACACCGAGCCTTGCGAGACCGCCGAGGCGCGTTCCTGCACGATGATCGTAACGATATCGTTGACGCGGCTCGCGCGGAGGTCAGTAGCAACGTCGAACAGGCGCGCGTTGGGGGACCAGGTTGAGCCTGGCGCCGCGGCCGCGTTCGGGTCGGTGCTGCCCCGCCTGGCCTGCTCCAAATACTGTTCGAGCGGCGACAGCTCCGGCGGTTTCTTTTCCTTGCCTTTTGCGCCGGCAGGCAGGGCGAATACAATGCAGCCCGCCAGAATCTGCGCGATCGCCAGAACGGTCTTGTTTCGCATGCTATTTGCCTGAGAGAGTCAGCGTTACTTGCTTCGGCCCGGTGATCTTGGCGTTGAATTTTGCGCCGCTGGCGAGGTTACGAATCGAGATCGTATCGCCGCGGCGGCCGCCCGATTCCGCCTCGCCTTCCGCCAGAATCACGGCCGATCCATTGCGCACGCGCACTTTGACGAGGTCCGCTCTTTCGACATCGAAAGGACGTTCCACCAGGTGCGCGGGGATCGCCATGCCGGAAGTGAGCGGGCGAACCAGAATCTGCCCCACAACCTGATCGAGCTCACTTGCGGACGGATCGCCGAAGGGAAATCCCTCAAAATGCTCCAAGCGAACCTGCTCGGCGCGGATCGCCTCGCCGGCGCGAATCGGTTCCGCCGTCACGACGCGGTTCAGCGAAGCTGTGATGCGCACGCGCGCCCAAACTTGGAAACGGCGGTTTTGGCCGTATTCGACGTGGCCTCGCCAAGTCACCGGAGTCGCGTCGCCCGAAGGCGGCTGCAGCGACAAGCGCGAAAACGTCAAGGGCCCAGGAGGCGCCGGATAGCGGCTGGTTTCGAGAATTTCGATGCGCGCTTCCGGAACTTCGAGGGCCTTCTCCATCGCTTCCAGAAAGCGTTCCTCGGTGGGCACGCTCAGCGGCCACTGAAAACAAACTTCGCGCGCTTCGCCGAGCTCGATATCGAGGCGGCGGGCTTCCCTCTCGAGGTCCGGCATTTTGAACGTGCGCGTCGCGCCGGGCGCGGGCGCGTATCCGATGCGTGTATCCGCGGGAGCCGCCGCGAAAGCCGGCGCAGCCTTGGCCAGGTCCGCGGCGACGATGACGTCGCTGCTGATTGGCAAACAGCCGGCAAGCTGCGTCGAAAACAAAAGTGTGATGGCCGTCAGCATTACCGCGTCAGATTGTTGACCTGCTGGTACATCTCATCCGCCGCTTGCACGACCTTTGAGTTCGCCTCATAGGCCCGCTGCGCGACGATCATGTTGATGAACTCCTGCACGACGCTAACATTGGAGTCTTCCAGATAGCCTTGCAGCAGAGCGCCCATGCCTTCCTGGCCGCCCGGCGTGCCGATGATGGCATCTCCAGACGCGTCAGTAGGCAAGTAAAGATTGCGGCCGATGCTGTTCAACCCGGCCGGGTTCTGGAAGCTCGCGAGCTGAAACTGCCCGCCTAACTGAGCGGCCGACTGGCCCGGCTGCATGAAGCTGACGGTGCCGTCGTTCGAGATCGTGATCGACAGCGCGTCGGGGGGAACGGTGATCGGCGGCTCCAGCGGATCGCCGTTGGACGTCACGATGTTGCCGTCGCGGTCGAGGTGGAACGCTCCGGCGCGTGTGTAGGCCAGATCGCCCGAGGCCTGCCGCACCTGGAAGAATCCTCGCCCTTGAATCACGACATCCAATGGATTCTCGGTGAGCGTAAAATTGCCCTGGCTGAACACGACCTCGTTCGACGACGCGCGCGTGCCCAACCCTAGCTGCAATCCAGTCGGCACGACCGTCTGCTGGCTCGCCGCCGCGCCCGGCTGCACCAGGTTCTGGTAGAGCAGATCCTGGAACTGCGCCCGGCGAGTCTTGTAGCCGGTGGTGTTGGCGTTGGCGATGTTGTGCGCAATGTTGTCGAGGTTGAGCTGCTGGGCTTCCATGCCGCTGGCAGCGCTGTAGAGAGCTCGTATCATCTCGATCGTTCCTTCCGGGCGAGGCTACTGTCCTACCTTCGCCACTTCGTTGATCACCTGGCGGTCCATATCCGAGGCCAGCGAGATCGCTTTCTGCAACATTTCAAACTGCCGCATCACGCTGACGATGCGCACGGCGGATTCGGCGCTCGATACGTTCGAGGCTTCCACCTTGCCTTGCAGCACTTCGGTGTCGGCGGCCACCGGCTTCACTCCAGCGGCGGGTTGAAACATCGTGCCGCCTTGCTTGGAGAGAACCGTCGGATCGTCGAACCGCACGATTTCGAGGCGGCCCAGGATCTGGCCGGCCTGCCGCACGTCGCCCTTGCTGGAAATCTCGAGCGGCGCCTCGCCCTCCACCTTCAGCGGCTTGTCGTTGCCGGCGAGGCGCACGGTGTAGCCGTCCGGCGTTTCCACGGTGCCGTCCTTCGCCAGACGGAAACTCCCGCTTCTGGTATAGAGAGGGCCCGATGGCCCGTTCACGGCAAAGAAGCCTTCGCCGCGCAGCGCAAAATCGAGCGGATTGTCCGTAGTCTGTAGCAGCCCCTGGGAAAAGTCGGTCCACTGGCCCTCGATGATGGGCAGCGACACGGAAGTTTGCAGGTGCCGCGTCGCCTGGCCGAAATGGAGGTTGTAAAGCTCACGATCGCCTTTATAACCGTCGGTCGCGGCGTTGGCGATATTATTGCCAAGCACGTCGAGCGCTTCCATACGCGCCCGGAGACCGCTAGCCGCTGTTACCCAAATCGGATCCATGGCGGAACCGAGGGGTGCACGCGGCCTTCCAAAATGCGGCTGGGACAAAAACCCTCTAAATTCAGTCCGGCGGTTCGAAAATAGATGTAGGGCACTGTTGCTTTCTCAACGCCGCGCAAGGCCGAGCGGCGAAATCTCGCTACTGCCGTGCTCACAAGTTGTTGAAAACTCCGTCCCGCACCTTTGGCATCTAACCTGCGTACCCGCTGGGTGCATGGGTTTCTCCTTCAGCGCGTTGTCCCTGGTTACGCCCGCGGCCAATGAGCTCGAGTCGAACGCAAGCGTTCGGCAGGGCGACGGCGGCGGGCGGCAGCACCGCGAAGGCCTATCCGCGAGCAGCAAACGCGCCGCCGGCGGAAAAGGCGGGCCCGGCGATTCCGAATCCGACTGGCAATTCGCTTTGTATACATCCGCGGGCGGACAGCCGCCGCAGGTGAAAGATCCCCCCCCGCAAGCAAGTCCGTTCTCCGCCGCCTGGACTTCAGCGATTGGCACAACCGGTCAGGAGCCCAGCAGTGCTGGCCCTGAGTCCCTCTCCATCCTTGCTTCTGAGGAGTTGGCCGTCTCTGATAGTGCGTCGCAGCAACGGCTGGCGGACTTGCTTGCAGCAATTCGCGGGGACGGGGCGGCGGTCGCAGCCGCAGGTTCCGAAGGACCGCAGTCGCAACCGCAATCGCATCTGGCCCAAGCAAGCAGCGAAGTACTGGCCAACTCATCGAACGCCATTGGGATCGCCTTAACTGGCGGCGCCCACCTGGCGCAAGCAGCGCGGCTGCAGCCAAAAGCGGAATCCGCCGCGCTAACCTCCGGCGATCTGGCGTTGAATTCGGAGGCCGCATCGCCGCGCGGAAAATCCGGCGGTGCGCTCTCGGGTCTCGACTCTTTATTAGCGAGCATCGCCAGCCAGCAGCAACCGCCGGAGAGTGGCAAGACGCCGGCCGGCGAGCCGGGGCACGATCTCTCCGCTTCGTTGACCGAAGGTACTGTTCCCGGTCTTGCGGGCGACAACCAGCATCAGGAAGCCGGCCGCAAAGTCTCCCCGGCGCAAAACGACGAGATCGCATTCAACAACGCGCAAGCTGACGGGAACCCGGCCCAGGCAAAACAGCAAAGTCACGCGGAGAGCGCATCGAGCGCGCCCGCGAATGCCGTGGCGAGCCTTTACGCATCCGCGCCGGCCACGAACACGACGAAACCCGACGCTGCGGCAGGTACATCGGGCACATCAGAGAGTACGCGTCCGAATGCCCGGGCGGTGATGCAACAGCAGGCAGGCGGAGCCGATGCGCAGACAATCGCCGCGAGCGAAGGCCAATCCAAGCAGCCTCTCTCGGAGATCGCGTTCCAAGGGGAGATCCGGTTGCGCGGCGGGGAAGGCGCATCCGATGCGGCCCAGGCGAATTCGCAACAGGCCAACCTGGCGCGGCTGACGACCTCGCTTCGCGATACAGACTCGCCGGATTCCGAGGGCGGCCAGTCACCCGAATCGAAAACCACGCCCGAAGCATTGAAAAGCCAGCAGCGCGATGCGTTCCGGCGGGGCGCCGGCTTTGCTGGAAGCGGCGACTCTTTTGCAAACCCGGATCATCCGAGCGGCGGTTTCGATCGCGGAATGCAGCAGACGACGCCACTCTCGCAAGCTCCGGGCGGGTCACAACCTCTGTCAACAGCGACGCCATCGCCAAAGCCGGTAACGATTCCGGCCGCGGCTCAACTCGGCGGAATCGATGAGACACCCGCTCCCGAAACAAGCCAGCCGGCCCGCTCGCTCAGCTTCAAGATTCAGAGCGAAGATCGCGGCGCGGCCAACGTTGTGCTCACCGATCGCGGCGGCCAGGTCCATATGACCGTGCGGTCCAGCGACCCCGCGCTAGCGCAGTCGCTACGCAGCGATCTCGGTTCGCTCGCCGGCGGATTGCACCAGCAAGGCTTTGACGTAAAACTCTGGAACCCGTCGTCGGGCTCGTCGACGGCGGACGATTCCCGCTCCGACACGCTCGAGTTAAGCCAAGACGAAACGCGCGGCCACAACGGCCGCCGTCACTCGCCCGAAGATGCGCAGCAACGCGGCCAGCGCCGGGGCGAGTGGCCCGAGGATATCGACTAGGAGGCTCTATGAACGTCACACAGACAACCAGCACGCTCCCCACCGCAGCGGAGAGCAGTGAAAGCGCCGCCCCGCGCCAGAACGAGGCCCTGGCCGGCAAGGATGCCTTCCTGCAACTGCTGGTCGCCCAGCTCCAAAACCAGGACCCGCTGAACCCGGCCGACGGCATGGAGTTTCTTTCGCAGCTCGCCCAGTTCAGTGAGCTCGAGCAATTGATTGGTATACGCGACGAAATCCAGTCGCTCCGCGTTGAGCCCGCGCCGGCGGCCGCGGAGTCCGACGCTCCAACGGCAGCCCAGTAACTCCCCCTGATAGTGTCATGAACGGATAAAGGAGATTTTTGAATGTTCGATCCATTTTCGACAGCGCTTTCGGCTCTGAACGCGAACGCCGCGGCCATCAGTGTGACCGGCGATAACCTCGCGAACCTGAACACTGTCGCTTTCAAGGGGAGCCGCGTTTCGTTCGACGACCTGGTCACGCAATTCGTGACCGAAGGCCTGGAGATCGGCGCCGGCGTGGGCCGGCCTTCGACGAGCCGCCAGTACATACAGGGCGCCGTCGAGGTCACTGGCACCGGTTTGGACGCCGCGCTTCAAGGCAACGGCTTTTTCGTCGTTCGCGACGCGTCGGACAGCCAGCTCTTCACGCGCTCCGGCAACTTCACCACCGATGCCACGGGCAACCTGGTGACCAGAGGAGGCCACAACGTGCAGGGTTGGGCCGCGGTGAACGGTACCGTGACCCCCACGGGCCCCATCTCCGACATCGTTTTGCCGACCAGCGGCTTGTTGCCCCCGATCGCCACCACCGAGATCTCGATGCGTTTGAATCTTGACGCCAGCGCGGCCGCCGGCGCGGCGTTTTCCGTTCCGGCCGAGATTGTCGACTCGCTCGGAGCCACGCACATCGTCACCTTCAACTTCACCAAGACGTCGGCGACCGACTGGGACTACGACGTCATGATCCCCGGCGAGGACCTTACCAGCGGTACGGCGGGCACGCCGAGTTCGCTGGCCACCGGCACTATCACGTTCGGCCCCGACGGACAGATCACTGCGCCGGCGGCTCCAGGCATCACGCCGGTGGCGATCACCGGGTTCACCAACGGCGCGGCGGACGTGGCGATGGATTGGAACCTATTCAATGGCACCGATTCCATGCTGACGCAGTTCTCGCAACAGTCCGCAGTTTCGTCAGTCTCTCAGAACGGCGAAGTACCCGCCGAGATGATCAACCTCGAAATCACCCAGGGAGGCCTGGTCGTGGCGCGGTTCACCGGCGGCAGAGAGCAGGTTGTGGCGCAACTGGCCGTGGCCGCCATCGCCAACCCCGGCTCGATGGCCTCGGCAGGCAACAACTCCTTCCGGCTCACCTCGAAGAGCGCGGCGCCGGCTATCGGGCCCGCCGGCACTGGCGGACGTGGGGATGTGCGCGGCGCGGCGCTCGAATCTTCGACCGTCGATATCGCCTCCGAGTTCACGCGCCTGATCCGCTACCAGCGCGCCTATCAGGCGAATTCGCGGGTCGTCACCACCGCGGATGAAATCGCTCAGGAAACTCTCAACCTGAAACGGTAACGGAACATAGATGGACCCAAGCATCAATCTGGGCTGCCTCGAGGGCGTCCCCGTGAGCATCGAGGCGGAGCTCGGCCGGCGGGTCATCACTCTCGGTGAGTTGATCGACCTGAAGGCCGGCAGTGTCATCCGCCTTCCGAGGACCACCGGCGAAGCCCTCGATCTGGTCGTCGGCGGCTCTCGCATCGGGCGCGCCGAGGTTCTCGCTCGCGGGCGCTCCCGCCAAGTGCAGGTAACCGAGGTGGGCGATGTGGAGTGAGTCGGTGCAAGCCATGCAGCGCGGCGCGGCGGCCCTGCTCGTGCTGGGCCTGTTGTTCTTGCTGCTGTGGGCGCTGCGAAGAAAGGGCGTCGCGCAATTTTCGCTGAAGCGGCCGTTCGGCGGCGGAGCGCGCCGCCTCAACGTTGTCGAGCGGCTGGCGCTGACATCGCAGCACTCTCTGTTTCTGGTGGAAACCACCGATCAGGTCTTGCTTCTCGGCTCCTCTCCATCCGGCATCAACCTGATCGAGACCGTCGGGAGGAAAGACGCCTCACCCGGCCCGCCGTGGCCGGGCAGCCCGGTTCATCGGGAGCATTAGACCATGCCCCAGAAACTCATCTTGCTTGCAGCGCTGCTGCTGGCCGGCGTGATTCCGGTTGCGGGCCAGTCCGCCCCGGCCGCTTCGCCGCTTGCCGGTTTCGGTTTTCAAACCGGCGAGAACGGCACGACGCTCAGCATGCCGATGCAGATCGCGCTGGGGCTGACGCTGCTGACCGTTCTGCCGGCCGTGATCATGTCGATCACGCCTTTCCTGCGCACGATCATCGTGCTGCACTTTCTGCGGCAGGCGCTCGGAACGCAGGCGACCCCGTCGAACCCGATCCTGCTTGGGCTTGCGTTGTTCATTTCGTTGCTGGTCATGAAGCCGGTGACGTCGGAGATGTACGCCAATGCCTGGCAGCCTCTTGAGGCCGGGCAGATCTCGACCGAACAAGCTCTCGACATTGGCTCAAAACCGCTCAAGACCTTCATGACCAAGTTCGTCAGGGAGTCCGACATCAAGCTGTTTCTGGAAGTCACCGGATCGCCCGAGCCGGCCACGGCCGAGGATCTCAGCCTCTCCGTTTTGATTCCCTCGTACATCCTTTCGGAGCTCAAGGCCGGATTCCAGATCGGCGCGGTGCTCTATTTGCCGTTCGTCATCATCGATCTGGTCGTTGCATCGGTCACGTTGTCGATTGGAATGATTCAGCTTCCCCCCGTGATGCTGTCCGCGCCGTTCAAGATCTTGCTCTTCGTGCTGGTCGACGGCTGGTCGCTGGTCGTCGGTTCCCTGATGAAGAGCTTTTATCCGTAGCGAGGCTGCCGCCTCGCGGAGACCTTTATGTCCCCCGAACTTGCGATCGAAGTTATCAGCAAAGCTTTGATGATGGCGTTCTGGCTGGCGTCGCCGCTGCTGATGATCGGCTTCACTGTCGGCATCGCCATCAACCTGGTCCAGGTGCTTACCTCGATGCAGGATTCTGTCTTCAGCACGGTGCCGCGCCTGGGCGCGTTCCTGTTTGGCTTCCTGCTGTTGATGCCCTGGATGGTCACCCAAATGACCGACTACACGCGGGCGCTGTTCCAGGACCTTTGGAGATATGCCGGTTGATCTCCAAATTCCCGTCCACACCCTGCATGCCTTCATCCTGGTGATGCTGCGCGTCGGCGGCGTGTTTGTGTTCGCGCCGGTTCCAGGCATTCGCAATGCGCCGCCCGTGGCCCGCGCCGGGCTGTCGATGACGCTGGCGCTGGCGCTCTATCCCAAATGGCCGCAGTTGCAGGGCGCCGACCCGAGCTTCGGGCAGCTCCTCATTTGGGGGCTCAGCGAGCTGGCTCTCGGCGTTACGGTGGGCCTTTTGATCGCGTTCGTTCTGGAGCTATTCGCCCTCGGGGCCCAGGCGATCAGCCTGCCCGCCGGCTACACCTACGCCACCGCGGTAGACCCCGGCACGCAAGCCGAATCGAACATTCTCGTGGTGCTGGCGCAATTGACATCCGGCCTGCTCTTCTTTGCCTTTGATCTGCACCAGCAACTGGTTTTCCTGCTGGCTCAGAGCCTCGAGACTTCCCCTCCGGGGCAGTTCGCAATCACCGAACCCATAGCCCAACAGGTGATCCGGGCCGGGTCGACCGTGTTTCAACTCGGACTCGGGCTCGTTCTGCCCATCCTGGCGCTCATGGCGATGATCGACATCTCCCTGTCGCTGCTGGGACGCTTGAACTCACAGCTTCAGGTCATCACGCTCTCGTTTCCACTCAAGATGGCGATTTGCCTCGTTATGATGGCGGCGTTCGGCCCCGTCATGCCGCTGCTGTTTGACAGAACGGCCGATCAGGCGATGTCGGTCCTGCGGGCAATGCTCTCCAGCTAGGGAAACCGAACCAGCCATGGCGGGCCAGCACGGCGAAAAATCAGAAAAGGCGACGCCCCGCCGGCAGCAAAAGGCCCGCGAGCGCGGCCAGTTCTTCAGTTCCAAGGACTTCACCGGAGGCATTCAGTTCCTTGTCTTCGTAATGTTGCTGGGAACCTTCGCCCGCACCTGGATGGCCGAGGCCAACACCACCACGGCCCTGGTACTCCGTCAGGCGTTCAAGCGCGGCCTCAACGCGAACGAATCGCTGCAGATCGGCGCCGAAGCGATGACGCGCTTGCTCATGCCATTGGGCATGGCGGCGCTGATCATGTTGACCGTGACCCTGGCGGCGCAATTTGTCACCACCAAGGGCGGGCTCAGCATGGCGAAACTCAAGCCGTCGCTCGACCGGCTGAATCCCATCGCACGCCTCAAGGAGTTGCCCGGCCGCAACATTCCATCCACGATCCAGGCCGTTCTGATGCTGGCGGTATTTGGCGGCGCGATCTACGTGGTCGTGGAATCGAACCTCGACTCGTTTCTCGGGCTTCCCCTGGCGCCGCTGCCGCTCAGCATGGCGCTGATCGGCGATTCGCTGCACGACCTGTTCTGGAAGGCCGCCAGCGTCTTCGTTCTGTTCGGCATGATCGATCTGGCGAGGCAGCACCGCAAGTATCAAAAAGACATGCGCATGAGCAAGCACGAGGTCCGCGAAGAGTACAAGGAAACCGAAGGCGACCCCTATATTCGCGCGCGGATTCGCCGGCTGCGCCGCGACATGCTGCGTCACCAGATGATGAAGCAGGTGCCCACGGCGACGGCTGTCATCGTCAACCCCACGCACTACGCTGTTGCGCTGCGCTACGACCACGGCTCGACGGCGGTACCGGTGGTCGTCGCCAAGGGCCGCAACCACCTGGCTCTGCGGATTCGCCAGATGGCGGTCTCGCACGGCGTGCCGCTGGTTGAAAATCCTCCGCTGGCCCAGGCGCTCTACAAATCCGTCAAGACCGGCCAGGAAATCCCGCCGCATCTCTACAGGGCGGTCGCCGAGGTGCTCGCCTACATCTACCGCTTGATGAACAAGGAGCCCCAGCAGCGGAAACCGCTCGCGAGAATTCCCTAAAATCGCTCTCCAACGCGGCGATAACAGTAACAGAAAGGGCATCGTTTGAGGAAAGCGCCCGAATCTGTTATTTCGATATCCGTGGGCCGGTTGCCGAAGCCTTCTGTCCGCTCGACGGGCGTCGCCCCGCGACGGGCGCCGGCGCGCCCCGTGCGAGCGTTGGTGGTCGATCGGGCCGCCGCCGGACGGCGCCGCATTTGCGAGGCCGGACGCCAGTCCGGAATCCAAAGCCAATGGATCGAAGCCGCTGACTCGACGGCGGCGGCGCAAATGATGGCATCGGGAGAAATCGATTTCGTCGTCGCCGATGCGCTGATCCTCGGAGACAGCCTCGACTGGCTCAGGGCCGCTGCCGGCCAGCGAGGGCCGCTCGTCGTCATCCTGGGTGACGACCAGCAACCGCTGCAAATTCAACAGATGCTGGACGCGGGCGCCGATTGCCTGCTCTCCAGGCGGTTGCCTCAGTCGATCCTGGAAAGCGAGTTGCGCGAGCTCGTGGCCTTGTCCGCGAAAAGGCTCGCGGATCCCGTTCAACGTTTCGTAGCCTTCCCCAACGGGAGTCGTTCATGAGCTATTTCCGCAATCGTCGCCTGATTCTAGCCGCCGACGACAATCCGACGGACCGCCGCATCCTTCAGGAAGCCTTCCGCGACATCGACACATCTTTGGAAGTGCGTTTCGTGGAAGACGGCGCCCAACTGCTCGAATACCTACGCGGCACCAGCAAAGAAGCGCCTTCGCCGAGCCTCGTGCTGCTCGACCTGACCATGCCCCACATCGATGGCCGCAAAGCACTGACGGCCATGAAGACCGACCCGCGCCTGCGGCCGATCCCGGTGATCGTACTCACGGGGTCGCAAGAGGCCACCGACATTTCCAGCGTCTACGACCACGGCGCCGCCACCTACGTGTTCAAGCCACAGAGCTTCGAGGGCCTGGTGCAAGTGCTCAGCACGGTATGCCAGTTCTGGTTCCACACCTCGCGTCTGCCCGAGCCCGACTAAGCCAACGCAGCACTCACCCGCATCCAGCCCATTTTTGCCTTTTGCCCTTTGCAGTTTGCCTTCTGCCTTTTGCCGTTTGCAGTTTGCCTTGTGCCTTGTGCCTTAACTTCGTAACCCTTCCCGCCCTTCCCTGCCCTCGCATCAGGTAGCCAAGGTCTCGTGGCCATCGTCCGGTAAACTGGAGGGGCGCCTAGCATGAAAGCAAAAACCCTCGCTGCCGGCGTTCTGCTGGTCCTCGGCGTCTACTTTCTGCTATTTCACGGCATGTCCCGCCGCGGCTTGGTCGGACCCGATGAGCCGCGCTACGCCGCGATTGCGCGAGAGATGGCTGAAAGCGGCGACTGGGTAACGCCGCGCCTCGACGGGGAGCCCTGGTTCGAAAAACCTGCGCTGCTCTATTGGATGGGGGCGCTGACCGCGCGCCTCGGGCTCGACGACGACCGCGCGACGCGCCTGCCGGTGGCCTTGATGAGCGCCGCTTTCCTGGCCTTTTTTTATTGGCGGCTCAAGCGCGAGTTCGGGCCCCAGCCGGCGGAGTACGCGGCGCTGATTCTGGCCACCGCGGCCGGCTGGGTCGCCTTCAGCCAGGTCGGCGGCTTCGATCTGCCACTGTCTGTCACGCTCTCGGCCGCGCTGCTGTTGTTGCTCCCGTGGGTCCAAGAACCGTCAGCGGAGAGCCGCAAGCTGCTGCCGGCGTTCGGGGCCCTGCTGGGACTCGCCGTACTAGCCAAGGGCCTGGTCGGCCCGGCTCTTGCGGTAGTGGCGTTGTTGCCGGTCGTCTGGCACCGCGGCATCCCTCTCGTGGTGCGGGACCTGTTCCATCCCAAAACGATCGGGCCGTTTTTTGCCGTCGCGCTGCCATGGTACTTACTTTGCTATGTGCGCAACGGGGCGCCCTTTTTCGAAGAATTCTTCTTGCGCCATCACTTGGACCGGCTCGCCGACCCATCGATCCAGCACGTCCAGCCGTGGTGGTTCTACGCGCCGGTCCTGCTCGTCGCGCTACTGCCCTGGACCCCGCTGATGGCCGTCCTGCCGTCGGAGGAGACAAAAAAAGACCCGCGGGCGCGCTTTCTGGCCGCCTGGGCCATCGGCACGCTGTTATTCTTCTCCTTCCCTATCAATAAGTTACCCGGCTACCTATTGCCAATGCTGCCCCCCGCCGCCGCACTGAGCGGGCTGGCGTTGGCGACCCGCAAGGGCGGTCGACTAGCATTGACGGCAGCGGCGGCACTGCTCGGGCTGATGCCGGTGGCAGCTTCGCTGCTGCCTCCTGCTTTGGCCGACGGGCTGACCGATGCCTGGCCTCCCGAGAGCATTTCACCCCTATGGCTCGCGCTGACCGCCATGGCGGCGGGGGCGGTGGCGGTTTTGAGCTGGCTGGACCGCCGGCGCGCCGCCGTGGCGGTGCTGGCGGCCTGCGCGGCGTTGAGCTTTATCTTACTGAAATGGCAGACTTTCCCAGCGATCAGCCAGCGGGCCGGCGCCCGTGAGCTTTGGCGCCAAATCGACCCACAAAGCGACAAAACCTGCCTCGGCGAGGTTCGCCGCCACGTCGCCGACGGCCTGCGTTACTACAGCCATGGCCGTCTCCCCGACTGCTCTTCCCAGCAGCGGCCTTACCGCGTCGAGTCCGACCCGCCAGTCCTGGTTGGTCCTCAGGCAAAAAGATAAAAACGTAACTTTATCGCCCCGCCGCCCGAATACTTGGGGTGCCGGAAGGTTAGTGGTCTGATTCGCTTTGGGGCCTTCCGGGAAAGAGAGACCTATGACATCTGGTCAGAACGGAAAGGAAAGCCTTCGGCTGACGCGTAAGGAACAGCAACTGCTGTCGCTGCTGGAAGGAAGTCCCGGGCGCTGCTTTTCTCGCCCGTTTCTGCTTAAGACGGTTTGGGGGTATAGCGACAAGACGAAGACGCGCACCGTCGATGTCCACGTCAGCCGGTTGCGTAAGAAGCTTCAAGGCCGGCGCAATGTGGCCATCCACACGGTGGTGAGACAGGGATACGTGCTCGAGCAGAACGCGGAATCGGACGGGCCACGCTTGGCTAACGGGTTCTCAAACCCGGATGCCAAGATCGCTGTGACCAACGGCAAGTCCTACGCGGCCAGAGTCTGAGAGCTTTCCTTTAGCGCCACGTCCGCGGATTGAGCCAGCAGCCCCGTAGCTGAGCCGCGCGGCCCAGCCTGCGCCGCGGCATGTTGGAGTTGTGTCCCGATAGCGCCAAAATTTCCTGCCAACAGACGGTTCCAAAACCGTCCACGCCTCTTTCCATCCCAACCGCTTCGAGAGGACTCCACGATTCGTCCGGTCTGGGCGAAACGATTCGGGATTCGGGGCCTCGACCGGTCCGATAACATTTTCCGATAGTATGATGGAGTTCACCGGCACATCCGCTGAGAGCCCCGAAGCCGATTTGAGCGTCTTGAGCCCCGTCAGCCCTGGGCAAACGCCCTGCCAATCGAACACTAACCGAGTGGTCGAATCCGCGGCTCTGACAGACCCCGCCAAACTTTCCCTGCGCTAATAACTTGGCCTTATGCGCCTCAGGTTGGTACGCTGCCTTCAGCAACGGCGGGCTGCATGCCCCCGGAAGGGTCATTACCCGCGGCATGAATGCTATGCAGCTCTACACCAAAATCCTCATCGGCCTTGTCGCGGGAACCATCCTCGGGGCTATCGCCAACGTCGGCCAGATCGAACCGCTGCGCCAGGCGCTGATCTTTCTCGAACCCGTCGGCACCGCCTTCATTCGGCTGATCACAATGATCGTGATTCCGCTCGTCATCGCCAGCTTGCTGGTCGGAGCGGCATCGTTGGGCGACATTCGCAAACTGGGCCGCATCGGCGGCAAGACCTTCGCCTACTACATGGTCACCACGGCCTTGGCGGTGATGCTAGGACTGCTCGTTTCCAACATCGTTCAACCCGGCGGACGCATCGACCCCTCCACTCGGGACCGGCTTGCGGCGCAATTCGAAGGTGAGGCGCACGGCCGCGTGGGCTTGGCCGCGCAGACCCCTTCCGTCAAAGATCTCTTGCTGAACATGATTCCCCGCAACCCGGTGCAGGCAGCGGCCGAGTTCGATCTTTTGCCGCTGATCTTTTTCTCGATCGTCTTCGGCGCCGCCATCAGCATGCTGCCGGGACCGCAGCGGGACTCGGTAGTCAACTTCTTCGACGGCATCAACGGCGCTTCCATGATCGTGATCCATTGGATCATGATCCTGGCGCCTTACGCGGTATTCGCGATCATTGCGGCCGTAGTGGCGCAATTCGGCCTCGATCTGTTGCGCAGCCTGCTTGTCTATACGCTCACCGTTATCGCCGGCCTGGCTCTTCACTTTTTTGTCGTCACCGGCTTGATGGTTCGTTTCGCCGCCCGCCTCAACCCGCTGGCTTTCTTCAAGCAAATCGTCTCGGTGCCGATCTTCGCTTTCTCGACGTCATCGTCGAGCGCCACGCTGCCGGTCACGATCGATGCCGCTCAAACCAAACTGGGAATCTCGCGCCAGGTCAGCAGCTTTGTGCTGCCGCTGGGCGCCACAATCAACATGGATGGCACCGCGCTCTACCAGGCGGTTGCCGTGATGTTCATCGCCCAGATCTACGGCATACCACTCGACCCCATCGCGCAACTGACGGTCGTATTGACAGCCACGCTCGCCTCGATCGGCGCGGCCGGTGTTCCCAGCGCCGGGTTGATTACTCTGATTGTCGTGCTGCAGTCGGTCGGGCTGGGCGACAAAGTGGAAGCGGGCATCGCGCTGATTCTCGGCGTCGATCGCATCCTCGACATGCTTCGCACCTGCGTCAATGTAACCGGGGATCTGGCTTGCGCTGCGTTTGTGGCGCGCAGCGAAGGAGAGTTGCTCGACCCCGGCGTTACGGTCGGCACGTAACCACCGGTTTCGCCTTCTGCCTCCCCCGGAGCTGCGTGAAACCGCCCGACGGATGAGGGTCGTGTGGCCCCACCCTTGCGGATGGGGCTCGGATCGCCTGAGGCGATTTTCCTTGGCCGCGCCGCAGTCCGCGGCGTTTTAGCGCAAATGGTTCGGAGACACTCCTTGTGAAATTTGCTGGCTAGCGCTCGCCCCAGTTCATCTTCGTCCGCAGGACCTCGAAGAAGCTCAATTGCCGGGGCTGAATGGTGCGCACCCGATGAGCCGCGCAATGCGTGTGTACGCGGTCCTGGTTGCGCAAGTCGAGGCCGACCTGGCCATCCGCGGTCAGAAACGTCGATCCGTCCGGGTCGCCCTCCTGAATCACGACCTCGACTCGCGATGTCTCGGGAACCACAACCGGACGGTTCGTCAACGTGTGCGGACAAATCGGAGTCAGGCAGATAGCCTGCACCGAAGGAAACATGATCGGTCCGCCCGCCGCGAGCGAATAGGCGGTCGAACCGGTGGGCGTGGAGATGATCAGCCCGTCGGCGCGGTAGCGGCAAACAAACTCGTTGTCGACGTAGGCATCGAGATGCAAAAGCCGGGCGATCGCAAGCTTGTTGACTACGACATCGTTCAGCGCGAAGAAGTGCTGTAGCGTACGGCCCTCGCGCACGACCTCGGCTTCCAGCACACGCCGCGACTGGATCGAATAGTTTCCCTCCAGCACGCGGCTCAGCTCGTCGAACAACTCCTCGGCCCGCGTGGTCATCATGAAACCCAGGCCACCGAGGTTGACGGCCAGCAGCGGAGTCTCGCGAGGGCCCACGGCGCGCGCCGCCGAGAGCAGCGTGCCGTCGCCGCCCAGCACGATCACCAGGTCGAACCCGTCGGGCATCTGCTCGCGAGGAAAACCGCCTTGGCGCCCAAGGTATGCGGCGGTGACGCGATCGGGCTCGTACGCCACTCCCTTTTGCTCAAGCCAGCCCGCCAACTCTTTGACGATGGCGGGCAGATCTTCGCGCTCCGGCTTGGAAACAATTCCGATCTTGCGTATCACTCGGTTTGCGCCCTTTCGGGATCGAGCCCCCAGGCATGAAGCAAAAACTCGCGGTTGCCTTCCGCGCCCAAAACCGGACTGTCCGTCTCGGCGGTGCGAGTAAAGCCCGCTTGCCCAAGCGATGCGCGCACCTTCTCCACCGCCTCGCGGTGCAATGCGGGGTCGCGAACGATGCCGCCCTTACCCACCTGGCCCTTGCCGGCTTCAAACTGCGGTTTAACTAGCACGACGAGGTCCGCGTCCGGCCGCAGCAACGGCGCCAGAGCCGGGAAGATCAGCGTAGCAGAAATAAAACTGACGTCACAGCAAGCGAACCCGGCCGGCTCGGGAAGAATTTCGCGAGTCAGGTAACGAGCGTTGACGCGCTCCTTCACCACCACGCGAGCATCCTGCCGGATGTTCCAGTGCAGTTGCGCCGTTCCCACGTCGACGGCGTAAACCTTGGCGGCTCCACGCTGCAACAAACAATCGGTGAATCCGCCCGTCGAAGCGCCAATGTCGGCGCAAACCTTTCCCGAAACATCAATGTGGAAACGATCCAGTGCCGCTTCCAGCTTTTGCCCGCCGCGGCTCACAAACTTCTGCGGCGTACCGAGCAGGCGGATGGCCGCGTCGGTGCGAACACGGTGCCCCGGTTTGTCGACCTTCTGCTCGTCGGCCAGAACCTCGCCGGCCATGATCATCGCCTGCGCCTTCTCGCGGGACTCAGCCAGTCCGCGCTCCACCAGCAGCACATCAATACGTTGGCCCTTCATGACAACAGGCGGGGGGAAGACTGGAAAAAACGAAACCACAGATGCACACAGATGAACACAGATTCATTCACACTTGGCTTCCGGCATTCTCGAAGGCTCGGAAAGCGGCGGCTCCGTCGCGGATGTCGATAAATCCAACGTCGGAATTTGTTTTCATCTGTGTTTATCTGTGTGCATCTGTGGTTTCTTCTTGGTTGCGCATGCCACGCTATGCCGACCGGTTGACGATCCGCTCGGCCAGCTCCCGGAGACGGAGCGCGCGATCGCCGAAGAGGTCCAGCGAGGTCCGCGCGGCTTCAAGATGCTCCGTGGCCCGTTTCCGTGATTCTTCCACTCCATACAACGCTGGAAATGTGGCCTTTTGCTGCTGCGCGTCCTTGCCAGGCGTCTTGCCTAATGACTCCGGCGTCCCTTCGACGTCGAGGACGTCATCGATGATCTGGAAGGCCAGCCCGATATGCTGCCCATAACTGCTGAGGGCCTCGAATTCGTCCTTCGGGGCGCCACTATAGATCGCCCCCATGCGCACGGAAGCCCGGATCATCGCGCCCGTCTTCGCCCTGTGAATGTAGTGCAGTTGTTTTTCTTCGACCGGCTTGCCTTCGGCTTCCAGGTCAGCCACCTGTCCGCCGATCATGCCGTCCACCGTGCCGGCCGCGTTGGAAAGCTCGGTAATCAGCGCCACGCACCGTCTTTCCGGAATCGGCAACTGCGCAAGCACCCGAAACGCCAAGGTCAACAAAGCGTCGCCGGCCAGAATCGCCATCGCCTCGCCAAAAACTTTGTGGCAGGTCGGTTTGCCGCGCCGGAAATCGTCGTTGTCGAGCGCCGGGAGGTCGTCGTGAATCAGAGAGTAGGTGTGGACCAGCTCGAGCGTCGCGGCGCATTCCTCGATCCCTGCCAAATTCTCCGGCCGGTCCACGGCCTCCCCCGCCGCAATGCACAGCACCGGACGGATGCGCTTACCGCCCGCCAACAAGCTATAGCGCATGGCGCGGTGAATCGTTTCGGGAAACTGCTCCGCCGCCGGGGCCAGCCGCTCGATCGCCTCATCGACACGCCGCCCACGGCCGGCGAGGTATTCGTCCAGCGTCACGCCTCCCCTTCGCCGTCTTTCAACTCAAACGGCTCGGCTTCAATGCGGCCCTCTTTTCGTAACAGGATTTCCACCTTCGTCTCGGCCTCCTGAAGTTGCTTGCTGCAGGCCTCGCTGAGCTTGACGCCCTTCTCGAACAACTCCAGCGATTTCTCGAGCGGCAGCTCGCCCTGCTCGAGTTCCTTGACGATGCCTTCCAGTTCCTTGAGCCCTTGCTCGAAGCTCGGGGCTGCGTCTTCCGCTTTCTTGGCCATGTAAAGGATATTGTAGGCGGCGGCTGGTTCCCGGTGCCAGGCATGGGGCGAATCGTACCGACAGGAGAGCTACCCCATCCACGACCTTGGTGGGGTTTGTCTACAAAGGAAGGATCTCGGCAGGATGGACCACCGTGATACCAGAGTATCGCCTGAAATCTGAAACATTGAACGTAAGAATGCTTTCAACTCCGTGTGTCAGCATGACGGCAACAAGGCGTGTGTCATGCGCTTTGAGGCCGCTGACGTTGTAGGTTGTCACGAGTCGCTTCCAGGTGGCGTAGACGTCCGTTGTTTCAGGCACGATTGCAAAGAAAGGCTCAAACCTGGAAAAGTAGCGCTCAACATTGTGGGCCGCCAGACCGAGCCCGTTGCTAGGCCCTCCCTTCGGACGAGTGCAGACGACCCAAAATTCCGCTGCGTTCTGCAAGGTAACGCAAAGGGTGCGGCCATCTTGAATGAGCGTGAGTAGAGCCTCCCGAGCTGTTCGCGACGCGGGATCGTTGCGGTGCAGCGACCGCAGCAGAACATTCGTGTCGATCAGGTAGTCCACTCAGAGGCCGTTGCGGCGGTCGTCGTAAAGATTCACGCGCCGAAGGGCTTCCTCCGGCAAAGGGGGAGCGTCAATCGGGTCTCGGTCCACTTCGTCAAAGAAATCCTTCAGAGCCTTCACCTTTTCTGCAGGGCTTGGTGGTGATGCCATCTGCTCGGAGGGGCTGAGAAGCCGCCGCAGGGCGAACTCAACGATCTCCTCAACGTTTTCGAATTCCCCCCGCTCCACTCGCTGCTGAACTAGCTTTTCGAGGTCAGGGCTGAGAGTGATCTCCATGGATGTAATTCTATCAATAGCGGAAGCATTCGATCCGGCCTCGATATTTGGCTTCTTGAGGCGGACCCGGCGCGCTGAGACGACTCATTGACACCCCTTGCCTAATCCTGGAAAGATGAATCTCAGCATGAGCGCAAAGCGCAAATCGTGTGTCGTGGCGATGGTGCAGATGTCGTGCACCGCCGACCGCGCCGCCAACCTCGAGAAAGCCGTCGGGCTCATCCGCAAGGCGGCCGAACGCGGCGCGCAGATCGTCTGCCTGCAGGAACTTTTCACGTCTCTCTACTTCTGCCAGGAAGAGAACCACGACTGGTTCGACTTGGCCGAGCCGATCCCGGGCCCGACCAGCGAGGAATTATCGAAACTCGCGCAGGATCTCAACATCGTCATTGTGGCGTCATTGTTTGAGCGCCGCGCCGCCGGCGTTTATCACAACACCGCCGCGGTCATCGACGCTGACGGCAGCCTGATGGGCGTCTACCGGAAAATGCACATTCCCGACGACCCGCTCTATTACGAAAAGTTTTATTTCACGCCGGGCGACCTGGGATTCCGCGTTTTCAAAACACGCTACGCCAACGTCGGGCCGCTGGTTTGCTGGGATCAGTGGTACCCCGAAGCGGCGCGCCTGACCGCGCTGCAAGGGGCGGACCTGCTGGTCTATCCCACCGCCATCGGCTGGCATCCCGGCGAAAAAGACGAGTGGGGCGAGCGGCAGATCAACGCCTGGCAGACGATGCAGCGCTCGCATGCCATCGCGAACGGCGTATTCGTCGCCGCCGTCAACCGCGTCGGCCTCGAACAGCCGCTCAACGGCTCCCCGCGCCGTCCAGCGGACTACGAAGGCATTCAGTTCTGGGGACACTCGTTCCTATGCGACCCGATGGGCTCAGTCATCCAACAGGCCGCCGACGATGGCGACGAAATTCTGATGGCCGAAATCGACCTCAACATGATCGAGGAAGTCCGCCGCAATTGGCCGTTCCTGCGCGACCGCCGCATCGACGCCTACCAGGGTATCAGCAGCCGGTTCATCGACGAATAGGAATGGCCGCCGATCCACTCCCCCGCCAACTGGGCTTTCGCATGCCGGCCGAATGGGAGCCGCACGCCGCCACGTGGCTGGCGTGGCCGCACAATCCGCGCGACTGGCCTGGCAAGTTTGGCGCAATCCCGTGGGTCTACGGCGATATCGTGCGCCATCTGCACCGCCGCGAGCGCGTGCGTTTGGTGGTTCAAGACGCGCATCACGAACGCCGCGCCCGGCGCGTTCTCGAGAAGGTTGGCGTCGACTTCGGCCAGATCGATTTTTTCCGGTTTCCGGCCGATCGTTCCTGGCTGCGCGACTCGGGCCCCATTTTTGTCAGGAATCAAAGCGAAGTCGCCGCCACCTGCTGGCGGTTCAACGCCTGGGCGAAATACGACAACTGGCGTAAGGACGCGAAAATCCCCGGGAAGATCGCACGCGCCGCGAAGGTGCGCGCCTGGGAGCCGCGGCTCGACGGCCGCCGCATCGTGCTCGAAGGCGGCAGCATCGACGTCAACGGCGAAGGCTCGCTGCTCACCACCGAGGAATGCCTGCTCGGCGACGAGCAGCAGCGCAACCCGGGCCTCGGCCGCGAACAGATCGAACAGCTATTCGCCGACTACCTGGGAGTCCGCAAAGTGTTGTGGCTCGCCAAAGGCATCGTTGGCGACGACACGCACGGACACATCGACGACCTCGCCCGCTTCGTTGGGCCCCGCACGGTCGTCACAGTCGTCGAACCGAACACGGGCGATGAAAACCACGCCCCGCTGCGGGAAAACCTCATCCGGCTGCGATCCATGACCGATCAGGACGGGCGTGCGCTCGAGATCATCGAGTTGCCGATGCCCCGCCCGCTCTACTTCCAGGGCCAGCGACTGCCCGCCAGCTACGCCAACTTTTACATTGCCAACGGAGTGGTGCTGGCGCCGACATTCCACGACCCCAACGACCGCATCGCGCTCAACATCCTGGCAGGCGTTTTTCCGGATCGCGAAATTATCGGCATTCACAGTGTCGATTACGTCTGGGGATTTGGAACGCTGCACTGCAGCACGCAGCAAGAGCCAACAACTGAGCCGCAAGCCTGAACGTAGCGGCCGCGAGGGACGGAATTCAGACCCGCTCTAGTGCGAACCCTTGCCACGGCGCATCGGCTTGGTGGCTAACTCAAGGCTCACGCCGTTCTGGCGTTGCAGAAGCGAGATCACATGAAAAAGATTGCTGGCCTGTGGATTGCCATTGGGGCCGAACATGCGCATCAGACTCTTGGCGGGCTTTTCCGTGATCTCAGCAAGCGCCTCGAATCCGACTGTCGCGTTGATGTAGTCCCGCAGCAAGGCCTTTCCTGTCTCGAGATCTCCTGAGAGCAAGCACTCGACTCCTTCCCGCAACAGCGCCTCTCCAAACTTGGAGTCGCGTTCGACCCGTTTCCGCACCGTTTCCTTGAATTCCCTGGTGAGAGGCACTATGGGTTCTCCTTCCGCTTGCGCTCCTTCTCAACCAGAAATAATGGTAACATTTACGATACCATTCAACACCGCAACGTCGGCCGACTCTTGCTGAGCATCATTTCCGCAAGGTTCGTGCGTCTACTGACCAGCGGGCGCCCAACGCCGTATCCCGGCGGCAATCACAGAACCTCGCCTACGGTGGGCTATAATCTCAAATTCATGTCTTCCGAAATGAGGGTCCGCGTGCCGGCATCCAGCGCCAACCTTGGACCCGGGTTCGACACGCTTGGGCTGGCCCTCGAAATCTATCTTGACTGCAGCGTCCGGCGCGGCGATCGCCTCGTGGTCACCGCGAAGGGCCGCGACGTCAGCCGCATTCCATCGGACGAAACCAATCTGATCTGGCGCACCGCCTGCAAAGTGGCCGCGATGCAGGGCCGCGAGATGCCGGCGATTTCTCTGGACATCAACAACGAGATCCCGGTCGGCAAAGGCCTCGGATCGAGCGCCGCCGCTCTAACCGCTGGGGTTGCCATCGCTAGCGGTATGCTCGATCTCGCCTGGGACGCTCATCGCATCCTCGATGAAGCCGCGCGGATGGAGGGCCATCCCGATAACGTCGCCGCCTGCGTGCTCGGTTCGCTCACCACGGCAACCATCGGTTCCGACGGCGTCACGCGCGCGGTGCGGCTCGAAACGCCGCCGCAGTTCTCGCTAGCCGTAGTGTGCCCCGACTTCGAGTTGGCGACCGAGAAGATGCGCGCCGTGCTGCCGGACTGCTACTCCGCCAAGGACGTCGTCTTCAATCTTCAACGCGCCACTCTGCTCGTCGCGGCCCTGGCCACCGGAAACCGTGAAGCGTTCCCGGCGGCGCTCGAAGACCGCCTCCACCAGCCCTACCGTATGGCTCACGTTCCCGGCATGGCCGAGATTCTCAAGCTCAGCGCGCCCGGCCTGCTCGGCTGCGCTTTGAGCGGCGCGGGACCGGCCATGCTTGTCTTCTACGAGCAAGGTTCCGAACAGGTCGTCGAACTGGTCAAGGAAGAATTCCATAAGGCGGGCCGCTTGAGCGAAGTATGGTTCTCAAAAATCGCCGCCGAGGGCCTGATCATCTCTTGAACTTGGCTTGCCCCCGCGCCATTCCAACCCCTTTTCGGCAACCCGTGGCCATATATTTACTCTTTTGTTTTGAGCGGAATAGAGCCGCTGCTGGCCAGCGCAACCATTGAGAACAAGGCTGTTTATCGGGCGTATAGAAATTATCGTCTTCCCCTGGGCCGCAGCGGCCGCTATAGTCTAAACGAAGACGATTAAAACCTTCCGGTGGACTACTATTTGTGGTTTGCGGGAAGTGCAGGAAACCCCGTCGTCGCACTGCTTCTGACCGAGAAGTCGGAAACAATCCCCAAAAATCTTGGTTAGGCGTGTCCCGCGTTGCTGGAAGCATTGTTCCGTGCGTCCGCGGTCAGGGGTATCCGTATTTTTTTGGGTTAGGAGTTTAGGAATGAACAGGTTCGAATCGCAGAGGAAAGACAATTCGGCAACGCCCGCAAGCCCGGGCAAACGGTGGGTGCGTCACGCCGGCAAGGCGCTCCTTCTAGGGCTGCTCGTGACGGGATGTCTGTGGGCCCAAGAGGAAGCCGCGGAGCCACCCACGCTGGAAAGCGTCGCGGCGTCCGTGGAAGCTGTGCAGACCAACGCCAATATCCTTTGGACGTTGATAGCGGCCGCGCTCGTGTTTTGGATGCAGGCCGGCTTCGCGTTTGTCGAGTCCGGTTTCACGCGCGCCAAGAGCGCGGCCCACATCATGATGAAGAACATGCTCGACATGTCGATGGGCGCTGTCGCCTTCTGGTGCGTGGGCTTCGGTTTGATGTTCGGGGCCAGCAACGGGCTTTTCGGCACCGATCATTTCATGTTGTCGCCCGATAACGGCGGCGGCGAAGGACAGTGGGAATACACCTTCTGGATGTTCCAGGTCGTATTCGCGGCAACGGCCGCCACCATCGTATCGGGCGCCATGGCCGAGAGGACGAAGTTCTCCGGCTATATCGTCTACAGCATCTTCATTTCGATGTTGATTTATCCGGTCTTCGGGCATTGGGCCTGGGGCAACCTGCTGATCAGCGACGGCCAAACCGGCGCTTGGCTGGCGGATTGGGGCTTCATCGATTTCGCGGGCTCGACGGTAGTGCATTCGGTCGGCGGCTGGGCGGCTCTGGCCGGGGCGATTGTTGTCGGCCCGCGGCTCGGAAAGTTTGGTAAAGACGGCAAAGCGCGCGCGATCCCCGGCCACAACATGACCATGGCCACCTTGGGCGTCTTTATTCTGTTCCTGGGCTGGTTCGGCTTTAACGGTGGTTCCACCACGACGGCCGACGGCTCGGTTGCACGCATCGTCGTCAACACGTTCCTGGCCGCCTGCGTCGGCTCGATCACGGCCATGTTGACCACTTGGGTCAAATTCGGCAAGCCGGATATCGGCATGACGCTCAACGGAATGCTGGCTGGTTTGGTGGCGATCACCGCGCCTTGCGCGACGGTGACTCCACTCGGCGCGATGATCATCGGCGCTATTGCCGGCGTCATCATTGTCTTCAGCGTCTTGTTCTTCGACAAGATCAAAGTCGACGACCCGGTGGGCGCGATCTCGGTCCACGGCGTCTGCGGCGCTTTCGGCACCCTCTCGGCGGCCCTATTCCATGAAAACCTCTTCCTGGGCTTGGAATACGACCTGATGGGAACTCTGATGGTACAGCTCACCGGCATCGCGGTCTGCTTCGTGTGGACCTTCAGCACGGCTTTCGTGCTGTTCAAGATCATCGCGGCGACCATCGGGCTGCGCGTGTCGGAGGAGGAAGAGATCGCGGGTCTGGACCTCAGCGAACACGGCGCCAGC
>JBBDWJ010000158.1:0-31510 GCA_040902925.1 Bryobacterales bacterium | reverse complement strand
GCCATCGCGGGAGTGGCCGAGTTTGCCCAGCGGACAGTGGCGGCCTTCGAAGTAAGTGGAGGTCAAATCATAAAGCACCAGCCCGCCGTTGGAGAGTTGGCGTTTGGCCAGTTGCTGTTCAATGCGCGACTGCCGTGGCAACAGCCAGTCCATGGCCTGATAGAGTTCGGTCTCGTCGGCGGAATCCAGCTGCAGCACCTCGCCAAGACTGTGGTGGAGCGTTTCGGAGTGCAGGCCGCGAGCGGTAGCCAGTTTGGAGGCCGGCTCGAGGATGCGGGCCACAATCATGGCGATCACCAGATCGCGCTGCCGAGAGGGAGCGGGGTCGAGGATGGAGTCCAGTTGCAGTTGGCGCAAGCAACCCAACACGGCGGCGACATGGCCGTGAGGAAGCGAACGGGAGATGCGGAACGAATCGGGCAAGGGCGCGGAAGCCGATGGCAGAGAGCCCGCCAAAGCCAAGCGGAGGGCGTCAATCTGATGCGACGCCAGATGCGAGATATTGGCGAGAGTGCGCGTTTTGACTTTGCCGTCCTGGCGATAGGATTCGCGCAGCAGGATGGCGGGAGGGGAGTTACGGTTGGGCACGGTGGCCACGTACATGCTTACATAATATCACAGTATATCAACCATAACAAGTAACAAAATCAATCAATACATGCCTACAAAAAGCGGCGCTAGAATGCCTTTGCCAAACAAAACACACAACTTCTATTCGTTGGGAGCAAGAACTTCGGTTTAGTGGCGGCCCGATGTTCCGCCCGTGAACGCATCCATCGCGTGCTAGCATCTACCAATGCAAAAAGCGCGTCTGCCACAAGTCCTCGCGGCCCTGCTTGTTACGGTTTCTTGCTCCTCGCAACCGGAGCGGGACAGCGCTCCCGAAATCAGCGGTGCGCGCATCGCCGAGCATGTGCAGGCGCTGGCGAGCGACGAGATGGCAGGCCGCGGCCCCGCCACGCGCGGAGAGACCCTGGCCATCGAATACATACAAAAACAGTTTGAGCAGGCCGGCGCGCAGCCCGCGGGTGACAACGGGTCTTATCTCCAGAGCGTGCCGCTGATGGGCGTTGAAACGCTGCCGGAAAGCCATCTCGCCTGGCAGCAGGGCAGCCGCGCGATCCCCATGACGTATCTCGAAGAATACGTTGGGCTCAACCAACGCCAGCAGGAAGAAGTAGAAATCGACGCCGAGGCCGTTTTTGTGGGCCATGGAATCCGAGCGCCGGAATTCGGGTGGGATGACTACGCAAACGCCGACATCAAAGGGAAGATCGCCGTTGTGTTCACCAACGAGCCGCCATCGGAGGATCCGGCATTCTTCGGCGGACGCGCGCTCACCTACTACGGCCGCTGGGTATTCAAGTACGAGGAAGCAGTCCGCCAAGGGGCGCTCGGCGTGATGATCGTTCACACCACCGAGACCGCCGGATACCCCTGGCAGGTGGTTCGTAATTCCTGGGGCATGCGATTGCCGTTCGTCCGGCTCGAGGCCGGCGCTCAGGAGCTGGCGGTCGCCGGTTGGGTCACTTCCGAAGCCGGCGAAAAAATCTTCGCCCCCGCCGGCAAGAGCGTCGAAGAGATGCTGCAGCTCGCCAACTCGAAAGACTTTCAGCCGATTCCGTTAGGCGTGCGGCTGAAAGGCCGCATCCGCAGCAGCGTGACGCCTTTTGCGACCCACAACGTGGTGGCCAAGATCGAAGGCAGCGACCCCGAAAAGAAAAGCGAGGCCATCCTCTACACCGCTCATTGGGATCACCTCGGCGTTGGCTTTGAGGTCAACGGCGACAACATCTACAACGGCGCGGCCGACAACGCCACCGGCTGCGGCGTGCTGCTCGAGCTGGCGCGAGCGTTCGCCCAACTCGATTCGAAACCCGATCGCACGGTGATATTCGCGGCCGTGGGCGCCGAAGAGGGTGGCCTGCGCGGCTCCGAATACTACGCGCACCACCCGGTGGTTCCCGTGGGCGAGACCGCGCTCAATATCAACTACGACGGGCTGCTGCCTCTAGGCCGTGTCCAGAGCGTCGCACTGCTGGGATACGAGCGCACGACCGTGAAACAACTGGTCGAGGAGACGGCCAAGGATTTCGCGCTGGCAATCGAGCCCGACAGCCATCCCGAGCAGGGCTACTACTACCGCTCCGACCACTTCAGTCTGGCGAAGGCCGGCGTGCCCGCGTTTTCCATCAAGCTCGGGATGCAACTCGAAGGGAAACCCGCCGAAGTAGCCGAGGCGGCCTATCAGGACTACGTCGCCAACCGCTACCACCAGCCCTCCGACGAGTACGACGCGTCGTGGGATTTCGCCGGACTCGAACAGTTAGCGAGGCTTGGCTTCGAGATCGGGCGGCGCGTCGCGAATCTACCGGAGTTGCCAACCTGGCAGCTTGGTGATGAGTTTCTGCCGGCTCGTGAAAGCTCTTTCGAGACACCGGCCGGTGGTACGCATTGAAGCCGGGCATGGGGCCAGGCTAGGCTACTGAAGCTGCTCAGCGTTGCGCGGCTTGGTTTTCCGATCCCGTCTGACCATTCCCCGTGCGTGCCAATTCCCGGGCCTGTTCGTGCGCCCTCAACAACTCCTTGGCCACCTTTTCGGCTACGTCGGCTGCCGGGCCGCGGTACTTCGCTCCCGTGCTCTCCTGCGTCGTGGACCAAACGACCTCGCCGCCGCGCAGCACCAGCCGCACGGCCGCCATCGCCTCATGCTTCTGTTCGCGGCGGTAGCTTTCGTCGGTGTCGCCGACCCCGAAGCTGTTGGCGTTGTATTCGGACCCTTCACTGTCGCGGTCACTGCCGGAAACCGCGCCGCGCACCTGAATCCCTTCGCGCTGCCGGTATACTTCCGTGAAAATCAGATCCTCCGCCGAACCTCGCAGGCAGGCGTCGGCGTGTTCCTGGTCTTCGGTAACGACAAACAGCCCGGTACGTTGCAGGCTGCCGATCAGCATGTCGCGGATCTGTTCGCGGCCGTCGGCGCCGCGCAGTTCGTCCACGTACACGGTTCTCACGGTCAACAGCTTGACCAATTGCGACTCGACAAACGTCAAGGCCGCGCGGTTCTCGGTCGGCGCAGCCGCCGCCGACGCGAACAGCAGACATCCCAAGCCGGCGAAACCCGCCGCGCGGTGAGTTTTGACTACCATCGGCTGGACCTCCGCGCCTCCTCGTCCTCGAACTCCACCCGCAGACCCGTTTGGGCTTCCAAACCGGCGAGCGTAGTTCGCACTATGTCTTTACCCAACTCGAACATCATGGCTTGCTGGCTGCTCGCGGCGTCCAGGAACCCCAGCGTGAGGTAGTGCCGCCGCTTTTTCGAGAGCAGAAACAGAGGCGAGAGCGCGATCGACAGGCCAAGCCGGCGGCCCGCCTTCTGGCCGTATTCGAGCGAGTTCACCGCATCGTAAGGAATTCGCAGTTCTCCGGAGCGGTACCGGAAAACGAACTCCTCGGTGTCGGTGATCGAGACCTCTCCCTGGGCAGGGGGCTTTGGCAACGGCAGCGTGCCGCCGCGGTAGACCGCTTTTTTGCTGGGGACGCCCGCCAGCAGCGCCGGCGAAGTAGCATTCGCGAGGGAGACGGTCACCAGGAAAAATTTTCTCCGGTGCATGCCGTCCTATTCGAGGTTTTCGATATTATGCCAGAATTTTCCGGTTATATCCAGTATTTTTAACTTGAAAAATACCTCGGCGCGGTCGCGGGTAAAGCGCGGTAGCATGCGGCGCGATCGCGTAAGCGGGACAAGAGCCACGGGATGAGGTAATTCCTTGACGGCTTCAAAACTGGGCTCGCCTGTATCGCCGACATTCGTGGCCTCCTCCGACGCATCGGCTCCCCGCAGGTTATGATGGGTCGCTATGGTCGAACCCGGTATCACTCTCGAGCGGAAACGCGCCGTCTCCGAAGACGACTCGATCACGTTTCTGGGCGAAGGCGTCAAACCATCATTGTCGACGCCCCGCATGATCATGTGGATGGAGTACGCCGCCCGCGACGCCGTACTGCCGTATCTCGAAGCAGGCCAGGATACCGTCGGCGTGCGCGTCGATGTTCGTCATCTGGCGGCGACGCCGCTCGGCCAGGAAGTTACCTACCGCGCCATCGTCACCAAAGTAGAAGGCCGCCAAGTCACCTTCGAGGTCGAAGCGCACGACGGAACCGAAGCCGTCGGCAAAGGCCTTCACGAGCGCTACATCATCGACGTCAAGCGCTTCGCGGAAGGCCTGAAGAAAAAGTTCGGCCAGGCTTAGGTGCGCGGGGGGACAGTCACCGCCTTCCGCTCCAAATCTTTCGAGTTGCAGGTCCGCTGAGCAGCGGAAGGCGGTGACTGTCCCCATCGGTCGCCATCGGTCGTGCATCGGTCGTGTGCATCGGCCCGCGATTCACTCCAGCCCCAAGAACTTGGCCGGATTCCGCTTCGCCATCAGATCGATCTCCGCCTGCGAAAACCCGTTTTTCTGAAGCTGCTGGACGAAGCCGATCAGCCCGTCGGTATGGACCGGATTCATCGGCTGCCCAAGATCACTCGACAGAACGCAGTGCTCCGGACCCACCGCGCGGAGCGCTTTGACGTAGGCTTCCATCGAGCTTGAGCCTCCTCCCCATTCCGGGCTCGGGGGCAGCGTCGCGTTGAACGGGTATTCGAGGAAAGCGCCGAGGCTGGCCGCTTCCTTCTGCATCTCGACCCCCATGCCGACTTCCTTCGAAAGGGGGTGGGTCACGATGATCCGCTCGATGCCCTTCTCGCGGGCCGTGCGGATCAAGAGCATCGACTCAGCCGGCGAGGAATGGCCTGTGGCGAGCGACAACTTCTCGCGGGCGATGATCGACAAGACCTCGTCGACCTCAGGGAGCAGCTTGCCGTCGCGAGCGATTGGGACAAAGTTTGGATTCGGCTTCAGCGTGCGGTGATAGTGTTCAGAATCAAAAGTCGGCATCCAGACGACTCGGCCCAGCCGGCCGGTGGTGCGCGCCATATGCTCGACAGCCTGCGGGTTGACGCCGCCCACGCTGCGATTCAGCGCGATGCCGCCATAAACATCGATCCCCGGCACCGCCTGATGGACCAGATACGCCAGCGACGCCGTCTGGGTGTAGTGGTTTTTGAAAAGCAGCGCCCGCATGCCGTGGCGGCGGGCCAGCCGCGCGACATCGAGCGCATCCACCGAGCGCGGGCCGCTGTCTGGAGCGCAATGGACGTGAACGTCGACGACTCCTTCAAGCTGCGCCAAGGCCGCGGCCGGAATCAAAAGAAGCAGAAACGCGAATCGAAACATTGAGATCCTTTCCTGGGGCACTCCGGTGCCGTGAAACCGGTACGAGGGACTCTTAGACCACATTGACAGGAGAACCGGCCGCGAAGGCCTCCACGTTGCTAATGCTCAAATCAAGCAGCCGCTGCAGCGCGTCCTCGGTACCCCACGCCACATGCGGACTGACCACAACCCGCGGATTGCGCAGCAGCGGATCGTCCGGCGCGGGCGGCTCCGCGAGAAATACATCGACGCCCGCGGCGCCAAGCTGTCCCGACCGTAGCGCCTCGGTCAGCGCCGCGTGATCCACCAGGGCAGCCCGGCTGATATTGACGAGCACTGACCCACGCTTCATGCGGCCAAACGCGCGCGCATCAAAGGCCCCGGTTGTCTCAGCCGTAGCCGGGGCCGCCAGGACCAAAAAATCGCTTTCGGCCAAAAGAATCTCGAACGGGACAGTCTCGACTGGGTGCGGCTTGCCAGGGTCGCGGACGGTGGCAATAACCCGCATCCGAAAGCCACGGGCGATTTCAGCGATCCGCGCCCCAATCTTGCCGCATCCGAAAAGCCCGAGCGTCCGGCCGCTGAGGCCCATCGTCGTGTAGGCCAAAGCGGTGGTCCATAGTCCTTTGATCAGGCACTCCCGCCCCTGCTCGATTCTCTTCGCCGCCGCAAGCAACAGCGCGAAGGCATGCTCAGCGACGGCGTCGGTACAAAAGTCAGGGACATTGGAAACCACGATCCCTTTGCGCCGCGCTGTGGCGACGTCCAGCGCGTCGGTGCCCGCTCCCTGCACCGAAATGAAGCGGCAGCGGTCCAGGGCAGGGACAATGTCGGCCGCCAGCCGCGGCGTGACCACAATCGCCTCCGCACCGCGGCAAAGCTCTCCCATCGACGGGTCGCCAAGTACGGCGTCGTGGTAGATAAGCTCTCCCAACGCAGCCAGACGATGCTTCTGAACATCCGACATCGGGGCAAGAGAAATCGCGTGAACTCGCACAGTCAAGAACCCGCCTCTGGGCCGCCCCATTTTACACCTCATCCCGTTCACGGCTGCGGCCGGGCGCCATGCGAATCGCGTCGCGACGGCCGCGCGCGTCCACAATCGATGGCTTGAAGTTGTTTCCATTGGTCTGGGGTTGAACGGCCTTCGCTTTTTCGGTACAGGCCAAACAACGGAGTGCGCGATGCGATGCGCTGGACCAACTTGACGGGTCCAGCCATTTCGTGTTTACAAAGGTCACAAATAGATTCGCCGCCGTCTCCGGCGTGCGCGTGGGTCTGCTGGTCTTGCCCCTCGAAAACCGCCCGCCATGCAACGGCTCCGCGGTTTCCAGGCCTCTCAACACTCGAATATCGAAACGTTCGATCGGCCGGCATCGGCCCCGCCGGTTGGTTCCGAAACCGTTCCGCCTTGCAGAGCATCGGCGCGGTCTGATAACCATAAGGAAGATCTGATCACCGTCTCGCTGTTGTTGATTTGGTTTGTAATTGGTTCGTCGAAGCGGCAAGAGGATGAGGTTGTGCCTCGTAAGAGTCCTCAATCCCGCCGCCGTTGGGGTGTCTGAGTTCCTGTGTTGCGTGGGGCGGAATTGCGTCTAGATGCCGTCTGATCGATACCGACACCCGAGCCTGCGCGATGCCTTCGCGTTTTTCGCCGCTGTCCCCGTGCTGGGGGCATTGGCGATTCTCTCAGGCGTCGATGCGCTCCAGGCCCAAACCCCGCCTGAGCCAAACAATTTTGTCGGAAGCCAAACCTGCCAGGCCTGCCATCCGGACCTGTTTCACGGCTTCAATCGCAACCCACACTTCAAGTCGATCGCGCTCGCCAATCAGCCGCCCGAGCGTACTGGTTGCGAGGGCTGCCACGGTCCCGGCGAAGCCCACGTCAAGGGCATGGGTGACAAAACGAAGATCGTCGTCTTCCCCGAGCTTGCGCCAAGCGAAGTTCTCGACAATTGCTTGCAATGCCACGCCAAGGATCTCGGCAAGGTCAACATCCGGCGTTCGTCGCACTCGACCGGAGAGGTCAGTTGCCTCAGTTGCCACTCGATCCATAACGCGCCAGAGCTAGGACCGCTGCTCGTCAAGACGGAGCGGGAAACCTGCTACGGCTGTCATCTCGAAATCCGCGCGCGTTTCGAGCTGCCCTACAAGCATCGTGTCAACGAAGGCGCCATCAACTGCACCGACTGCCACAACCCGCACGGCGCGCCGGTGGCCACATGGCGAACGGCGCAGAGCCCGCAAATGGTGACCCATGGGCTGGGCAACGATATTGCCTGCGTGAAGTGCCATAGCGACAAGCGCGGCCCGTTCGTCTATGAGCACGCGCCAGTGCGCGTCGAGGGATGCACGATGTGCCACAACCCGCACGGCAGCGTGAATCCGCGGCTGCTGGCGCGTCCGGCGACATTTACACTTTGCCTGGAGTGCCACAACAACGTAATGGGATTCGGACCGCGCGAAGAAAGAATCCCGGCGCCGGGGCGCTCTTCTCACAACCTGGCGGACCCCGCTTTTCAGAACTGCGTCAACTGCCACGTCCGCATACATGGCTCGAACGTCGACGCGCTGTTCCGGCGATGAAAACTCCCACCACCATCCCGGCTTGCCTGTTGCTGCTGATCGCGGCGGCGGTCGCCGCGGCGCAGCCCGTCGTCACCCCTACGCCCGACCGCCCGGACGAAATCGCGACGAAGTCGAATTACACGGTTTCGAATTCGTTCGAAGGCGGGTACCGCTTCGCGAACGTGACCGGAAACCACGACGCCTATCGCAGCGCGGTGAACTACGGCAACGGCATGCGCTTGTTCGAAGGCCAATTGCGAGTGAATAGCGTGGATGGCAAGGGCTCCCTGTTCGATGAGTTTGCCTTCCACACGATGGGGCAAGGCCAGGACCCTTACCAGTCCACGACGCTGCGCATCGAAAAAAACGCCGCCTACCGCTACGACATGCGATTCCGCATCGTGAACTACTTCAACCGCTTGCCATCGCTGTGGCAGGGCGAGCACGGCCTCAACTCGGAGCGGATCTTTCAGACTCACGAGCTGACGTTGTTCCCCGGCAAGCGTTTCGAAGTCGTGCTGGGATACGACCGCAACAATCACAACGGCCCCGGATTCTCCTCCGAAGGCATTGCCTCGAACTTCGGGGCGTTGCGGCGCGACCGCTTCCTCCGCCTGACAACCAACCTGCGCCAGCTCAACAATCAATACCGCGCCGGCGTGAACTTCCGCGTGGCCGGCCTGGCTGTTAGCTTTTTGCAGGGGTTCGACAACTACCGCGAAGACACGCTCTACGGCAACGCATCGACTCTGCCAGGCGCGGCCGCCAACGTCCAGCCTGTGGAAAGTCTCGAGCGGGCCGAACCGATCCACGGCAACACGCCGTTCACCAGCGTCGTCATCCGCACTGAAAACGAGCACCGTGTCGGATTCCACGGCCGCTTCACCTACGCCAGCGGCAGCCGCAACGCGATCCTGGGAGAAAACCTGATCGCCACCGACCCCGCCAACACAATTTCGACGCTGCGGCAGAGCTTTGTCGTTGGAGAAGCCGACCGCAAGCAAGGTAGCGGCGATTTCACGGTAACGCTGCTTCCCTCCGACAAATGGACCATCACGAACACGACATCGGTGAACAACACGCGCATCAACGGCCAATCGGCCTTCGTGGAAGCCACAATCGTCACCAATCAGTTTTTGGCCTTCGAGCACCTCGGCATTCGCTTTGTGTCAAACATTACCGAGGCGAACTTTCGCCCCGTGCCGAAGTTCGGGCTCTACGGCGCCTATCGCTACTCTGCGCGGCGTATCCGCACCGACTCGGCGCTTGATTTTCCGGACTTCGACTTTCAGGAAGGCTTGTTTGAGAGCGATAACCACGTTCATTCGGGCGTGGCCGGGTTCCGCTGGCTCCCGGTTCGGGGTCTGCGAATCTCCGTTGACGCCGAGAAAGGCCGCGCCGATCAGCCGCTGAGCCCCCGCAGCGATCGCGACTTCCATACCGAGACCGCGCGGGTGCAATGGCGCAAGAACAATGCGGTGGTGAGCGCGAGCTTTCAAAACTCGATCAACCGCAATCCCGTATCACTCATCGATCATCGATCAGAAAGCCGGCAGTTCGGCGTGAACGGCTCGTGGGCCGCGTCCGACGGCCGGTTCACGCTCGATGCCGGCTATACGCTGCTCAACCTCGACACCCAATCGGGCATCCTCAACTACCTCAACCCCGCCGACCCCACCGCAGCCAGTTTCAGCTTTTACACGAGCCATCTGAACCTCGTGAATTTCGGAACGCGCATCCAGCCTCACGAGCGGCTGACGCTCTATTTCGGCTACAACCTGGCCAAAGACACCGCCGACGACCGCAGCCAGTTAACGTTCCCGACAACGCTAACGCCGAACTATCCGAACTTCGCTAGCGACGGCACGAGCTTTTTCAACAGCTACCCGCTGAGCTACCAATCCCCGCAGGCGCGCCTCTCCGTCCGTCTCGCCGACAAGCTCTCCTGGAACTTCGGCTGGCAGTTCTACAACTACAGCGAAGATTTTTCGGCGCTACAGAACTACCACGCACACGTTGGCTATTCGAGCTTCCGCTGGAGTTTCTGATTCCTCGTCCATCGACGATTGGATTTTAAGTTAGAAATCATACTCTCTTGCGCCAGCGGACTTCGCACGGACAACGGCGCCGGTCTTGCATTAGCCAGAGGATAGACGCGGTTGTGAACGCGAACAGCTAAGTTGTGAACGCGAACAACGAAGTTGCGAACGGCAGCGGCTCGCAACGCGCGCGAGCGAATGACATTGTTTTCGTCACCGGAAGAGGCCACCCGATTTAGAAACGAAAGGGTTTAGGGAAACAGAGAAAAGAGGTGTGGCGGGCGCATGGGGTTTAGGGGTGATGGGTGAGGTATGCGCCCGCCGGATACGGGGTACTTACTTACTAAGACGCGGCTCTTCGCGTTTGGTTACGTCACTCGCACCGCATTTGAGTCTCTTGCAAAAAAAAATTTTGAGCGCGGGTTGACCTTTCCCGGGAGTAGACCTATACTCATTCTCGGTAGGCGAATAAAGAGCGAAAGGACAGTCAGTCATGCCAGCAGATGTTCGCGTAGGCCCGGCCGGTTGGTCGTACGAAGACTGGAAAGGCATTGTTTATCCGGCGCCCAGGCCGGACGGCTTTCATGAAGCCTCTTTTCTGGCGCAATATTTTCCGGTCATCGAGATCAACACCTCGTTCTACAGGCCGTTGCGGCCCGAATTGGCGCGCGTCTGGGCGAAGAAACTGCAATCCCACAGCGGGTTTCAGTTCACCGCCAAGCTTTACCGCGGATTCACGCACGACCGCCAGTTCGACCGCGCGGACGTGCGTCAGTTCTGCGAAGGATTGGCGCCGCTGGCCGACGCCGGCATGCTCGGCTGCGTGTTGATGCAGTTTCCGTGGTCGTTCCGTTTCAGCCGCGAGAACCGCGACCTTGTTGTGAGACTGAGCGAAGCATTCGGACAGTATCCTTTAGCGGCCGAAATGCGGCACAGCGGCTGGAACATCCCCGAAGCTCTGCGCCTGTTTGAAGATCACCAAATCGGCTTTTGCAATATCGACCAGCCGCAACTGCACCATTGCCTGCCGCCGACCGACCACGTTACCTCCGCAATCGGATACGTACGCCTTCACGGGCGTAACAACCAGGAGTGGTTTCAATTCGGGGACGACGAGCCGCGGCCCGGCGGCCTCAAACCCGTCGAGGCTCGCTACAACTATCTGTATGGAGTAGACCAGCTTCGCAAATGGAAAGACCGCATTGACCGGATCGCTGGCAAGACCCGCACGACCTACGTCGTCACCAATAATCATTTCCGCGGCCAGGCGGTGGTTAACGCGTTACAGATCGTTTCTCTGGTATCGGGAAAGCCCGTAAACGTGCCCGAAACGCTGATGCAACACTACCCGGAGCTGCAAACGGTTGCCGGGAATCCTCCTTCCCAGCGCTCCTTGTTTCTGATCCCGCCCCGGCGGCGCGCCGGGCAGGGCAGGAGAGTCTGGGAAGCGCAGCGAGCCATGCCGACCGCGGCGGTCTACCGCGCGGCCGTCTAACTTCCCGCCTCGAGTTCACCTCGCTGCCCAAAAGGGCGGGCCGTTCTCCCGCGAACCTGAACGGCCCGCCTGGGGGCGAGTGAGACAGACAATCGGCTGTCTCAAGCAGGTACGGGTCTGTCTCAACGCCCACCGGGCACCAGTTTGTTTTCAAGCACGCAAGCAGGCAGCCTGAGCCCAGCTTTGAAGAACGAGCAAGGCAAAAGGCAAAGTGCAAAAGGCAAAAGGCAAAACCGGGGCGGCACCGCGGCTTGATCCCTGCCGTTTCTTGCGGAATCCGCCACCACCTTGCCATCCTCAACAAGCTGTAGTCTGATGAGATTACGGTCCGCACCATGGCGCCCCACAGAAACAGTCCACCGGCAAGCGAAGCTCCGAGCAGGGAAAGACGCCACGTAACCATCTCGGGAGCCCTCGTCGAGCAAACCTACAAACCCGGTCAACTCAACGATTTCAACGCCGAGACCGACGTCGGCGAACCAGGCGAGTACCCTTACACGCGCGGCATCCACCGCGATATGTACCGCGGCAAGCTCTGGACTATGCGGCAATTCGCGGGCTTCGCTTCACCCGCCGAAACCAACCGCCGGTATCGTTATCTGCTCGAGCAGGGCCAATCCGGCCTCTCGGTGGCCTTCGACCTGCCAACGCTGATGGGATACGACGCGGACCACGCGATGGCGGCCGGCGAGGTCGGCAAATGCGGCGTCGCAGTCTCTTCTCTTGCCGACATGGAGCAGTTATTCGACGGCATCCCGCTGGCCGAAGTGACTGCCTCGATGACCATCACGTCCTCGGCGGCCATCCTATGGGCCATGTACCTGGTGGTGGCGGAAAAGCAGGGCGCCGACTGGAAGAAGATATCCGGAACGATCCAGAACGACATCCTCAAGGAGTACATTGCCCAAAAGGAGTACATCTACCCGCCGAGGCCGTCGATGCGCCTGGTGGTCGACACGCTCGAGTTTGGCGCCGGGCACACGCCGCGCTTCAACCCGATCTCGATCAGCGGCTATCACATCCGCGAAGCCGGCGCGACGGCCCTGCAGGAACTGGCGTATACGCTGGGGGCGGGCATTGAGTACGTGAAGTGGGCCCTGGAGCGCGGGCTCGACATCGACAGCTTCGCCCCGCGCCTGAGCTTTTTTTTCGACGCCCACAACGACTTCTTCGAAGAAATCGCTAAGTTCCGCGCCGCGCGTAGGATCTGGGCCAAAGTGATGCGCGACCGTTTTGGAGCGAAAGACCCGCGTTCGCACCGCCTGCGTTTCCACACTCAGACGGCTGGGGTCTCGTTAACGGCGCAGCAACCGCACGTAAACCTGGTGCGCACGGCCGTGCAAGCCATGGCAGCCGTACTGGGTGGTACGCAGTCGCTCCACACCAACGCACTCGATGAGGCCTACGCCCTGCCCACGGAGGAAGCGGCGCTGCTGGCGCTGCGAACGCAGCAAGTCATCGCCCACGAAACCAGCGTGACCGAAACCGCGGACCCGTTCGGTGGCAGCTATTTTGTCGAGCGGCTAACGCTCGATTTGGAAAAGCGCTGCTTCGAGGAATTTGAGAAGCTCGACGCGATGGGCGGCATGGTCGCAGCGGTCGAGCAAGGCTACCCGCAACGCGAAATCGCCGGATCGAGCTATGAGTATCAGCGGTCCATCGAAGAAAACGGGCGGCAGATCGTCGGCGTCAACGCCTTCGTCGACTCCGAAGACTCGCCCATCGAAACCCTCTGCATCGACGAAGATGTTGCCCGCAGGCAATGCGCAGGCCTCGAAAAGCTTAGGAACGAGCGTGACAGCAACGCCGTCCACAGAGCGCTCGAACATCTGCGCGAAGCGGCCCAGGGAACCGAAAATCTGATGCCGCCGATTCTCGACGCGGTTCGCGCCTACGCCACGCTCGGCGAAATGTGCGAAGTGCTGCGCGCAGTGTTCGGCACCTATCAGGAAAGTTCTTCGGTCTAGAAGCCGCCCCGCCGTGTGTGGGCCACACGTTTTCCCGAGATCCGCCCGCGGCAGTTCGATTTGGCTGCTACCAGTTCGTCACCGATCCATCGGGCCGGTTATAGAGCGGGATGGGCCGCGAATGCTCGGTGACTTCAAGGACCAGTTGGGCCTGCTTCGGGTCGAACTCGACGCCGAGTCCCGGCCGGCGGTTCGGATACATTTTGCCCTTCCGGAAATCGTACTTCTGCGGCAGATGAGGAGTCTCGTTCTCGCCGTTGCCGGTCATCTCCATCAGCGCCGGCCCTCCAAACACGCCGCAACAATGAACCAGCGCCGCTTCCGCCAGCGGTCCGGTGAAGTGCGGCACGAGGCCGACATAGTGCGTCTCGCAAATCGCCGCCTGCTTCATGAATTCCGTGATGCCGCCGGCGTTTGGCAGCGTCACGCGCGAGTTGTCCATCAGATGCTGCTCGACGAGCTCGTTGAAATCCCAGCGGTCGCCGAATTGCTCACCAACCGCGATCGGCACGTTGACCATCTGCCGTAGCTGCCGGTAAACGCCCGGGTTTTCCGAGCGCACCAGGTCTTCGCAAAAATACGGCCGCAAAGGCTCGATCAGGCTGCTGAGCCGCACCGCGTCGGGCAGGTCGAGGCGTGTGTGATAGTCGATGGCCCAGTCTCCGTCCTCGCCAACTCCTTCGCGGATTTGCCTGCACTGCTCGAACGTCTTGTCTACTTCCTTGCGGCCAACGAAGCCGCCACCCTCGCGCCCTGGCCCCGTGACGCTCGTGCGTAGAGCCCGAAAGCCGAACTCCACACAGGCGCGCGCGGTCTCCGTGAGATTGCCCTGCCGCGGAAAACCCGTCGAGTAGCACTCCACGTAGTCGCGCGTCAGACCACCCAGCAGCTCATGGACGGGAACGCCCAACGCTTTACCCTTGATGTCCCACAGCGCCATATCGATCGCGCCCAGCCCGTGCAGTTTTTCACGCCCCGGTGGATAGAAATACCCGCGGTACATGATCTGCCAGAGATGCTCAATGCGCGAAGGGTTCTCGCCGATGATCATGGCGCCAAGCTGCTCGATCATGTCTTTGCTGCCGCCTTCGCCGATGCCCGTGATGCCTTGATCGGTCTCGACAGTGACGATGTGCGATGTCTGGTTGAAGATCGGGCGCGACGCCGCCACGTGGTAGTAGCGCACGCGCGTGATCTTCATGTTGGGGATATCCGCTTGGGCCCACTTGGGAGCGAGCGCGGCTCCAAGCCCTATCAACGAGGATTTGAGGAAAGAGCGGCGTTTCATGTGGGAAATTGTAGCAAGCGGCAAACGGGGCCAGCGGTTGAGGATGTTGGCTGAGGTAGGTTCGGACCCTTCACGGGCGCACCCCGAGTTATCGAGCGGCGCCCGTTCCTACTGGACCCGTTGGGAATTTGAGAAATGGACCCCACCCTTGCGGATGGGGCTCGGATCGCCTGCGGCGATTCTCTTCCGCTTTGCCTAACGCGTGACGCTCGCGGGGCAGCTCAGCGTCGACAGATATCCGCTCTTCAGAATCGGCGGATTCGAGCCGTGGTCGAGGTTGTAGCGCACGATCACGACTTTACCGTTGACGACCATCGGCTGTCCGGATGTCGTCGGCCGCCACTCGTAGCTGCCTGAGCCCGCATCAGGGATGCGGCTGGCGCTGGCGAAGAAGCGGAACGCTGCCCAGGTTCCCGTATAGCGCACGATCTCGACGACGTTTCCGCTGCCGATGGCGCCGTATAAATAAGCGCCGCTGCCGTCGTTGGGCCAGATGATCTGTTGCGGCTGCCCGCCGCCTTCGCCCGAACTTAGCAATGTGCCATCCAAGCGGAGCTGCAAACGGCTCAGCGAGTCGATCGGCTGAGGCGTGACGCTGTAGACGAAATGCGGCTCGGCGGCGCCTTCCGGGTAGAACGCGCGCGAGATGCCCGCCGCCTGGTTGAAGAACGCCACGAACGCGGGGCTGAGCTGGATGCTGCCGCCCGGCCGGGCCGCGTATCGTCCGCCCTGTTCGATGAGCAGCTCCTGCAGATTTCCGGCATAGAGCGCCCACAGTGAACCCATTTGGGGATGAAAGATGGCGGCCAGCTCTTGCAGGCTAGCGTCCTGCGCGGAGTTCGGGTCGAACGGGTATTTGCGCTTCAGCAGCGAGATCTGAGTGCACAGACCCTTGCCCTGATTGTTGAGGTCGAGCGGGCCGAGCCGTTGCAATAGCCGTTCGGCGTTTTCGATCGGCGCCATCAACGTGTTGCGGGTCGCCGCGCTGACCTGCGGGTCGGAGTCGCCGCGAAAACCGAGCGTCAACGTGTTGGTGCTCGTCTTGGCCGTCTCGGTTACCCGCATCAGATCGTCGACGACGGCTTTGTCTTTTGCGCCTTGCGGGCTTTGCGCGAGTTTGTCCCAGCCGGTCTGCAAGTTGAACAGGTTCGCCAAATAGCCTCTGGCTTCGCCGCCCAACTCTTCGGTTGCCGTCGGCACGACAAGCTGCGGGGGCTGGAACAGCGGCCGGATCTGATCAGGGCCGCCCGCGGTGTGTAGCGACGCCAGGCGCAATACGGAAATCAACGGCGAGCCGGCCGTCGAAAGCCGTTCAAGTTTCGCGGCGGCATCGCTCGCGCTGGCGTAACCGGCGACTCGAGTCTGCTCCAGATACTCCACCCAGTGCTTCAGAAATTCGCGGTTGTAGCGATCCGCTATTTGCTGCGCCGCATCAGCCACGTCGGCGCCGGAAGCCGCGAACGGCCCCATGATCGACTCATAGCAGCCGCCGCCTTCGCCGCCCGCGCCGCGGTTGGCGATGCGCGGCTGGATCAGCGCCCAGCCGTCTTTCGTAAACGCCCCGGGCACTTCTTTGCTGTTGCGAACAATGGACTCGGTGCCGGGAAAATCCCGATTGAAGCTGACCGACTGCACCTGGCCCGACACCTCGGTGACCATGCGCAGGTACTCGCGGTCGATCGCATTCACTTGTGAAAGGTAGCGGCGGCCCTTTTCGACCGGCCCGGGATCGCTCGGCGTCGCGTAGGGATTCTTCTCGCGCAGCATGTCGGAGTAGAAATCGAACTGCGCCGCCGCGAGATTCGCCTGCTGCTCGCTCGGCGCCTTGCCGCTCGGCCAGCGAACGTAGAGCACGCGGCCAACCGATTCGCGCGTGCTGCACTGATGGAAATCGGTGGAGATCAAGTAAGCGCCCAGTTTTTCGAATACACGCTGCTGCTCGGCGGCGTCATCTCCGCCCGTGGGCGGCTCGGCGGGAAGCTGTTGCAGGTCGGCCATCACGCCGTTTTGCGAGTCGTTGAGCAACAAGGCGCGGAAGCGGTCGAAATAGGTTCGGTAGAGGCTGTCGTATGTTTTCTCGCCGACGTAGAGGCCCCAACGGCGGCTCCAGGGGCGTCCCTCGATGCGATGCAGATGAACCTCTTCGATCGACTTCCGCAGCGTATCCAGGTGCGTGAGCGCTTCAACCGACGCCAGTTCGCCGGGCTGCGGCGTCATGCTGGCCAATGCCTGCGCGGCCGCGAGATTGCGTTCCTCGAAATCGCCGTTGTTCCAGTAGGAAACCGTGAAACCGACGATGCAGATCAACAGGATCGTCGTGACCGCCGCCAGCATCAGGCGCTTGGGCAGATGCGAGGAGCGGCTGTAGCTGCTGGCCGTCGCCGCAGTGGGGTCGCGCAGCAGGACTTCCGCGAACAGCCGGGTAATGAAGGTCCACTGCGGGACCTTGCGTGTTTGCCCGCCGCTGAAAGCGGATTGCGGCGCACCGCCGGGTCCCGCTGAGCCAAACAGCCGCGTGGCTTCGCCGTAATCGGCCGAGGCTTGTTCGATCGATGGAGCGGTGCGGCCGGTCCCTTCCGTTACGAGCACGGGGCGCACGCCGGAGAAATAGAAACCGCGCAAAAACGGCCCGAAGTCGAGCTGGCTGGGGCGGCAAAGCTCCACGAGAAAACGCACAATCATGCCGCGCAGTTTGCCGAACTCACGCGGAAACTCGTAGGTGCCCGGCAGCTTCGATTCCTGCTGCTCGCGCGCCAGCAGCATCAGGCGTTTTTCGCAGAGCTCGTAGTAAACCGCGTTGAAGGCTTCGGTGAGGCGAGCGGTTTCTTCTTCGGCATAGACGCCGGATTGCCGCGTCCGGCGCACGGGCAGCGTTTCTCCGAGAGGCGCCGCGGCTTCTTCATTGCCGAGATTCCGGGCGTAGTCGGCGAAGGCAGGCAAACGATCGAGCTTGGTGAATAGCACGTATACCGGCAGATCGATGCCGAGCAGCCGTGCGGCCTGGCCAAGGCGCTCGCGGGCCACCCGCGCGATCGCAGTCAGTTTTTCCTGGCCCTGCGGCTGCGCCAGGGTTTCGCAATCCACGCATACCAGCACGGCCCGCGGGGCCTGCTGGCCGCCTCCGAAGAAAGCGCGCATGCGGGGCGGACGCAAACGGCGAATCAGCCGGTCCCAGGCGTCGGGATCGTTCAGCAGCGCGCTGCCGGCTTCGATGATGACGGTGTCGGCGGCATACCAGAAATTCGCGAGCCGCGTCGGGGCGATGGCCGTATCCTGATAAACCTGCCCGGCGAGCAACTGCGGCTCCGCTCCGGAATGCACCACGGTGCTGGTCTTCGTCGCGCCGGATTCGCCGGTGACCAGCAGCGCACGCAGGTTGGCAAGCTTAGGATCGCGCGCCATGCGGCCCGAGGCCAGCCGCGCCTCGGCGTCACGAGCGAGCAGGTCAATGTCCTCGACCGAAAGCTCGCCCTCACGACGCTTCCGCTTGCGCTGCCGCTTGGCATAAATCCAGACGAACACGCCGGCGCCAACGAGCCCAAAAATCCAGAACACGACGCGGAAGATCCACTTGTGGCTTTCGACCGGAAAGAAACTGCCGAGCAGGGCGACCAGCACGAGGTAGACCAGCAGGATGACCGCGATAACGATGTAGACCACCATGCGATTCCCCTATGCCCCCGCCCGCCGTGCCAGCGTCTCCAGCGTTGAAGCCCCTGAATGCAGTGAAAACCAGTAGAACAGGTAGCAGAGAAACGCGATCGCGAAGGTGGCCATGGCCACCCACGACAGCCGCCGTACCCAGGGGTCGCTACGCCGCCGCGGAACCTGCTCCTGCGGTTGATCGCCCCCGCCGGCCTGAAGATTTTGGCGAATATGGTAAATCCGCCTGCCAACTTTGTCGGCGATGTGCTGCAGGTTGCCGCCCGCGCCCGAGCTGTAGCGGCCTCCATAACCCAGCAACAGACACAGGTAGTAGACCTCGAGCAGATCAGCCAGGGCGACCGAATCGTCGCGGCCGAGCAGGCGGTCGACGCCGTTAAAGAACATTTCGCCCGCCACGAACGAGCCGAACATTTCCTCTTGCAGCGGGCGGCGCGACCAGTCGTGGAATGCGGGATTGTCGGAATTCAGGATCGATTCATCAAGCATCGCCACGACGGCGAACACGGCCAGCCGGGTGTCTTCCTGCGAATAGCCGGCTTTGCGGCTTTCTTCCTCGGCGATCCGAGTCGCGTTGAGCAGATGCGCCCGGAACGACGCCGCGTCGGAGACTTGCTGGCGGTTCGAGCGCAGCCGGACGATGACGGTGAACAGCTCCTGGAAAAACAGCGCCAGGTTATCGGAGCGGCGCCGCGTTGGTCCCGCTGCTGGCGGAGGCGTAGCGCCCAAATGTGTGGCGGACATGAAGACCTCAGGATTCTAGGATGACCATCAATCGCAGCTCCGGCTGCGGAATCTCGCCGGGGACATAGACGGCCACCTCGCGAGTCTTGATGATGTGCTCCCAGCAGGGCCCGGACTTGCTGACGGCAAAGTACTCGGTCTCGACCTGCGGGGAGACGGCGGCCGGCGGCGTTCCCAAATGACGGATATCGAGGCCCGGCAGAGCGCGCTTGACCAGCTTGTCGATAAACTCGCGCGAGCAGATTTTTACGAGATTCGTGGTGCGCTGGATCAGCTCCACTTCGCCGATGGTCGAGCGGATGGCGAAAATCCAGCGTGAGCGGTCGAGCACCCGCTGGTCGTGAATCGGCCCGGTGTAAAGGTAGTTCCCGGCCGGCTGCAGCGGAATCGTGACGCAATTGGAGGGAACGATCATCTCCAGGTGCGAGCGGATGTGGCGGTCGAGCCCCTCGAAGCACTCGGCCAGGTGATCATGGTCGTAGAGCGCCAGTTGCCGCGGGTGAGAGTCGAGCGCGAACGTGCACAGCGCCCCGCCCAAGCTGGCCAGCTCGAGATAGACCTTTTCAGGATGGACTTCGCGCGCCGACCACAAATGGCGCAGCGTCGCCACGGCGGTGTTGACCGAATGCAGCAGCCAGGCGTTCGCGATCTGTTGCGCGGAAAAGCCGCTGGCCGCGCCCGACATCGCCTCGGGTACGTGCCGCAGTGTGTCGATCTTCTGCTCCAGCAGGGCAATCAAGCGGCCCACCAGCGTCATCAGCCGTTCGCTGGCGCTCATGTGCAACGCGGGCGGGACGAACGATGGGTCATACACGAAATGACCCGAGCCGTCGCGCATGACGCGCGCGATCGGCAGCGAGAGGCGCCCCATCTGTTCTTCGGTATCGAGATACAAGGCGATGTTCTTGCGGCCCATCTTGACCGGCTTTTCATCGCGGCCGGTGTTGAGGTCGCCGACCTGGCTGGTCTCGGCGATGAAGCGCGTACCGTTGGCTTCGGCTTCCGAAAAAGCGCAGTTGAGGCCGTTGGGATTGTGCGGCGGCACGACCAGGCTCACTTCGAGGCTGGTGCGCGTCGGCGGAAACAAGTCGGTAATGTGACGCGGCGCAGGCAGCGCGTCGGACTCCGGCATGTCGAACGGCAAACCGTCAGCGAAAATGCCCCGGCCGTGCAGCATCGCGATGGTGCCGTTGCGGATGGCTTCTTCATCGAAACCGCAGCCCAGCAAACCGTACGTCCCGAAGCCAAGGCTGCGCGCCGTGAAATCGACCAGATCTTCGAAGTAGCGGCTCTGGGCTTGGAAGTGATGCGGGCCCAGATGCATGCCCTCCGACCAGACCACACGGGATAGAGACTTCATTTGCCGTCCAACCTTGCGGAGCGAAACCCCGCCGGTGGCGCTGGTGTGCGGCTACCGGCTTGCTGGGAAGTGTCTTGCGGGCTTTTTCGAATCCGATCCGCCTGCGATGCGCCGCGCAACCCGCGGCTGGAGATGGCGATCCGCCCGTCGGCCGGGGGTCCGGCGAAAATGGACATCTTCCCGAAGATTGTAGGACGAAACCGCTATGAGGGTAAAGAAGATGGATCGCCTAAACCCATCGGTAGTATCGCTTAGAGCAGGGCTTCGGGCCACCTCCAGGCGTATGCCGAGGGCCCCTGCCGTGTCTACGAATCGATAATCTCGCCCAGTTTCGCCCGCAACGGATCTTCCAATTGCCCGATGGACTCCATATCGATCAACTCGATGAATTCCGGCACTCCCGAAAACCGGGTCGACGACAGTACCAACTTGTCCTCGGGGAGGAAGGCATGCAGCGGGGCATGCAGCGTCGTGAGCGGAAGCTTTCCGAATTCGGATGAAAATTCGCTCGTCAGATCGAAGCGCAGGTCGTTGAGGATGCGGGAAACACCCGGATTGCGGGCCAGCACCAGGTTTATGGCCAGGGCGTGTACGACGAAATGCTGGACCGCGTGCGGCCGGCGTTCGGCCTTGCCGGCGATGACCTCCCGCATTTGTTTCAGCGTGTAGTCGGAGTGGTAGGTCAACACCCAGCGAACTGGCGAGGTCACCGTGATCGGATGCGACTTGCCGTCCGAACTCGCTTCATGCGTGTACTCCCAGGGATAGAGCTCGAGGTCGGCGTCGACGGCGCTCAAATGCTCCTTCTCGAGACCCGAACTCAGCCGGAAGCGGCCGCAAACCTCGTCGTAGCGCTTGCCCAGCTCCTGGAACGCTTCCTCTTCGCGGGCGATGCTGCCCACTGCGCCGGCGTACTTTCCCAGGACTCTGCGGGGCGCGATGAGCGGCCGCATGGTGCTGAGGTAGTCGGCGAGCTGGCCTTTGAGCAGCTCGGAAAGCTTCTCGGTAAGCTGGCGAAGCTCAAGAAGCTGATCGAGAGTAATTTCCGACTTTGCCGTTTTCTTGGCTGCCAATGGGGCGGTCTCCGGGCAAGGAATTGCAGCCCCACAGCTTAGCACGAAGCGAAGGCAAGGGCGTTTGGACCGCTATTGAGCAGTGCGGGTGAATGGGCGCTAACCGATCAAGACCGTGGGAAAGCCCATCACGATCACGCCGCCATGAGCGGTCATGTCACCGATGCGGGCCGCCGGCAGCTTGCCGACGAGTACGGTAAACGACCCCAGCACGATCACGTCGGGCGGCCCCACGCAGACCGCCATATCGGTCACGCGGGCCTGCGGCATCTTGCCGGTGAGCACGGTGATGCAACAAGGCGGCAGGATCGGGCCTCCCACGTGGGGAACCAACACCGTAACCATTGGGCAGACATGCATGTCGGTCACTCGAGCGGCTGGCATGCCCATGTTTAGGCTCCTTTCCCTTTGGGTAGCGGCTGGTTTGCGGATTGAACGCCCAGGTCGATGAAGCGCCGATACTTCTGGGGAGCCTTTTCGGGCTCGGCGGCGACGGCGGCCAGCATGACCGCGCCCGCCACGGTACGCGGCGTGAAGTCTTCGGCGGGCTTGACCTCGGGAGCTTCGGGAGGCGTCATGCTGCCTCCGCTGAGGAACGCGCCCAGCGCCGTCAACGCTTCCGGAGTGCCCTGGGCCTTCTCGGCGGCGGCATGGGCGGCGCGGCGGTTCTGTTCACTGGGGTCGGACGCCCAAACCGCGGCGGCCAGCAGCGCCGCCTTGGCGGCTTCGCCGGAATCGACGCCCGCTTCGCGAATGCACTGGCACGCCCACCAGACGGCTTCGCGTTTGGGCAAGGCGTGGGCCAGAAACCGCACCGCGTCTTCTCCCATGCCGGCCTCGTTCAACTTGGCCAGATAGTCCGCCGGAGGCGTCTGTTGGTCGAGCAGCTTGCGGGCCGGCTCCGACAGCTCGATCGCGGCGCAGATCTCCGCGGCGGTCTTCGCCTCCACCTTCGCCAGAGCCTGCACGGTATTGGGATTTGCCATAGCCCTCCTGATCCGCTTCCCGCGCCGCTTAGTTGATCATCACCAGGCCGCCCTGCAGCGTCAGAATGGCGTCGCCCTTCACAGTCGTCATCAAGCTTTTCACATCCACCGTGATCTGCCCTTCGATCTTGATCATCATGCCCTTGATGGTAACGCCCATCTGGTCGAGCTTGACGCTGCTCTGGCCGACCTTCAACTCAATGGACTGCATGGCCTCGCGGTCTTCCTTGCCCAGATCGAGCTTCGTGCTCATGTTGCCCATCTTGATGGCCACCGTGTTATTGCCCATCTTGATGGTGAGTTCCTGATTCCCCTTCGTGATGGTCTTGGTTTCATTGTTCACGATGGTCGTGGTACGGTTGTTCTCGACCAGCCGCGTCTCGTTGTTCTCGACCGTCGTATCGAGGTCCTTTTGGGCATGGACCGTGATCAGCTCGCTGCCCTTTTTGTCTTCGAACCGGATCTCGTTGAAATCGTCGGTGCCGCCGTTTTTGGAGCTGCGCGACTTGAAGCCGCTCTGGGTCTGATCACCCGGCAGCGAGTAGGGTGGAACCTGCTCGGCGTTGTAGACGCGGCCGATGATGATCGGCCGGTCGGGGTCGCCTTCCAGGAAATCGACCACCACTTCCTGTCCGATGCGGGGCAGCCAGATGGCGCCCCAGGCTTTGCCGGCCCAGGGCTGGGAAACCCGAATCCAGCACGAGCTGGTGTCGTCTTTCTTGCCTAGACGGTCCCAGGGAAACTGTACTTTGACGCGGCCATGGCTGTCGGTGAAAATCTCCTCGCCGCCCGGGCCGACGACCACCGCTGTTTGGGTACCGCGTACGAACGGCCGGGGCGTGAGACGGGGAGGACGAAAGGTGACGTCTTGAGGAATGCAACGGAACGAGTTCGTGTAGTAGGCGTCGAATCGCTCGTCTTCGGCGGCGAATCCTGTTTGCTGCCCCGAGTGGGCGACAGAGGTCAGAATATAGGTGCCATTCTGCTCGCGCTGCGAGTGTTTCTCCAGAGTAAACTTGTGGCCTGATATCAATGAGCGGCAGTCGCCGTTGCCGCTGGCGACATCATAGCCCACTTCCTCTTCTTCCATCCGCAGCTTGGTCAAGCTGTCGCCGACGCCCTTGTTCAGGTATTCGCCAGGATAGTCATAGACCTCGAAGTTCTTGTTCTGATCGAGCTTGACGATCGTATCGACGGTCGTGAACAGCTTCGTGCTGGGCGTTTCAAAATTATAGTCGGTTTGCGACCATTTTCCGGTGCGGAATTCGTAATGATGCTCCCAGTGCGCGATGGTATCTTCCTCGCGGCTGAAGCCGGAACCGGCGGATTGTTCCATCCGGACCTTGTTTTGAAACGGGCAAGGCTGGTGCGCGCCTTTGTGATCGGCCAACACGAGAGTGTGCTTCCCTTTTGCGTGCTCGAAGAAAAAGAAAATACCCTCTTCCTCAAGAAGGCGCGCTACGAAGTGGAAAGCTGTTTCGCGGTATTGCACGCAATAGTCGTGCGTCTGGTGCTGGCCCTGGAGCTCGAGCCGGAAGTCGGTAATCCCGAACTGCTGGAAGACCTCCTGGACAATGTCGGGGACGCTCTTTTCCTGGAAGATCTTGCAATCAGCGGTCAGCGTCAGGAACCACAGCTTGGGAACGAACTCCGCCTGGTAGTGGTAGTAGCGACCTTGCGAGGGCAAATGGCTGAAGCGGGAGACGAAGCCGTTGAAATGGCGCTGGGTTTTTTCGTCGGACTGCATCACGGTAAGCGTGACGTTCTTGCCCACGATATCTTTCGGCGCGATGGTGGGCTCTTCCGATACCAGATCGAGCTGGAAGCGGAACAGGCGCGAGATTTCCTCCTCGCCTGAAAACGACTGCACCAGGAGCTTGTCCTTGCCGAGCGGCGTGTCGAGTTTGATCAGCCGCCCATCCTGAGTCAGTTGACTTGCCATGTTTTTCCCATCTCCGAGGCGCAAATTACCGGCCGCAGGCAGCGGTCCGCGCGGTTCTCAATCCCCCCAGCCGGAGGCGTCAGTCACCCGGTTGCGGCGCCAACTCGGCCGGCTGCGGCTGATCGCTATAAGAATAGGCGAACGAGCTATCCGCGCCGACTGAAATATGGATATTCCCGAGTTTCTCGCCCGAAGCCATGCGGGAAAGCAGTTGCCGCGAGATGTCGGGAAGCAGCGTATTAGTCAAGATGTTGTCGACGTTGCGGGCGCCGCTTTCGACCTCGGTGCAGCGGGCCGCCACTTCGTTGACTAGATCGTCGCCGAAAGTCAGCTCGATGCGGTGATTCTCATTGAGCCGTTTGCGAACCTTGCCCAGCTTGAGCCGGATGATGGTTTTCATGATCTCGTCGCGGATGATGAAGTACGGCACGACGACCATGCGTCCCAGGAACGCCGGCTTGAAGATCTTGTTCAGCTCGGGCTTGATCGTTTTCACCATGCCCGCGGACGACGGAATGGTTTCGGGGTCGGCGCACAGTTTGCTGATCGTTTCCGTGGCGGCGTTGGTCGTCAGCAGAATGACCGTGTTCTTGAAGTCAATCTCGCGCCCTTCGCCGTCTTCCATCATGCCTTTGTCGAAGACTTGGAAGAACAGTTCGAGCACGTCGGGGTGCGCCTTTTCGACTTCGTCGAGCAGCACGACCGAATAGGGCCGCCGCCGCACCGCCTCGGTCAGTACGCCGCCCTCGCCGTAGCCGACATACCCGGGAGGCGAACCCTTCAGCGTCGAGACGGTGTGCGCTTCCTGAAACTCCGACATGTTGATCGTGATCAGGTTTCGCTCGCCGCCGTAGAGCAGGTCGGCCAGCGCCAATGCCGTTTCTGTTTTGCCGACGCCGCTCGGGCCTACCAGCATGAACACGCCGATCGGCTTGCTGGGGTCTTCGAGCCCCGCGCGCGAGGTGCGGATGCGCTGGCTGATGATCTCGAGAGCATGGTCCTGGCCGATGACGCGGCTTCCGAGGTGCAATTCGAGATTCATCGCCGTCTCGATTTCGTCTTTCAGCATGCGGCCGATCGGAATTCCGGTCCAGCCGGAAATCACTTCGCCGACGATTTGAGAGTCGACGCAGACTTGCATCAGCGGCGTTTCCCCCTGCAGTTGGCTCAGCTCCTCGTCGACTTTGGCCAGTTCGTCGCGAAAGACTTTGCTGTCACTCGCGGGCCCGCCGGCGCCACCGTTGGATGAGGAGCCGTCCGCCTGCAACTCGCTCAGCCCTTCGAGCTTGGTGCGCAGCTCGCGAACTCGCTCGACTAACGCTTTTTCCTTGTCGTAGCGTTCCTGCAGCGACTTGAGCTCGCCTTCGGAGGCCTGAATTTCTCCGCCCAGAACCTGCAGCCTCTCGCTGTGATCCGCGCCGACGGCGGTCTCGCGATGGAGAACCCGCTTCTGCACGTTGAGATCGTCGAGACGGCGTTGCAGATCTTCGAGCGCCGCCGGAATCGCCGCCTGACCCAACGCCAAGCGCGCGCACGTCGTGTCGAGTACGCTCACTGCCTTATCGGGCAACTGCCGTCCGGCGATATAGCGGTTCGAGAAGCGCACCGCCGCTGCGACGCCGCTGTCGAGAATGCGCACCTTGTGGTGCTTCTCGAGCATCGGGACGATGCCGCGCATCATCACCATGCACTGCGCCTCGTCCGGTTCTTCGACCTTGACGACCTGAAAGCGCCGCGACAGGGCAGGGTCTTTTTCGAAGTACTTCTTGTATTCCGACCACGTCGTGGCGGCGATGGTGCGCAGCTCGCCGCGCGCCAGCGCGGGTTTGAGCAGGTTGGCCGCGTCGCCTTGGCCGGCCTGTCCGCCCGCGCCGATCATGGTGTGCGCTTCGTCGATGAAGAGAATAATCGGTGTCTCCGACGACTTCACTTCTGCGATCAGCCCTTTGAGGCGGTTCTCGAATTCTCCCTTGATGCCCGCGCCCGCTTGCAACAGCGCGAGATCAAGCGAGTGCACCTCGACGTTCTTCAACGGCGGCGGGACGTCCCCCTGCGCGACGCGCAAAGCGAACCCCTCTACAACGGCGGTTTTGCCGACGCCCGCTTCGCCCGTTAGGATGGGGTTGTTCTGGCGCCGCCGCGTCAGGATATCGACCATCTGGCGCACTTCAAAATCGCGCCCCAGCACGGGATCAATCTTTCCGGCCCGCGCGTTCTCGGTGAGCTTCACCGTGAACTGATCCAGATTCGGCGTTTTGCCGCCGGCTTTCTTCGCGCCGCCGCCCGGCGCCGCCGCCTCGGCCGACAAGGTCTGCGTTTCCTCGGGCGAGGATGCGACGATGTCGGCGAACTCGCGCTCGAGCACGTCGGCCTGGATCTTCTGGAACTCGCGGCTTACATCACGCACCATCCGCGCCAGCTCTTCGTTCGAAACCAGCGCCAGGATCGTGAAGCCCGAGCGAATCTGGCCGGCCTCGTGGTTGAGAGAGCCAATCGTCCAGGCCTGCTCGAACATCTTCACCAGCGAAGGGCTGAAGGCCGGCGTACGTGCATTGCCGGTTTTGAGCTTGTCGAGGCTGCGCGAGATTTCGCCCGTCAGCCGCGAGGGGTCGATATCGAACCGTTGCAGGATGTGCGCCAGATCGCTGTCGGTTTCATCGAGCAGCTTGGTCAGATAATGCTCGAACTCGACGTCATAGTGCGTCCGGGAAAGGCACAGCCCGGCTGCGCCTTCGAGCGACCTGCGGGTCGCCGGGTTCAGTTTCGTGATCAAAGATTTCAGGTTCACGCCCATGGCGGCTCCTCCACACAACTAAAGTCTAAGGGTCGTTTCGGACGGGTCGCGCTCCATCTGCCGGGTGCTGGCCCAGGTGACCCAACCCAGCATCGGCGACGCTTCGCCCTCGGCTCCCAGCTCGCACGAGGGCACTTCCCCGCGCTTCAAAATGAGCTGCAATTCAAAGTCGATCTCGTTGCCCGCGAAAAAGCGGGTAATGTCCTGGAGAGGTTTGTAGGCCGAGCCGGTGGGCAGGAAATCCAGGTATCGCGACAAACTCAACGGCCCTAGTTTGATGCGCACAACCGACTGCTGATCCCAAACCTCGTCGCCCACCACCGCGCCCGCGCCCAATAGTTCCGAGAAAGGGGTGCCCGTCCCCAGGCAGCACTGCGTATTCACATCGAGAGGGTACCAGGCTCCTGAAAACTGCTCGATCTCCACGTCTACATCGAAGTAGTCAGCCAGGAGCTGCTCGAGCACGGTAGCCGAGCGCGGCTGCTGCGCCAGAAAGCCTCCATAGAATACCAGTGCTTCGTCGGGAACGCTCTGGCGATTGAGCAGGCCTGGCGTCCCCATGCCGATCAAGTCCCGCACGTGCGCCGAGACGCCGTCGCGCCCGCCGGTCTCGCGCGCGACCACGAAGTGGTACTTGCGCCAGGCGCTGTACAGGAACGACACCATGCGGTGGTTGAAGATGTCGAGGAAATCCCGCAGCGTGGTGTCGCGCGCGCGGGTGCGGTCGGCGACCAACTCGGTATAGACCAGCGGCAGAACTCCGAGCGGGCCGATCAGCCCCATGAAGTTCACCGTCATCAGCGGTTGCTGGTCGTCGCGAAACTTGAGAGCCTGGATTTCACTCGCCGGGAAGGCCACCGACGGAAACGCCGCGAAGCGGGCGACTTCGCGCGAGGGATGCGAGAACTGGCCCACTGGACGGCGATCCGGCTGCAACATCTCGAGCGTTCGCACGGCTTGATAGAAAGCGAACAGGTAGGGCTCGCTCTCCAGCAGCTCGCGCACGCTGCCGAAGCGCGCTATAGAAGGACTCTTTCGCCCGATCTCGGCGGCCATTCGCGCATCACCTCCTTCCTTTGCAGAGTTCGCGCCACGAGCTGTGTGAAGCTGTTCATCGAGACGTAGTGGCCCAGAAAGCGCTCCACGATCGAGGCGAACAAATACGTTCCGCCGCCCACAAACTGGTCTTCATCGAATTCGATGGCGACCTGGGTGCCGCGCACCAGCGAGATACCATGCTCCGACAATACCCTCGCAAAGTGGCGGCGGCTGCTCAACCGGGAAATTCCTTCAATTTGACGCTCAGAGTGAACGGAGCCCGTGAAATTGTAAAGCCTTAGGAGCTCCTGAAGCGCCTCTTTACCTTCTTCGACCAGCGAGAGGTAGTTCAGCGAAAGCTGCGAAATCATCGGCCAGAATGCATCCCGGCGCATCGGCGGCCGCAGCGTCGGCGTCGGCTTGCGCAGCGACACGATGCGGCTGATCGCCGTGGACCCTTCCAGCTCGAAGTCGCCCTCCTCGTTGCCGAACGGAACGCGCGACGGCAGGTCGCGGTTGGTGCACGTGATACGCACGGTCAGCGTGTCGACATCGGGGTAGGCCGGGTTTCCCGCCAGATCGACCAACGCCAGATCCACCTCGGTGCCGTGGTCGTCGGGTTTGTTGGAGGGCTGCCGCGAGGCGTACCAAAACGCCTTGCCCTTCTCCAGGGTGTTCGAATGACGGTAGGAGAACAGCGGCTCGAACTTGGTGATGTCCTGCCCGCGGGCGCTCGAGCCCACGACCTCGTCGACGGAAAACGTTTCCAGGTAGGGCTGCCGGCGAACGTCCGGAGTCACCGCGTATTGGAATCGTGTGCGGTCGAGCAGAATCGGCTCGGCTGACTGGGCAAACAAATTGACCGCCGGGGAGCAGCCCAGACGGAACGTCTTCGCCGATAGCCCCAGCTCCAAAGTCTGCTGGCGTTCCGGGCGCTCAAATCGGGAGATCAGAAAGATGAGCTCAACCTTGTCTTTGAACCCTTGATTCCATACCGGCAGCAGCCCCTTGAGGTCCAGAAAAAAGAAGCCTTCCGGAAACGCGAAATACTCCTGCAGCAGCCGGTATCCGACAAAAGACCGCCGCGGATAGGGCAGGATGGCTTCGTTCTTCGAAAAGCCCACCTGATCGAGATGATCGCCCGGTAGAGATACGGTCCTGGGCTGATCGGAGCCGTCGCGCGCGCGAATCAGGATCTCCGCGCAGTTATTGCAAAGCAGCTCGTACAGCGTGTGGACCAGATTGCTCTCGCCGCTCAGATAAAAGCGCAGGCTGTCCATTTCAAGCGCGTCGAAAGTCACGTCGGGCAGGCATTGCAGCTCGACTCGAACGGCCGCTACGGCGTTGGCGGATCGCACGGGCGGCTGTAGCCGGTCCGGCGTCTTCCATTCGGCTTGGGTCGTCTGCACCGGCCACAGCGTTGTTTCGTGGCAGGTGCGAAATTTTAAAGGTACGCCTTCGACCGGCTTCGAATAGAGCAGCGAGCCGCGCGGCACCTGATATCCGGTCGTCAGCTTGCCTTGCTCGGGGTCGAGGTGGAACTGCACCACCGTCATCGACGGAATCGGCCGGATGAAGTGCGGGTAGACGATGTTGAGCAGCGCCTGGGTGATCTCGGGAAAGTCGTCGTCAATCTTGAGGTGCACACGCGCCGCAAGCAGCGCGAAGCCCTCCAGCAGGCGCTCGACGTGAGGATCCTCGCAGCGATCCGCTTCGAGCAGCAGCCGCGAAGCGATCTTCGGATATTTCGCGGCGAACTCCGCCCCCATCTGGCGCAGAAACGTCAGCTCGCGCTCGTAATAGGAGAGAAGTTCTTCTCGCAAGCTATTCTCCCTGGACGCGGCACTCGCCGCTGCCCAGTTCCACGAAAGTGTCGAAGGAGACCAATTCCGGCGAAGGCTCGATTTGCAGCATGCCTTCGATGATGAAGCGCAGCGAGCGATGTTTCTCACTCGACTGCTGCACGATGCGCACACCCTGCAAGCGCGGCTCGAACAACGCCACGGCCTCCTCGAGCATGTGCGTCAGGCGAAGGCGGTCCTTACCCGAGTTCAGGCTGAGGCTGGTAAAGTCAGGCACGCCGAAGTCGTAAACCGATTCGGTCAGCTCGAACGAAGCGCCGTCGGGGCCTTTCGGCTGCTGGATGCAGCGGCGTGTATTCAGCAGCCATTCCAGATCGCGGCGCAGGGCCGCTTTCAGCGCCCGCACCGATTGCGCGCGCGTCAGCGGCACTTCCTGCCGGTTCGCCGGCTCGGTGTCGATCAGCCGATCCAGCACCGAAAGCTGGACGGGTCGTTCTGGGTTTCGTTGCGCCATGCAAAAACAAGCGAAAAGAGAACCGCGGCCGCGCGGGGACGGCCCAGACACACTTTCGTATCCGTCGATCGAGCGACCCGAGTCCCAGCCGCAGCGGTCTCCGCGCGCTGCTACTCCTCGCTGGGAGGAGCCAGAACCGCTTCGGCAAGCCACGCCCTGGTTTGCGGATTGGCTGCCCCGGTGTCATCGGAGAGCGTCATCTCCGGCAGGTTGGGCACGTCGTTCAGCAATGCTTTGAGCTCGGAAAGCAAAGCGGCCGCCGCCGCCGCGAGCCCCAACTCCTGGCAGGCCTGAATCGAATAGCGCTGCAGATCCAGCCAGCCCCGCCCGCAGGGCTCGCCCATGGCGCCTTCGGCCGTTTCCAGAACTTGGCGCCAATTCGCCGAGGCCGCTGAGCCCTTCAGCGCCACGCGCACTTCCGCCGACGGCGCTTGCAGAAATCCCGGGTCGATGCCTGCGCTGTCTCCACCGTTGCAGCGTGCCCGCAACTCCCCCCAGCGGAGTGCGCGCAACATCAGGTAAGGCACCGGACTCTGCGGTTCCTGGTGACGCAGGTATTGCGCCACCGCCAGAATTCGGTTGACCGCTTCGCTGCGATCCGCGGGGGCCAACGCCGCCAGTTCGGCCGAGGACTTCAGCGTGACGGCGCCTTGTCTGGCCGGCGCGCCCGGCGCTGCCTCGCCCGCTTCCCCCTCTGCTCCCGCTTCGCCCGCCGTTTCCACGAACTCGACCGGGTCGGGGTCTTGCTCGAGTTTCCTCTTCAGCAGGGCGGTAACGGAAAGGTCGATTTCTTCGAGCGTTTTCGAAAGCTCGCGGAAACTCGGCGCGTACTCACCGAACTTCCCGTCGCACAGCTTCTCGAGCGCCGCCAGAGATTCACGCGACGCGGCTACGTTCGCGGCGGCTGACTTGTAGAACGGCTTGGGAGTCGCGTCGAAATCCGAGTCGAACTCCTCCGGCGGCATCTTGTGGTCGTTCA
>JBBDWJ010000157.1:12755-31765 GCA_040902925.1 Bryobacterales bacterium | reverse complement strand
GAAGGCAAAAACTGCGACGGAGCAGGGGACGTTTTCACGATGGCAACCTCAGCGCCCGAGTGTAATCCCAAAGCGAGGTCCGCCGCAATGAACGCCGGCGCTTCGCGGATTGGGGCTGTGCCCTGAACGCTCAGCCCGGCGATTTACGAAGGCCTCTCCACCCACAACCCGCGCGAAGCATCCCTTCGAAAACGATGTTGGGGGAGTCGCCGGTCTCATTGCGGCGGAGGCGGAATCTCCATCCCATACTCCGGCGCGAGCGCCAAAACCTTCTGCAGCGTTTCCGGCGTTACTGGTGGGGGCGATGAAATGTCAGTGACCGGTTCGCTGATTCGTTCGAAGAACTTCTCCAGACCCGGCGGACTTATCAGCACAAGCAGGCGCCCGGAAGTTGAACCTTCGTTCTTGAAGGTGTGCAGTGTATTGCGCGGGACATGGACGCACGAGCCCGTCTGAAGGCGAACCGTTTTGTCGCCCGCCAGAAAGGAGAAGTCGCCCTCGACAATCCAGAACGTCTCGTCGTCGTGAAGATGAATATGCGGCGGCGGACCGTTCCCCGCGCTGACGTTACATTCGATCAACGCATACGCCCCGGCGGTTTGCTCCCCGGACAACCGGATGCGGTAAAGATCGCCAAGCACCCAGATCGCCTTCGCCTCTTCGGCGCGCTGCGCGATTACCATAGCGTTCCTCTTCCTCCAGCCGGACAAGTTTACCAGGAGGCGCAGGAGCCGGCAAATCGGCGACCACGCCTTTAGAGAAAGCGTTTGGGGGATCATCCCGCCGAACGTTTAAGGCGCGCCCGTTGCAGTCAGAGCTCGGCGTCCCCGCTGTTTTCGAAATAGTACCGGTGCGGGGTCATCACGTCCTCGGGGAGGGGCCTTCGCGAGGGGCCGGCGACCAGGTTTCCCGCCCGATGATTCGGCGGGGCTTCGACCAGCAAACCGCTGCGAAGGTCAAACGCATAGAACACGTAGCCGAAACCATGCAGCAACTCGAACAACGCGAGGCTGCGTGTTTTCTGCCCGCCCGGCGTGTCGGTCACCTCCAGAACCAACCAAGGCTGCATGGAGTGGAGGATCTCGCTGGCTCCTTGGAAAACTTCCGGTTCGGACCGCTCGACGTCCACCTTGAGTACATCGATGCGGCGCAGGTTGTGTTCCTCGACCAGCCGGTCGAGCCGCCTCACTTCGACAGTCTCCACACGTTCGGCGACGACACCCTCATGCGAAAACGAATGCAGCGTGTTTTGCCCGGAGTGAATCGAATTGGCGATGCGCATCTCCGCCATCGTGTCCGCGTTTCCTAACGCGAGTTGCAGCGCTTGAACCCCGCGCAGCTTGTTGCGCTCGATGTTGCGCTGCAAACACGCATATTCGCGACTGCTGGGTTCAAAGGCGCACACGGCCGCGGTTCGGCGCGCGGCGAACAACGTGTAGAGCCCCAGATGAGCGCCGACGTCAGCGAACACCATCTCAGGCTTCAGGATTGCGTCCAGGAAAGCCAGCTCATTCGGATCGATACATCCACCGATAAACAATTGCCGTCCGGCGTCGCTCAGCAAAGGCAGCTCGATGCGCTGGCCGCCGTACCAGGGAAGGTCCACCGCGATATTCCAGCCCTTCGAAAAGCAGTATTCCCAGAGGCGCCGGCGCGTCTGAAACGAGAAGTCCGAGTTGTTCCAGTCGGAGTCGAAACGCCAACCCGGATAAGGAACGAGAGGGCGCAGATACTCCAGGGACCGAACCAGCCCTGGCACTTCGTCTGGCGTTGGCTCCGATGCGCCTCTCGCCGCGGATTCCGGCAGGCCGCTGGGCGCGGGAAGGCGGCAAATGGAAACCGCCTCGAGAACAGCCTTCGAAGGGCCACTCGCGGATACGTTGCGTACGATGAGAGGGCCGACCACGGGAGGGCAGGGCAGCCGCAAAAACAGGCAAGCCCCGAGTCCATTGTTCGCCGCGGCGTCTGCTTCTACCACGAACGATCTCTCGTCGGCGGCGAGAACGCCGACGCCGATCTCGCCCTCAAGCACGCGTAGCCGCGCCTCCACGGCCAGGTCAGGACCTTCCTCTGGATCAACACCGAGCCGCAGCGACGCCGCATAGGACCAGCGCTCGGACGCGGTGGTAATCACGAGCTTGGCGCCATGCTCGATGTGAGCCTGAGAGTAGGCCAGCACTGTTTGGTCCAAGGGGACCGTTTGGAGGAGCCGTCCTTGCGCGGTTTCTGAACGGGACACGCGAACATTATCGCAGGAACATGCTCGTCGCGATCGGATGGCGGAGAGGAGTGCATCGAGGCAACGGCCTTCCCATTCGCATTCCAAATCGGTTCCCATAAATTGCGTCTGCCCGCCAGCGAGCGCGTCTGAAAAGATAGAATGAAGTCCCTAAGGGTCTCGCGCCGGCTTGGTTTGAACGATGTTTTCTCGCAGACGGGAACTGAACGAAGTGTTCGCCCTTCAGGATGTTGTGCCCTGCGGGGCGGCCACGGTGAAGGCAGCGGAAGCAGTCTCCGTGATTACCCCGGCGGCGGCTTGGGCCTACGCGGCAGCCATTCCTCGTAGGGATGCAGGAACCGTTACAAGCGGCTCCGTTGTCGTCGAAGTCGATGCAACGGTCACGGCGGGCAGTGTCGGGTTCGGCTGCCTGACGGCCGATCAAAAGGTGTTCCTGGATGAGTCCATTCAGCGCAAGGAAGATGGTCCGGTCACCGTTTTTCTACGGTTGGACTCGCTCGATGATTGCGGCTGGCTGATGGTGCGCAATGGCGGCGCCACGGGAGAACCGTCGGCAGCAGTTTTGAGATCCGTTCGAGTCTTTCAAATAGAGGACGCCTTCCGTCGAGAGATTTACATCTTCGACCATATCTTTAAGACAGGCGGAACGACCTTCGACCAGTCGTACCTCAGGGCTGGGTTTCGCGCGGAGGAGTATGTTATTTTGCGCGGCTCGCCACGGGAAAACGCTGAAGACCAGCACCGTCTTCAGTCTCTTGCCGAGGCTGAAAAGCGCAAGCTGCGGGTGGTCGCGGGACACAACAGCGGGACGCTGCGGGATACGTTTCCCGAGGCGAAACTCCTGACTCTGGTGCGCGATCCGGCAGCGCGAGCGATATCAGGATATCTGCACGCGCGATTTCATCCCGACAGCCGCGCGATCATCGGCCAGCACATGGACGAGCGCGGAACTTCGCTGCAAGAGTTCGTCGAGGCCGATCTGTTTGCCAGCCGCTACGAGCCCTTCGTGTCCGTTCAAGACTGGCAGGCTAAGACGCTGCTGGGCGAGGCTTATGGCGTCGCCGACCTGGCGCGCGAAGAATCGGTGGCGGAAGCGATCCAGCGGCGCTTCTGGCTTGTAGGCTATACGGAAGCGTTGGAGTTGTTCGTCTTTTATCTGCACCGCACGGAGGGATTTCCCCTGGTGCTCTTCAACAACCGATTGGTCAGAGGAGATCAGCGGTTAGTTCCTACTCCGCAGGATCTTGCCACGATCCGGCGATTCAACCTGGCGGATGAGGCGGTCTATCGGGCCGCTCGAAAAGAATTCGACCGGCGAGTAGCCGCGATTTGGAACGACGAGGTCGAGCAGGACTACCGCTGGTACATGAATCGGCTGAGTTCCTTTCGGCGCGTCAGTGGCGGAGATCCAAACGCTATGCGTCTGTTTCGATTGTGAGATCAACTGAGTGTTTAGCGGATTACGGCTCAGGATCACTCTCTTTCTGCGGGATTTTCAAAAACGCTGCCAATCATAGGGCTCGATGGATTGCGGGCCAGGTCACTGTTTGCTCGAGTGGCAAGTGGCGCCATGACTTGTTAAATCTTTGCTAAATGATTCTGCCGCCTGCGTCGTGTTCATAGGTCAACCTGGCGTCGGTAACCTTTGTATTTTCGCCGCCGGACCGGATAGCAGCATCAGGATTTCTGTACCCCGTCATCCGAGTCGCGGCCAGTCGCGGCCCCCTTTTACTCCTCTGGCCGCCAACTCCAGGAACGGCCCCAGCCGCGTCCGCGCCGGGCAAGTGCCGGTATGCCAACAGTTTGAGCCGGCCAACCCGTCAAGAGGCCACCGCAGCCGCCGATTGGCCCTTTTATTGCCCTGGCCTGTGTCTTTGGCAACAAAGGAACAAGGCTCCTGACCCGGCCCAGGCGATGGGGACGGGTCTCAACTCCGGATGCTTTTTAATAGCTATCAGTTTTGGGTTTTCCTGGCGATCGTTCTAGTCCTTTACCGGTCGCTGCCACACCTGTGGCAAAACCGTCTGCTGCTGGCGGCCAGTTATATTTTTTACGGGTTTTGGGACTGGCGCTTCCTATCTCTTATTTTCCTTTCCACACTCGTCGACTACTGGACCGCGATCTCGATCGGTCAAACCAACGACCCCAAACGCCGCAGAAATTATCTACTTGTCTCGCTGATCGTCAATCTCGGCGGTTTGGGAATTTTCAAATACTACGGCTTCTTCTCGCGGGAATTCGCCGCGCTGCTCGGGTCCGCCGGATTCTCCGCTTCTCTGCCGGCGCTCGACATCATACTCCCGGTGGGAATTTCGTTCTATACGTTCCAGACGCTCAGCTACACCATTGACGTTTACCGGCGAGAGATCGAGCCGGAAAAGAGTTTTCGCGACTTCGCGCTGTATGTGTCGTTCTTTCCACAGCTCGTGGCCGGGCCTATCGAGCGGTCTTCGCGTTTGTTGCCGCAACTGGTGCAGCCGCGGCAGCGCCGGCCCGATGATTTTCGCGAGGGCTTGCAGCACATCCTGATCGGGCTATTCAAGAAAGTCGTCATCGCCGACAACATGGCGGCTATCGTCAACCATGTCTTCTCGAACGGGACGGCAAACCTCAGCGGCGCCGAGTGTCTGGTCGCTCTTTACGCATTTGCGTTCCAGATCTACGGAGATTTCTCGGGCTACTCTTCCATCGCCGTGGGTGTCTCGAAATGGCTCGGCGTCGACCTGATGGTCAACTTTGACACGCCTTATTTCTCGGCTTCAATTCGTGAGTTTTGGCGCCGCTGGCACATCAGCCTATCAACCTGGCTTCGCGACTACCTGTATGTGCCGCTAGGCGGCAGCCGGCGCGGGAAATGGCTCACCTATCGCAATTTGATGATCACGATGCTACTGGGCGGACTGTGGCACGGCGCGGCATGGACCTTCATCGTGTGGGGCGGTTTGCAGGGTGTGCTGATGTCCGCCGAACGCCTTGGAATCGAGCATGGAATCCTTCGCGAAAGAGCGTCGTCCCGGCTGGGCCAATGCTTCCGCGTGTTCGTTACGTTCCATCTGGTGTGCTTGAGCTGGTTGGTGTTTCGAGCCGAATCGATGACGCAATTCTGGAGCATGCTCTCCGCCATACTGACCAATTTCCAGATTACGCCCTTTGCGATGGGCGCCTTCGGCATGCTGGTGTTTTACACGGCTCCGCTGCTGGTGTATGAAGCCTGGCTGCAGAAATGGCAAGACCCTCTGGAGATCCGCCCCTTCGGCTGGCTGCGGCCCGCCCTGGGATACACTTATTGCGCCGTGATGATGTTGTATTTCGCGCCTTTGGATACGCATGAGTTCATCTACTTTCAGTTTTAGGCCTTTCAGTTTTAGGCCGGAGTGGAAGGTCATCGCCTTCGTGCTCGCCGCGCTCGTCGCGTGCGAGACGCTGCTCCGCGTGGCCGACGATTTCATCTCGCTAGACATCCGGCATATCCACGCCATTCCGGCTATCTCGAAAAAGTTTGTGCGGGAAGATGGACTCTCCATCCTGTTCATGGGGAATTCGATGATTCGAACGGATGTCAACGAGGCCGTCTTCCTGAAGGCGGAAGCCGAGCAGCTCGGGCCGGAGCCGCAGGTGCGTATCGCGCGCGTCCATCTCGACGCTTCGCATCTTCCGGAGTGGTACTACACATTCAAGTATTCTTTCGTCGACGAAGGAAGCGTCCCCGACGTGCTCGTGCTGGGGGTTGCCGGTGATGAGCTAGCTGACCAGTCGGAAGTTCTTACGCGGCAGCTAGCCGCCTTTCATGCGGAAGCATCCGCGGTTCCCGAGATCTTCCGACACGACGTACTCACCTTTCCCGACCGCGCCGATTTTGCGCTGGCGTACGTTTCCGTTTCGTATGCGATTCGCGAGCGAGTGTCGATGCGCGCTCTCAGCCTCCTGGTGCCGCAATACGAAGACGTGGCGAAAGCGCTGCACGATGTCGCGTGGGAGCAGCAAAAACGCGCCGCCGTGCACCGGCAGCGGACTTACCACCGCTTGGGAAGGCTTGCTGAGCTCGCTAAAAGCCACAGCGTGGATGTGATCGTCGTCGGCATGCCTCTCGCGCCGTACAACACCGATGAACTCGAACCCGAATTGCCGTGCCGGATACAGGCAATGGCAATGACATTTGTGGACGCCCGAGAAATCGACGGCATCCATGCCGGTATGTATGTGGATGAAATGCACCTCGACGCCAAAGGCGCCGTGCTGTTCAGCAAAGCGCTCGCCAAGCGCCTCGCAAAACCGATCCGCAGGATCGCGATTGCCAACGAAGCCGGCGACAGCCACGCTCGCTTGTACCACCGATATTGAAGCCCGGCCCGGCTTTAGCAGTACAGGAATTGCCTTCAGCAGTACAGGAATTGCATCGAGGCCGGGTCTCGATTTTCACCAAAGCGGCAGGTTCGCGAAACAAAACCCGCAAGATCCCCGGGGCGGAGAACAACCGCGAGGCCGGCCCGTAGCCATCCGGCGGGACCCTTTTGCGCTCGGCTGCATCTTTGCCGCCTGGTGGAGCATCTGAACGGTAGCGGGGCCATATCGCCCCCGGTGCCTTCCTATGACCACCTTTGGGGAAAACCCGTTTGCCGTCTTGACCACCATCGTCGCGCCCGCGATTCTGACCAACGCCTGCTCGGTGCTGTGCTTGGGAACGAGCAACAGGGTGGCGCGAGTCGTTGACCGCTCCCGCGTCGTGGCCACCGAGCTGGCCACGTTGGCCGCCGACAACCCCGACCGCGCCCGTTGGGAGGAACAACTGGTGGGGCTTCGCGCCCGGGCGCGGCATCTATTCTGGGCTCTGCGGTTGCTCTACGCCTCGCTCGGCGCGTTCGCCGCGGCGGCGCTCATCGCGGTGTTGGGTTCGGCGAGCACTTTTTTGGACAGCGTCGACAACGGCTGGACTTTTCAGATTGCCGCCGCGCTCGGCCTTGTGGCCGGCACGGTGGGTGTAGGCGGCCTGCTTGCGGGCTGCGGCCTGATGGTGCACGAGGTCCGGCTGGCCTTGCAATATATCGCCGAGGAAACCGAGCCGACAGACCATCGCGCCGCCATTCTTTGAGGTGGATTGACCTGGAACCTTTCTCTGACCCCAGATCGCGAAACTGCTACGCCTCGACCCGGAACCATGCAGCGCTTCAGCCGTGAAACCGCCGCGCGGCTGAAAACCAATGACTCATCTGCGTCCATCTGCGTTTATCTGCGGCTGATTCGCCTTTTGACCACGCTCATAGGGCGGGGCGGCGCATAATACGCCGGCCCCGCTGCCGTCCTCAATCGGACGAGATGTTGATCGTGCGCTCCAACAGCGCATCCATTCCGCCGGCCACGGTGATCTTCCCGTTCTTCGCTGGCTTGCGGTGAGGGCATTACCCAAGGGAAGATCCTGCGCGAGTTGGGCTGAAACTGTGAGCCCCAACTAGGCCGTCTTGGGAAGCGCTCGCACCTTTGGCCGCTGTCCCCGCGCTTTGATCGCATGCCACAAGTCCCATTTCGCCTGGAGCGTCAACCAAATCTGTGCGTCCCAACGCGTCAACGCCTCCAACAACAGCGCCGTGTCGGCGCTGACGCCGCGGCGCCCCCTGACAATGGCGTTGAGCCGCTGGAACGGAATGTTCATGCGCCGGGCCGCCTCGACCTGCGAGACGCCAAGCGGCTCGAGAAACTCCTTCAAGAGCATCTCGCCGGGATGGGTTGGGGGACGATGGGTCGGGAGCATGCCAACACCTCAGTGATAGTCAGTGCACCGTACCTCGAACGCGTCTGCGCCTTGGAAGCGGAAGACGATGCCGTACTGGTCGTTCACACGAACGGCGTGGCAGCCGCGCAACGCGCCAGCGAGAGCGTGCAGGCGGCTTCCCGGCGGCCCCTTCAAGGCGTCGAGCGTGGTGACGGCGTCGATCTGGTCCAGCTTGCGCCGGACGGCCGGCCACAGGTCACGTGGAATGCATCGGGCGGCCTTGCTGTTGAGGCCGTTCAAATGTCCCGCGTGGTGTCGTCGGCCAGTGTCCGGATCACACCCTTAGCACTATAGCACGTCTAGTGTGCTAACAAACGCGGCTGGCGCAGACCAGACGGCCGCGATTCTCATGTACAGATAGCCCCGAAACCAGACCATGAAAAACTGCGAGAGCCCGAACAAATAGGCGAGATTCGGGACCCCACGTCAATTCTGACAGGACTCCTGCGGTCACTCGACAGAAAACGTGACAGGGTAGAATGGTAGAAGACCGAAGGCTGGAGTAGCCGCCTATGAACGTGACTCTTCCCGATTCCCTCAAAGACTTCGTCGAACAGAAGGTGAACGAAGGCCACTACGCGAGCGCAGATGCGTTCGTCGAAGACTTGGTGCGAACCGAGGCCGAACTCGTCGAACGGGCCGGCCGGGGTGAGCCGTTTCCGCTGGACGAGCACTTCGGCCGCCGCCTGGAAGCTCTGTTGGACGCAGGCGAGCGAAGCGGTGAATACCGCCAAGTGACGTCCGAAGACTTCGACGCCATGGAGCGCGAAGCGCAAGAGTTGGCGCGCACCCGCAAGTCCCCCTAAATGGCTCGTGCCGTTCAGCGCCCCGCAGCCCGGCGCGACTTCATCATCCACTACGCCTACCTGCTGGAGCACGCAGGTCTCCCGACCGCAATGCGTTTTCGCCACGCCGTGGAACGAGCCTACGCCAAGCTAGCGGAGAATCCCGGACAGAGAAAACGTGACACAGCCTCAATTCTGACAGGCTGTTTGTGGAGGCCCGCCAGCGCTTGTACTTGCGACGCCGCGGCAGACCGCGCAGGCAGCTTCGCTGACACGGCGCTGGTAGGGGAACCGGAGGGGATCTGCGGCTCACACGGCGTTTTGGTTTGGCCCGCCCGAACCCGCGGCTCTCAGCTTCGAAGGCTGATGCTCTACCTCTGAGCTTATCCATGTGGGAGTCCGGAAAGCCGCTCCGCGCCGGCATACGGTGACTCAGAGAGCCCGCACCAGTGAGGCATGTAGAACCTCGACTTTTGGCGCGAAACACCATGATTCTCCAGACCCGAGAATAACAGCACCACTGTAATGTGGTGTCGAAAGGATTATTTTCTGGCGGGCCTGTTTCGACCAGATTTCGGTTGCCTTGCGGACCCCAATTTGGCCCTGCTAGCTTGAGGGTCAACACTAATTACGCGCCTCGATCAAGTTGTGACTGCTCGAACGACTAATGACCTCGACCGAGAGCTTTCTGCCGATAATAATCCCTGGATATTCTACAACCCGATAGAGTACATCAGCCACCACGAGACTGACCAACACCGCGCTCACGTAGGCTCCGATGGATATGAGTAGCTCACCCGATCCAGAAGGGAACGCGATCTCTACCAGCCAGATGCAGAAAATGTGGATCAGGTAGATGCCATAGCTGCGCTTGCCAACAAAAACCATTGCCCGGCTGCTTAGGAAACTCGCCCACGGCGGCTGGCTCATGACCAGACCAACGATCACTAGGCCGATTGCAATGGTATAAAGACCCTCGGCCGGAGTTTCCGATTGCAGATACGCGTGGGACGTCGCAAAATGAGTCGCTGCAAACATGACAAGCCCAAGAACCAAGCCAACCGGTTTGGCTGCCCACCGCAGCCAACCGTAGGTACGCTCTTCCGACAGCGATAGTGCCAGCAAGCAACCAAATAATATTCGGGAATAGTCGGTCCAGTGGATCCAGTTCGAGAGCCATGGCAACATCGGTGCTTATCGGTGCTATGAAGGTGAGAAGAGCAGCGAGCATAAGTCTGGTTTTGGGTCGCCCGCGCAAGAGTCCGAAACACACCAACGGCCATATTAAGTAAAACTTCTCCTCTACGCCGAGGGACCAACTGTGATAGAGATAGGAGGGAGACGCGAACTCTCCGAGATAAAGGAGATAGTAGGGTAGCGCTGCAAAAAATTGTTCGCTGCCCTGTTGGCTGCCCGAGACGAACACGAGCAGGGCTGTAATTCCCACGACGTAGTAGTACAGCGGGAAGATTCGCATGGTGCGGCGGAAATAGAAGGCGGCCAGCGAAAGCGACCCCGCCTTCGCCTCCTCCCGAAGGGCTAGTGTTGTAATCAGGTACCCGCTCAGTACAAAGAAGACGGCGACGCCCCCGTCCCCTCGCAACCAGTGCCAAACGCCGTCGCGAAGGTTATCCGTTAGGTGAACAGAAACGACGACAAGAATACTGACCGCACGTAGGCCGTCGAGGCTCGGAATGTACTGCTGCGCCCTATACTCTGCAAAAGTTAGAATGGCCGTCACCCTGGTCCACTGCCTGGACTAATACTGGAAGACTTCTGGGTCGTACGTACATTAGAAGAACACCTGACTTGGAATAGGCGGGGACGACCCTCGACTTAAAGCAATCGTGACATTCCAATCCTGTAACGGTTTGAAATCAACGAGTTGCGATTGAGCGGCCCGTCGCCATTTGGACCAGTCAAGCTGGCACGAATTCGTTGCGGCGGGGCGGAAGGGTCCAGCCCAACCCGTCGTAGACGATCTTGTGGCTGTAGAGCACACAGAAACATTCAGGTTCAACACGCCTTAACCGGACTGCCGCTGTTGTTGCGTAGGCCTCTGAAAGTAGGGGCTTCACGGGCAGCACCGACACTATCCTGATCTCAGGCGGCCTCGAACGAGTCCAGTCACAGATACGCCAACCGCCTGAAATCAACAACATACCCCCGAAAACGTCCCAAAGATTTGGCGGCGTATGCTACCCTCCAAGCGACGGAATGAATCAAGCAATGCCGGAAAAACGCGCGCGGAACCGCTCAAAACCGCTCATCCGAAAACCAGGCCCGGGGAAAACCGCGCTGACGTCAAGCTCCGGCTAGGCTACGGCCACGCCTCTATAGCAGAATCCAGCCATTTGCGGCCAAAAGCGGCCAGATCCGGCCATAGGGCCAGACCCGGAGTGCAAAACGGGTAGTGTCCTACCCGCGGTCGGTTCGTGCATTTGGTGGATTCCGAAATCGCCGCAGGCGATCCGAGCCCCATCCTCAAGGATGGGGTTGACCAGCTTTCCTGCTCTTGTCCCGCTTTCCGCCAACGTACCCCGACGACTGGCCGAAGATGCGCGACGCCATCGAGCGTCATACCGCGGCCGGCGCTCGGTCGCGGACGCAGAGTGGATAAGGCGGCTAGTTGACCAGAAAAAAAGTTGGGACACCTGACCCAAACGGGGCAGTCAGCAAGTTCGCTCAACGGTTCCGGGATCAGGCCTTTCGCCAGTCCTGAGCGCCGTGATAGATGTGGAGTATTTCGATCGCCTCAGGTTTGGCTGCATAAACAACGACGTAAGGGAGTGGTGAGAGCGGGAGTTCGCGAGTGCCGTTGAGGTGGCCGGGCCGGCCACGCAGTGGATCCTTTTTCAGCGAGCGGATGCGCCGGTAAATCGTTCGCACGCTTGGTTCGGAAAATTGCGGGTAGCGGGTGTCGAGATAGGCCTTGATGTTCTCAAGGTCTTCGGCGGCCGGAACCGTCCAGCGAAGCCGCATCAGAGCTTTTGGAACATGCGCTCGACGCGGGCGTCCATTTCCTGTTCCTCGAGGAACTCTCCACGCTCGGCCGCGGCCAGACCCCTCTCGACGGCGGCTAGGAAACGCGCCTCATCGTTGAGGTAGCAGGTCACTACATTTTTGACCACATGCTCGGGGTCGGTTCCCGTCTTGGTGGCGATTTGGGAAAGCTGCGCTTCTTGTTCGGGTGTGAAACGGACTTCCATCCCTTCAGCCTATGGCAAAACGAGGGCTGCGGCAACAGATTCCTTCGTCGGTAAGCGTAACATCGACCCGAAAAAAGGGAAGAAAATGTCTTCCAGGTCCGTCTAAGCCTAAGGTGGTGAGTTCTGAGTGAGCCCGAGATCAGCGCCGAGATCCTCGAGGCTTGCCGCCAGGGAGATCGTGACGCCTTTCGCGCTCTTTACGAGCACCACAAGGACAAGGTCTACTCCATCGCGCTCTATTTCTTTCACGGCGACGCGGCCGCCGCTGGTGACGTCACGCAGCAGGTTTTTCTGAAGCTGATGACCACGATCGGGCAATTCCGCGGCGACTCAGGGTTCTCGACGTGGCTCTACCGGCTGGTCGTCAATACCTGCACGGACGGCGCTAGGAAAAGCAAAGCGCAGGCGATGATCCTCGAAGGCCCTGCGCCCGGCATGCTCGCCGGCGCGGGTTCGCAGGAAGAGGGTCTCGCGCGGGCGCAGATGGCAACCTCGGTGCAGTCGGCCGTCTCGTCGCTGCCGCCCAAATTCCGCATCGCTATCCTGCTGCGATATTTCGAGGACCTCTCGTATGAGGAGATGGCGAAGGCCTTGAACTGCTCGATGGGGACGGTGGCTTCGCGGCTAAGCCGAGGCCATCGCCTTCTGGCCGCCAAGCTGGCGCCGCTCAAATACTGGCTGTCGACGGGGCAAAGCGATGTTCGATAAGCACGCCTCGCGGCAACTGGCTGCTTATCTCGATGGCGGGCTCGACTCGCGCGCCACGGCGGATGTGAAAACGCACGTCGCTTCCTGCGAGCGCTGCCGCGGCGAGCTCGAACAGACGCGCGAAGGCATGGCGATGGTCGAGGCGTTGCCGCTCGCGCCGGCGCCGCATCATTTGTGGACTGCGATCGAGTCAGCGCTCGACCGGCCCGCGGCGGTCGAGAGACCCGCGGTTTTCCCGTGGCGGTTCGCGGCTGCGGCCGCCGCGCTCGGGATTGTGGCGGTGGCCGCCCTTTGGTACGTTGACCGTCCGCGCGGCGAGAGCTGGGAAGTTGTGCGGTTGGCGGGCTCGCCTTCCATCGGATCAGAGCGTATTGCGGAAACGGCCCTGATCCGCGGCGGTCAGTCCATCGAAACCGATGGCTCTTCGCGCGCCCGTATTCAGATCGGTGAGATCGGCTCGGTCGACGTCGAGCCGAATACGCAAGTGGCGATCGTGGTTGCGCGTTCCAGCGAGCATCGCTTGGCGCTGCGCAGCGGCGAGATCGCCGCGAAGATTCTGGCTCCGCCGCGGCTGTTCTTCGTCGAAACGCCCTCCGGCACGGCCGTCGATCTAGGCTGCGAATACACGCTGCGGTGCGATCGTTCCGGAGAGGGAATCTTGCGTGTGCAGGCGGGTTGGGTGGCGTTCGAGTTCGAGGGCCGCGAGTCGCTGGTCCCGGCGGGCGCCACTTGCCGCACGCGCCCTGGCATCGGGCCGGGCACACCGTATTTTGACGATGCGCCCGAGCCGCTGATAAAGGCGCTCGACGCGTTTGATTTTCATGGTGCAGGCCCAGGCCCAGGCGCAGGCGGAAGCGTAGGCAGGGGCGGAGGCGCGAAAGCGCTGAGCGTGGTGCTGGCGGAATCACGAACGCGGGATACGCTCACGCTCTGGCACTTGCTCTCGCGCGTCGACGCCGGCGACCGCGTCCGCGTTTATGAACGAATGGAAGCCCTGTCGCCGCCGCCCGAAGGCATTTCCCGCCAGCCGGTGCTAGCGCTCGATGCGGAGAGCCTGCGCCGCTGGCGTGAGGAGCTAGCGTGGACCTGGTAGCTCAGCGAGTTGCCGAAAATAGCGGCCGATCGTACGATGATCGGGCAGGGAACAAGAAATCAGGGAACAACGAATGTTGCGCGAAGCGCCTAAGGCGCGCCGCCGCCTCGCAGCGAAAATCGCCGCAGGCGATCCGAGCCCGACCCGCACGGGTCGGGTCCACACTATTTTCTTCCGCCCCCCTGCGTCACGGGTTGAGCGAGCAATGCGCGGCTTGCGAGTCCAAAAATGTGGACCCCACCCTTGCGGATGGGGCTCGGATCGCCTGCGGCGGTCTCGCGCTTAGACACGTTGTGCTCGCCACGTTGCAGCCGCGCCGCGCCGATGCGCGAAACAAAAGGAGATCGCCATGCCGAAAAACAGTAGCCGAAGCATTCACCTTGCGCTCGCCGCCGGTTTGACCCTGGCGTGCTCCCAGGCGGCGCTCGCCGAAGAGTTTTCGCTCGAGATAGGAAGCCCGGTAGCGGCCGGCAATTTCCGCGCAAAGATGGCCGTGCTCGCGATCCGTTCCAAAGGCTGTGCGAAACCCGCCAAGGTGGAACTTGCGGGCACCGCGGAAGGACTGGTCGATGGCGCGCGCCAAACCGTTCCCCTGGCCCGTTTGACGGAGATGCCCACGCCTGGCGTGTATGCCGTCCCCCACGAGTGGCCTCGCGAGGGAGCGTGGGTCGTGAATCTCACGGGGCGCTGCGGCGAGGCGGCGGTGAGCGCCCTGGTTCCGATCGGCCCGAAGGGCTTTCTCCGCGAGTCCTCAAAGTTCTTTGCCCGCCCTGCCGCAAAAGAAGAAGTCGAAGCGGCTGTGCTGTCGCATGCCGGAAAACTGAGCCAACAACCGCCTGGCGCGCCCCAATAGCCGCGAAAAGATTCGGGAAGAAAAGGCGCCGCGCCGCCGTCCAATAGGGCAACGACGTTAGGAAAGGAAGCCCTCATGTTCATTCCCAGAATCGCACTCGCCTTGTTGCTGCTGGCGCCGGCGTTCGCCATCGACAAAACACCGCTGAAGGATGCCCTTGTAACGCACGAGTGGGGCACATTCACTTCCGTGGCCGGGCCGGATGGCCGCGCCGTCCGCTGGGCTGGCTTGCTAGGACCCGCCGACTTGCCCTGTTTCGTCGAACGCCTTACCGATTGGAATCCGAAACTTCTGGCTGGCGCGGTGCGCATGGAGACCCCGGTACTGTACTTCTATTCGCCGCGGCCGGTGACCATTTCGGTCGGAGTGACGTTTCCTCAAGGCTGGGTTACGGAGTGGTATCCCAAGGCGAGCAGCGTGAAGCCCACCGCGTACGCGATTTCTTCGCAGCAAGTCTACCGCAGCGATCGCACGAAACCCTTAGGTGGCGGCGAAATCCGCTGGGACGCGGTGGACGTGTTGCCTGGGCCGGACCTGGAATACCCGCAAGGAAAAGGCGCCAGCCCTTACTACGCGGCGCGCCATACCGGCTCAGCCCCGCTGCGTATCGGCGAGCAACAGGAGAAGCTGATTTTCTATCGCGGCATCGGTGATTTCGAGATTCCAGTGCGGCCGGTTTTCCGCGGCAGCGCGCTTGAGGTGAGCAACTCGAGTGCTGAGACGATTCCGCTGGCAATTGTGTTTGAGAATCGCGGCGGCAAGATCGGCTACCGAAAACTCCCCGGCTTGCAAGACACGGTCCTAGTCGAGACGCCGGAATTGACCGCCAACCTCGCGGACCTCGAGACCGAGCTGGTGGAATACCTGGTGGAGTTTGGTCTGTATCGTGCGGAAGCCAAGGCGATGCTGGAAACCTGGAGCGACTCGTGGTTCGAAGAGGGAATGCGGGTGATCTACATTCTGCCGCGCGCGGCGGTCGATGCCGTGCTTCCGCTGGAAGTCGTTCCCGCGCCGGCAAGCGTCGCGCGTGTGTTTGTCGGCCGCGTGGAGGTCCTCTCGCCCTGGATGCGTAAGCAAATCGAGATGGCCGCGGCTAAAAGCGACGTTCCGGCGCTCGAGAAGTTCGGTCGCTTCCTGATGCCGTTCGCAGGACAGATACAGCGCACGACGACTCTTCCCCGGGCCTCGATTGAGGAAGCCGCCGGCAGGCTTGTGCAGCGCCAACTGAGCGGCCCCGGTTGTGTTCAGTAAACGTGCGGCTGCGTCGCGGCCGCCAACGCCTTCAGGGCGAACGCCGTCGCGATCAGCGGGTCATCTTCCTTCACGAGATTCTCCGGGTTGCTCCAGCTTCCGTCCGGCTTTTGAGCGCGCTGCAACGCGCCCGCGAGCGGCGCCACACCGGCGATTTGCAACTTCTCCATCGCGCTGCTGCTCGAAGCCGCGTAGTAGAACCACAACCCCGCCGTCCAACGTTCGTAGGCTTCGCCCACAAAACCCGGCGCGCCATCCGCCCGATGGTGGGCGGCCAGCCATCGCGCCGCCGCCCGAACGCGTTGGTCATCGGGAGAATAGCCGAGCGCGAGCAGAGCCAGCAGACCATCGGCCGTTGCCGTGCCATAGCTGCGATAGCGCTCGCCTTCGCTGCCGGCCTTGTTCGCATCGAGCACCACCGTCGAAAAGTAGAATCCCCCGTCACCGCGCTCGGCGTGCGCGGGATCGTAATTCTGGCATCGCTCGACGAATACTTTCGCCCTCTGGAACACCGGATTATTGCGATCAACTCCCGCTTCGGCGAGCGCCTCGATTACGTGCCGCGTCATCGACAAATCGACGTGGCCGGGGTTCGGAGGCGTGCGAATCTCGCCGCCCATGCCCCACGCCCCATAGGTCGCGTCGTCCGGCCGCCAGCCGTGCTCTTCTGAAAACTGACGGCTGCGCAGATACGCGGCCATGCGTTCGATATCCCCCCGCGCGTTGGTGTGGCCGGCGCGCGACAACGCTTTCACCGCAAGCGCTGTTGCGTAGTTGGGATAGTCGGGCAAACCGTGGTCCATCATGCCCACCGCGCCGGATGCATCCGTATTCCGGCGGATGAACTCAATGGCGCGATTCATCTGATCCTTTGGCGCGGGAAAAACATCGTCGGGCACCTCAAGCAATGCTTCCAGAACGAAAGGCGTTAGCGACTGCCCCGAGCGGAGCAGTCCATACGTCTTGCTATGCCAGCCGCCGTCTTCCGCCTGACGGCTCCATAGATACTGTGCGCCTCGATGAAGAGATTCTTCGGCGGCGGATTGCGGGTTTGCCGGGGCGGGGGGCCGCTTGGCCTCCATCGAACAAGCGGCCCCGGCTAACCAGAGGAGGACGGCCAGCCATGCACGCCCGGTAGAAAATCTGCTGCCTGCCAAAAGCACGAGTGCCCTCTCTAGTGCTTGCTAACGTCGCTGTTTTCGACCAGCAGCGTCAGAACAGCCGCGCTGGTGACCGCAACGCGGCCCGTGATGCAATGGTGTCCCGCCCAACTGCCTTCTTCATTCTGCAGCTTGACGAGTTTGGTCTTGATGTCGGTGTTCCACTTGTTCCATGGCTCGCCGCCGCTCCGATGCAGGCTGTCGCTGATATTGAGGTATGAGAAAAACTCCTCGCCGCCCATGGAGCCGAAACCGCTCGTGAAGTTGGCGTTGTCGAGGGATTCGGTAACGGCCGCGATCTCGAATGCGTTCTTCTCGCGGTCCGCTTCGGTGCGGCTCAATTGCTCGATGACTTGCGCGCCCTTGTAGAGAGCAACTCCCGCCGAGGAAGCGGCCGCTTCAGTGGCTACGGCGCTGACTTCGATCGTAACGGTACCGGCAGCGCCGCCGGGGATTCCACCGATGACTCCACCCGCGACCCCACCGCCAACTCCACCGGCAACTCCACCCCCGTAGCGGCCTGCGTCGGATGGGCCCGATCGAAATCCCTCAGCTCCAAACCGGGCGCTGTCTTTCGTGTATTCATCGACCTTGGCCATCACCGTCGTCTCGACCTCGACGCCTTTCTTATCGGCGAGGAACAGGCTGCGCGACGCCATCGAAGTTCCCAGAATGGGGGCCCAGCCGCCGGAAATGTTCCAGCTTCCGTCGTGCTGCTGGTTCTCTTCGATCTTGCGAACGCATTTCTCGAGCGCCGCGCGAACCCGCCGGTTGGACTTCGCGTCGCCCATTTCGCCATCGATTTCGGCCAGCAGCATCGACGTCAGAAACGTGTCGATGTATGGGCCCAGCTTGCGTTGGATTTGAGTTCCCGTGACCGAAGTAATCGCCAAGCCCTCGGGCGGGCTGGATTCGACGTTGCGCAGAATGAATTCCACGCCGCGCCGCATGGGTTCGCGATACTTGCCCTTCGTGGCGGTATGTCCCGCGCGCAGCAGCGCGTGAGTGGCTACGGCCGTGTTGGCGACATCGTTGCCGTTGGTTTCCAGGTTCTCGGCGGAACGCACGTACGACGTTTCTCCGCCGTCTTGCCCCCAGCCGCCGTCAGCGCCCTGCACCGACACCAGCCAGTCGACGCCTTGCCGCACGGCAAGCGACTCAGCAGAGTTCGTCGAGGTTGTTCTGTCCGAGGTTGTTTTTTCTGCTTTTGGGGAATCGTTTCCCCGTACCGAATCAGGAACTGCGAATTGCCAGCCGACAAGCAGCAGCATCGCCGCGAGCACACATACAGAAAACGATCTCATCGTCGTCTCCCTTAATCAGCGTGAATGTTCGCGGCGGCCGCCGTTTCAATAGCTAATGACGCCGGACCCTTCGAATTTGGTTAGATATCTTCGACAACGAGGTGTGAAATCGCACCAACGAATTGGTGGCCGATTGGGGCGGCGTGAGAACTGGAGCAGGCAAGAAGCGTGAAGAGAAGCCATGTGCCGGCTGGGACCTTACTTCCATGCCCCGGCCGGCGCATGCCTCTGAGACCTTCTCGTCGCGGAGCGCGAGGCTGGCGCGCAATCCACTACGGAAGCTCACGAACACAACCGATGCGCGCGTCGCCGATCGAAGCCAATTGGAGGCGTTGTTTGCTGCCCGCCTGGAGATCTTCTGGAAGGCATCGAACGAAGCTGCGAAGATGTAGGCTCAGGTTTCGAATTATGGCAAACTTTAACGTTCGGATCGCGGCCGGAATGGCGGCCTCTCTCGTGTTCGGAGCGTTGCTTGGCTGCGGCGGTGCGCCGCAGGTTGACGAGCACTCCGCCACCTACGACATCGTCGTCTATGGCGCGACCTCCGCCGGCGTGAGCGCAGCCGTGCAGGCGGCGCGGATGGACCGCAGCGTCGTGCTGGTCGGGCCCGACATCCACTTGGGCGGGCTTTCGAGCGGCGG
>JBBDWJ010000157.1:629-12745 GCA_040902925.1 Bryobacterales bacterium | reverse complement strand
AAGGCCGTCATCGGCGGGCTGGCGCGCGAGTTCTATCATCGCGTTTGGCTGCACTACCAGGAGCCCGGGGCTTGGAAATGGCAGAGCCGGGAGGAATACGGCAACCGCGGGCAGGGAACTCCGGCCGACGACCAGGAGCGCCGCACGATGTGGATTTTTGAACCGCACGTCGCCGAGCAGGCTTTCGAGGATCTCGTTCGCGAGCACAACGTTCCCGTTTTCCGCGAGGAGTATCTCGACCGCGCCAACGGAGTCCAAAAAGAAAACGGCCGCATCGTCAGCATCACGACTCTCAACGGCAAGACCTACCGCGGCCAGCAGTTCATCGATGCAACCTACGAGGGCGACCTGATGGCGGCGGCCGGCGTCAGCTACAACGTCGGACGCGAAGCGGCCGATACCTACGGCGAGCGTTGGGGCGGAGTGCAGAAAGACGCCCGGCACCACGGCCACAATTTCGAGTCGCCGATCGACCCCTACGTGGTTCCTGGCGACCCCTCGAGCGGCCTGTTGCCGCGCATCAGCGCGGACCCGCCGGGCGAGAACGGCCAGAGTGATAACAGGATTCAGGCCTACTGCTTCCGCATGTCCCTGACGCAGGTTCCCGACAACCGCGTGCCGTTCACCGCGCCGGAAGGCTATGACGCCTCGCAGTATGAATTGTTGCTGCGCGTGTTCGCCTCCGGCTGGCGCGAAACATTCGGCAAGTTCGATCCGATCCCCAACGCCAAGACCGACACCAACAATCACGGCCCATTTTCGACCGACAACATCGGGATGAATTACGACTATCCGGAGGCGACCTATGAGCGCCGCCGCGAGATCATCCGTGAGCACGAGCAATACCAGAAAGGCCTGATGTATTTCATCGTCAACGACCCGCGCGTTCCCGACGACGTGCGTTCGGAGATGGCGAAATGGGGGCTCGCCAAAGACGAGTTCGTGGACAACGGAAACTGGCCGCACCAGATTTATGTGCGCGAATCCCGCCGCATGGCCGGTGAATACGTGATGACCGAAAAGGAGTGCCTTGCCGAGCGGGAAGCGCCCGATTCGGTGGGCATGGGGTCCTACGCGATGGATTCGCACAACGTGCAGCGCTATGTGACGCCCGACGGACATGCGCAGAACGAGGGTGACATCGGCGTGCGGGCGCAGAAGCCGTATACGATCGCCTACGGTTCGCTGACTCCAAAGAAGGAAGAAGTAGTGAATCTGCTGGTGCCGGTTTGCCTTTCCGCGTCGCACATCTCCTATGGCTCGATTCGCATGGAACCGGTGTTCATGATTCTCGGGCAGTCCGCCGCGACCGCCGCTTCGATGGCGATCGATGAAGGGATCGCCGTCCAGGATTTGGCATACGAAAAACTTCGCGAGCGGCTGTTGGCCGATGGACAGGTTTTGCAGAACCCCGCGGAGTAGCGCCGCAGTGCCGTGTTAGAGAGAGGCTGCAGGCTTCATTCCGCGGCGGCAATTCTGATTTCTCGCGGGATCGGGAGTTCTCGTATGGCCGCCAGTGTGTATGGCTGCCCGCATACGCGCTGGCAAGCCCTACGATTCCCAGTCCTCGCACGCGAGGTCGGAGACTCTTTCAAACTCGCGACGATTGTGGGTCACCAAGGTGGCGTTGTGGGCTACGGCGATAGCGGCAATCAGTAGGTCATTTGGACCAATCGGGGTACCCTGCGCTTCGAGTTCGACGCGAATATCCGCGTAGACCCTCGCTGCCCGATCGTCGAATGGAAGGGACACAAAAGCATCCATAAAGAGTCGCAGCGCTGCAAGTGTTTTCTCTCGAACTCTGCTCTTGACGGCTCCGTAATACAGCTCGGCCTTGACCACCGAGCACAAGCGAACTGCGTTGGGGGCGACCGTTTCGAGGTGGTTCGTATGGCGGGCGATTGGCCGTTCAGATATCGGATGCAAGCGTTGGTATCGAGCAAATAGATCAACGCAGAGCCTCGCGCGAATCTATGCATCCCTGCGCCAGGCGTTCCAGCGTTTGCTCTGCAAAAGCTGCAAAGGTGCGCTCAAAGAAACCCTCCGGCCAGACGTCGGCCGGGTTCAGCACTGGCTCAATCAGCAGCAGTACTTCCACGTCGGACTCCGGCAATCCGGTCGGAACATGGATGTCCAGAGTCCCGTCGGAACGCAATCGTGTTTTCACCGGGATTGTGACCACAAGACCTCCAACTCTTCATGATATGCGAAGGCTATCCGGCCGCGCACAGCTTGTGTCAGGCCACGTTAGGGGCGCCGTCGAACTCCGGCGTCGAAGCGCTACCGACGCCCGCAAAGTCCGTAGGGGCCGGCCAGTGTTGAAGAACGGTTTACGATCGATGAGCGGGCTTCTGTCCCGCAACGAGGCCTAATCCCGCTGAATTGCTTTACCGAGAACGGACGATCGGAATCCTCAACCCGGCGGCAGGCGCACGGTCTTTAACCAAAACTCACCCAGCAGCCTGACCGTCTCGATGAACTGCTCGATGTCGGGGCTCTTGGTGACGTAGCAGTTGCCATTTAAGGAATAGACTGTGCGGATGTCGTCTTCCGATTGCGAGGTCGTTAGCACAACAACCGGGATGCACTTGAGCGCTTCATCGGCTTTGATTTCGGCCAGCACCTCGCGGCCGTCTTTGCGCGGCAGGTTGAGATCGAGCAGAATCAGCGACGGCAGCGCGGTCTTCTGCTTTTTGCATTCGTTGAGATAGTCAACAGCCTCTTCGCCATTGTTGACTACGTGTACCGGGTTGTCGAGCCGGTTCTCGCGGAACGCTTCGATCGCCAGACGGGCGTCGGCCGGGTTGTCCTCTACGAGCAGAATGTTTGGCGTGGGTCCGCCGTTGGTGGATGCTATCGTTGCCATTCGTTCTTAACCCGCGCGCCCAGCGTGCCCGGCTGTTGCCGTTCCGGGCCCTGGTTCGCGCGCTCCCCCTCTTGTTCCGCTAGCCGTTCAGCAACGGCGAAACCTCAATCGCACGGAGTCGCCCCGGCGTTCGCCGTGCCGCTGCCATTCGTCTACTTGAGCGCGCGATGATTCGGCCGGCGCTTTCGTCTCGACGTGAGCACTCGGGACCGGCCAACCGGATCCGGCGTTTGCCCCCGCCCTATCCGACGGGGTCTTCGACCGGCCGGCTGTCGACAACTCGAAACTTGCCGCCCGATTCCATCAAAGCGTTCAGGAACTCCTCCGGATCGATCGGCTTAGTGATATAACAGGTCGCCTGCATCGTCTGGGCGCGCACGATATCTTCGTGGTCGCGGGAAGAAGTCATGATCGCTACCGGAATACTTTTCAGTTCTTCGGTGGCGCGCACTTCCGCGAGTACCTGGCGGCCATCCACTTTGGGCAAGTTCAGGTCGAGCAGGATCAGGTCCGGCTTCGGCACCTTGGTGAACTTGCCGCGGCGGTGAAGAAAGTCCAGCGCTTCTTCCCCGTCCCGTGCGACGTAGACGTGGTTGATCAGGTTCTCGCGGAGCACTTCCTGCGTGAAGCGGACGTCGGCCGGGTTGTCTTCCACCAGCAGAATTTCCGCCAGCTTGCTCGTTGATTCAGTCATTGCTTCTCAGCTCCTTCGGCTTGTGAAAGGTTGAACAGGAATGCCGCGCCTTCGCCCGGCTGCGACTCGACCCAGATGCGGCCGCCGTGCCTCTCAACGATTTTTTTGCAGATCGCCAGCCCAATGCCGGTGCCGGGGTACTTCTCGCGGTCGTGCAGGCGTTGAAAGACCTGAAAGATGCGTTCGGCGTGGCGTGGATCGATGCCGATGCCGTTGTCGCGCACTCCGACGACGCACTCCTTGCCGTTCGGCCGGCAGAAGATATGGATCTTGGGAGCGTCCCCGCTTTGAAACTTGATGGCGTTGCCCACCAGGTTCTGGAACAGTTGCGTTAGCTGAGGCTTATCCGCCATGACGACGGGGAGCGGGTCGCGGGTGATTTCGGCGCCGCTTTCGCGCAGCGCGGCTCCCAGGTTCGCGAGGCTGTCGTCCAGCGCCAGATTGCAGTCGGTCGGCTCCAATTCGCGGCCGCGCGTGCCGACACGCGACAGGCTCAATAGATCGTTGATCAGGTTCTGCATGCGCCGCGTGCCTTCGACGGCGAAACCAATGAACTCATTGGCGTCGTCGTCGAGCTGGCTCTTGTAGCGGCGGGCGAGCAGTTGCACGTAGCTCGAGATGGTGCGCAGCGGCTCCTGCAAGTCGTGCGAGGCGACGTAGGCGAACTGCTGCAGTTCCGCATTGGAGCGCGCCAGGGCCTCGGCCTGCTGCTGCAGCTCTCCGCGCAAGCGGTGCTGCTCGATCGCGTAGCGGATGGAGCGCTCCAGCTGGCTGCTGTCGATGCGTCCCTTGGTGATGAAATCGGATGCACCCGCGCGCATCGCCTTGATATCGGTCTGGCGGTCGCCCTGACCGGTGAGAAGAATGATCGGCCCGGTGCAATCGGCGGCGCGGGCTTCGCGGATCAGATCGAGTCCATCGCAGCCGGCCAGCCGGAAATCGACCAGGTAGATGTCGTGCACTTGGCGCTTCATTTCCGCCAGGCCCTGGTCGTAGTTGTTGACCCACGTCATCTCATAGGCGACGCCCTCGACATCGGAAAGCAGGTCGCGGGTGATGAGGTAGTCGTCCTCGTCATCCTCGACAAGCAGAACCGTGACCGGGCTAGCCTGAGGGTCAGGAGCCATTCCGGAAGCAAGGCAGTTCTGCAACTTCAAACCAGTACTTTCGGAGTATTCTTGCAGCATCAACGAGTCCTTCGTAGCTTACGGGCTTAGTAATGAATCCGCTTGCACCCAAGTCGTAACTTCTGCTGACGTCCTCGATTGCTTTCGAAGTCGTAAGAATCACGACGGGGATCCGGCGAAGGTCCGCATGTTGTTTGATCTCACCCAACGCCTCGCGGCCATCCTTGCGCGGCATGTTCAGATCGAGCAGGATGACGTCGGGCCGGGGCGCGTTTTGGGGCGTAAACCCATTCCTGTGCATGAGGTAGTCGATGAGTTGTTCACCGTCTTCGACAAACCTCAGCAGCTCGCTCATTCCCGCTTCCTCAAAAGCGTCTTGCACGAGCATCCGGTCGTCAGCGTCGTCGTCTGCACAGACGATAACGGGTTGCTTTCCGTCGGGCATCAAGTGGTGCATTCCTTTCCAAGGAACCCTGCGGTTGGTTTCCCCGTCGGGTCCGGCAGCCGCCCTCGTTAGGACGGTTCAGCCTCCCCGTCCGAGCCTCCGGCCTCTTCTGCCTGTTTGAGAGGCAGAGAGACGACGAACGTGGCCCCTTCGCCTGGCGCGCTGCGGGCTTCGATCGTGCCGCCGTGGCGGTCAACGATCTTTTTGCACACCGCCAGGCCGATCCCGCTGCCCTGATATTCCTGCCGGCTGTGGAGCCGCTGGAACACCTGGAATATCTTGACAGCGTGCTTCGGCTCGAAGCCGATTCCGTTGTCTTCCACAAAGAGCTGGCAGACTCCGTCCGCCGCCGGCTCCGAGCCCGAGCCGGTTTCGCTCGGCATCTCGGCGCGTATGCGTACCACCGGCGTACTGTCCTTGCGATGGAACTTGAGCGCGTTGCCGATGAGATTCTGCAGCAGTTGCCGCATCTGAGTCGGGTCGGCGGCGACGCGGGGCAGTTCGCCGACTTCGACCTTGGCGTTGAGACGCTCGATACGCGCCTCCAGGTCGCTCAGCACACCCACAACTACTTCGCCGAGTTCCACCGGCACGAAAGGCTTGGCCTTGCTGGTGACGCGCGAGTACGACAGCAGGTCTTCGATCAGAATCTGCATGCGGGCGGCGGCGTTTTCCACGCGGTTCAAATAGTCGGCGCCCTGCTCGCCCAGTTGCTCTCCCCAGCGGTCGCGCAACCGGCTGCTGAAAGCTTGGATCTTGCGCAGCGGCTCCTGCAGATCGTGCGAGGCCACGTAGGCGAACTGCTCGAGCTCGCCGTTCGACCTCGCCAGCTCGCCCATCATGCGCTCCATCCGCTCGGCTGCTTTCTTGTGCTCGGTGATATCGCGGCTCAATCCAACCAGCCCGATCACCTTGCCGTCCGGCCTCTTGAGGGGAACTTTGGTCGTGGACAGCCACCGCCAAGCCCCCGAGCGGTCGAGAACCGGCTCTTCCTTGCCAAGCATCTGCTCGCCACCGTGCAACACCCTGTGATCGTCTTCCAGGCAGCGCGCCGCGGCGTCGTGCGGCATGAAGTCTTGGTCCGACTTGCCGAGCACGTCGGCGGCGAAGTGCGCCCCGACGAACTGGGCGTGCGCGCGGTTGTTCAAGATGAACCGGGTTTGCGTGTCTTTGGCGAAGATGTAATCCGGCAGGTTGTCGATGACTGTTCGCAGCAGGCTGCGCTCTTTGGCCAATGCTTCCTCGGCAAGCTTGCGGTCGGTGATGTCTTCGGAGATAGCCAGCAAGTAGCGCGGATTGCCTTCGTCGTCGAGAATCGGCAGCTTGCGCGTGTGCAGAATGCGTCTTCCCTGGTCGGCGGTTTCGACGATCTGCTCGGGGATGCTGATTTCCTGCTTGGAGCGAATGACCTCTTGCTCCACTCGCGTCACCGCCACGGCCTGTTCCTCGGGGAGCAGGTCGAATTCCCTCTTGCCGATCAGCTCATCGCGAGAAAGCCCTAACAGTTGCTCGGTTGCTTTGTTGGCGTGCAGGAAGCGCAGCTCTTCGGCATCCTTGACGAAGACCATGCTAGGGATGTTCTCGACAATGGAATCGAGAAACTGCTGATGCCGCCGCACATCCTCGCGGGCGTGCGCCGCGCGAAACATTTCCTCTTCGGCATCGCGCATCAGGCTCAGCGCCGTCGCCCGCTGGTACTCGAGAGTGGCGTTGAGCCGCCGCAGTTCTTCCTCGGTCCGCATGCGGTGCGTGATGTCGAAGCACACGCCGGCCACGCGCACGGTTCGTCCGTCGCGGGTTTCGACCGCCGAACCCCGCGATGCGACGTGCCGCGGCGGGCGGTCTTCGGAGACCACGCGGTAGACCACTTCGTGCGTTCCTTCGGTGATCGAGCGGGTCATGGCCTGCGAGACGCGGCGGCGGTCTTCGGGATGGACGCTGTCAAGAAAACGTCCCGAGTCCTCGGCCGCGCCGTCGAACATCCGCCACATGTGCTCGTCGCAGTTGATGACGTTTTTGTCCAGGTCCCAGCTCCAGGCGCCCACGGCTCCCGCGCTCAGCGCGGATTGCAACTGGGAGTCGGACGATGGAATCGTTACGGCGACGTCCTCGAAGATGGCGCAGAAGCCTCCAACCCGGTTCTGGGAGTCTCTCAGCGGTATGAGCTGCTGTTTCAGCAGCCGCGAACCGGCAAACGCCGCCGGACCTTCGGCTTCGAAGGCTACGGCTTTCCCGGACAGCACCTGCTCGACAAAAGGACTCAGCCTGCTCTGGAATTCTTCGCCGAGCAAACCCTCCAGCGTTTGCTGTAGTAGGGCGCTTTCGGGCTTGCCGAACCATCGTTCCGTCGACTCGTTAGCCGCGCGGACGCGCTGCTCTTCGTCGAATTGCACAACGAGCGTGGGCAGAGGCTGCCCCGTGGCGCCGCTCCCGGCCGACGCGCGCCTCAACAGCGTATGTTGCAGCGTGGCTGCCGCTTCCGCGCGCGCGGCAACGCCCTCGCTGGTGCTGGACCGCGATCCGGCCCGATTCAGGACGCTGGCGTCCTCGGCTGGTCTTTCGAGCTGCCCCGCCTGCTCGCCCGATTGCGTCCGCGGCAGAGACTCCGATGTGGTTTCGCTACCCGCCATCTCGTTTTCGTTAAAATCCTGGGGGCCCGCCGCGGTGGGTTCGTGTTCGCGGGCATCCTGGGAAGAGGCAGAACCCGAACGGCACCCTTCCGCCACCCCGCTGTTGCGGGCGGACGCCACCCCGTTGCTTGCTTAACTATTTTCAGTTCCATGCCTCTATGTCTCTATGGGTGCAACCTTGTAGCACTGCCTCAAAAATTTGCTTAAGCGGAATTTAAGGGCGTAGCCGGGATGTTCTCCCGGCTTGGGCGCTCAGCAAACCTAGCCTTGCCACCCCAAGGCGGGGCCGGGCGGCGCGGCCAGGGCTGCCAGCCAGGCCGTTTCGCCGCCCAAGCACACCCACCCTCGGGAGCGAATTGTAATCAATTGTCCTGCTGAGCTGGCGGCCCCCTCAGAGCTCCCGCGCCCGGAAAACAGGCCCACCCCCGGCTTCTTGGTTAACTTGATGCTACGCCGTTATACGCTTGATTCTAAATAGTTTGAATAAATGGATACCGCTACGGCCGAGGGTGTCTTCCCGCTCTCACCTCCAGGCTCAGCGGTAACCAATAACCACCCGTACGGGTGGTTGTCGGCGCCCGAACGTCGCGGTGATGAATTCCTCCACACTCTGGGTCCAGGTCGCCGGGATAGGATCGCAAAACGAAACAGGAATGAAGATCACCGGCCAAGGTTTCCAGGTTCTTTTGCTCGTGGCGGTTTCCGTTGCGGGCAGCAAGCGCGTTGTGGATCGCTGGCCGTTGTACCCGGAAAGCGGACTGGCAGTTGGGAGTGAGCAAGTGGAGAACCAGACAACCAGGTTTGCTGCTCCCAACAGCGGAGGCAGGGACGAAGCCGCGGCTCCCTGGACCCTGCGCCAGACCCGCCGCGAAGGCTCGGCTCCATCGTTGCGCCAGACCGGGGGCCCTCACGGCCTGGCGGTAGGGACGGCGGTGGAGCCGGGTTTTCTAGCCGCCGGCAGCGTCTATCGCTCTGCCGTCTCCCACGAATTCAGCACGTTGACCCCCGAGAATGTGATGAAGTTCGATCACATCCATCCCGCGCACGAGAGCAACAGTTTCTGTGATAGTGCCGCTCTCTTTTCCTGCGCCGCGGCGAACCATATACAGGTTCGGGGGCAAACGCTGGTCTGGCATCAACAACTGCCTGAGTGGCTTAGCCGCGGCGAATTTTCTGGGCAGCAGCAGATCGCTATCGAGCGCGGCCTCGTTCATACCGTGGCCGGCCGCTGCCACCACGGTAAACCTGCTGGCCCAGACTCAAACCTGCCGCCAGGTAGGAGGCGCTTGCGTTGCGGTCGAAGCCTGCCGCTCGATCACGTTCTAGGGCTTTGCCGGCACGTTCTAGGGCTTTACCGGCCGGCGCTGCTGGAACCCTTTGGCGGGGTCGTTCCAGAGATTCGGCGCCGCGCTGCTGTTGGAGACCGGCGGCGCCTGGGTCGGGCGCTGCACGCAAGGCTCGGCCAAGTTAGCCGATAAGTGAGTCGATAAGGGGGGATCGTCATGCATTTCGGAAGTTGGTTCGGGGGGTTCGACGGCGCTGCGTCCGCCACTTTGCAGCAGGTGGCGATGGCCTATTTGTTGGTCTCGATGTTGGCGCCGCTGAGCTGGATGCTCGCGATTGAAATCAGCCGCCGCCTGCGTACGCCAGCCCGTGACGCCAAGGGGCAGCGCCGCGAGCCGAGCCTGACCCGCCTGGCTGCTTCGATCGCCAGGTCGAGGGAACAGAAGAATGGGCGGCGGTAAAAGCGCCGCCAGGCAATCGGAACGCTGATTGAGCGCTCGGAAGGCCGTACGAGAAGGCCCGCACGAGAACGCTAACGAAAACGTAAGGAGAGGATTCGAATGCGCACCACAAGCCACACGACAGCGAAACCGGTCGCCGCGCCCGTGCCGGTTGGTTCGGGAAGCAGGTCTGGTCGTGAAACGGGCCAGGGGCCGTTCGAGTTCGAAATCCGCGTACGACTTACGCCCACGCAGGCCGGCCTGCTACGCTGCCTGCCGATTGTGGGTAATTGTGTTCGCCATTGGCGCGTGCCTGTTTCGGCAAGCGACTGGCGGCCGCACCCCACGGTTCCAGGCGTCGACATCCAGCTCGGCGCTGTTTAAGCGGCTTACCGTCCAGCCGCCGGAATCGTGGCTTTCCCCTCGCATCACCCACCCGCACTTCCGCCAGAAGGGCACGGCGTCACCATCCGCCGTGCCCTTACCACCTCCACCGCAATTGCTAGACTCGTGTGAGCGCTGCTGGATCGCTGCCGTGCAGCAGACCCCACGATGGCATTTCCTCGTTCTCGCGATGTGCGCCATTCTCGCGTTACCCGCCTGGGCGCGCGACGCCGCTTGGGCCGGGCTTCGCGGCAGGCGATGCGATCGCTGCGGCACGGGATGCGAGCGCTGCGGCACGGGATGCGAGCGCTGCGGCACGGGAGGCAATCGCCGCGGCCGGCGACGCAATTGCTTTTGAGAAGCTGTCTCGCATTGCCCTCGTTTATGGCCCGCGTGGCTCGATTGCAAAGGGCGGTCTTCGTTTGCTCCGCGCTGGTCCTCTGCTCTGCGTTGTATTCCCCCGCGTTGTATTCGGCGGATACGAGCGCCCGGTTCGTCGATGTCACCGCCGAGGCCGGCATCGGTTTCCGGCACGTCAACTCGGCTACCTCCCTGAAATATCTGATTGAAACCGTCTCGGGCGGAGTCGGCTTTCTGGATTACGACAACGACGGCTGGCTGGATATCTATTGCGTCAACGGCGCCCGGCTCAGCGATCCGCAGCCCGATGGCGTGAAGCTCGACAAGACGGATCCCAAGTTCTGGAACCGGCTCTACCGCAACAACCACGACGGCACTTTCAGCGATGTCACCGAGAAGTCGGGCCTGCGGGGCGAAGGCTACGGCATGGGCGTGGCCGCGGCCGACTATGACAACGACGGGTTCACCGACCTGCTGGTCACAAGCTACGGCGGCGCGCATCTTTATCGCAACAACGGCGACGGCACATTCCGGGATGTCACCCGGCAAGCAAACCTGCTGACCGAAGGATGGACCACCAGCGCGGCGTTTCTCGACTACGACAATGACGGCCGGCTCGATCTGTTCATCAGCCGCTACCTGCGTTGGAACTTCGAGACGGGCGCGAGATATTGCGGCACCAAAACGCCGGGAGGCCGCGCCTATTGCCATCCGGACGAGTTTCCGCCGATTGCGAACTACCTGTTTCGCAACAACGGCGATGGCACGTTCCGCGACGTCAGCGAGTCGAGCGGCATCGCCGGCAGCGAAGGTAAAGCGCTCGGCGTCGCGGTCAATGATTTCAACGGCGACGGGTTCCTCGATATCTCTGTCGCCAACGATTCGCACGCCCAGTTTCTGTTCCAGAACAACGGCGGCGGCGCCTTTGACGAAGTGGCTCTCGTCGCCGGCGCGGCCTATACCGAAGACGGCGAGACGTTTGCCGGCATGGGCACCGATTTCGCCGATATCGACAACGACGGGTTGCCCGACATTCTCACGACGGCGCTTCCCCATCAGTCGTTCGCTTTCTTTCATAACACCGGCAAGGAGATGTTCAACTACGAAAGCTTCCGGTCGAACCTTTCCGAGATCACGCAGCTTTATAGCGGCTGGGGGATGCGCGTCTTTGACTACGACAACGATGGCGTCAAGGACGTGTTTCTCGCCAACAGCCACGTGATGGACAACATCGAGCTGACGCAGCCCAACGTCAGCTACAAGCAGAAGCCGCTGCTGCTGAAATTCGCCGCCGGGAAGTTCGCCGACGTTTCCTCGAAAGCCGGGCCGGTATTCGAAAAGGCCATGGCGGCGCGCGGCGCGGCGTTTGGCGACTATGACAATGACGGCGACATCGATGTAGCCGTGATGACCTCCGATGGGCCGCTGCACCTGCTGCGCAACGACGGCGGGAACGCGAACGCCTGGATCGGCCTCGACCTGCGAGGCACGCGCAGCAACCGCGATGGACTGGGCGCAAGGGTCACGCTAACGCAGCCAGGAGGCAAGAAGCAGTACGCCGTCGCGAGCAGCACGGCGAGCTATCTAGCGTCCAACGACCGGCGCGTGTTTTTCGGCCTCGGCAGCGGCGGAGTCGTCGAGCAAATCCAAATCAAGTGGCCAAGCGGCGTCGAGCAGACCATCAGCAAGCCCAAGGCCGGTCAGATCCTGAAGGTGGAAGAGCCGCAGCCCTGACAGCTATCCGAGCGCCGGGCGTTGTGGCGCAAGCTCTCAGCTTGCAGCGGCGAGCCTCTGCTCGGCGCCAAAGCTGGGATTGAATGAGATTCTCGGGTGCGATTTTCTGGCTCGTTTGGTTCCCTGGCCTGCGCGGATGTGATTGGCCTTGC
>JBBDWJ010000157.1:0-619 GCA_040902925.1 Bryobacterales bacterium | reverse complement strand
GTCGGCGCTGCATGCTGAGAGCTTGCGCCACGAGGACGATCGAGAGTTCTAAAAGCCTTTAGTTGGATTCGTCCGGTTCGAGTGTTTGGCGGCGGTTGGACCACCATAGCGCCAGCCAGCATCCCAGCGTGCCCGTGACGCCATTGAGGATCACGTCGCTGAACAAGGGATGCCGCCCGCGCACCGCGAGCTGAATGAGCTCGGTGACCGCTCCGACTCCAAACGACCAGACCAGGCCGCGCAGCCAGGGCGAACGGGGCGGCAGGCGCGTTGCGGCCAGCAGCCAGCCGAGTACCGCGAACAACACGACGTGCAACAGCTTTTGCGCTTCGTGGCTGTGGATCCCCAACGGGCGCGCCAAGTCGCGCAGATAGCGGCTGAACACGGCCGCTCCCAGCGAGCCGACTTCCCGGGTCGAAGAGAGCAATACAATCGCGAGCCATATCAGCAGAGCGATTTTCCAACCATTGCGGAGAGACATCAGGGGAAACTTTGATCGTATGCGGCTTTGGGTGGCACAGGCAATCCTGCCTGTGCCTGGAGTTTGGCCTTTTGGGAACCACAACAACGGGCAAACTCCAAGTGGCGGCAGGGTTGGGTCTGGCAGGCCCGTTCACGG